>NZ_JBVILR010000002.1:444216-581852 GCF_055580265.1 Streptomyces sp. NPDC032091 | reverse complement strand
CCCGCGGAGCGGGTACCTGAGCGCTGCGCGCTCAGGAGAGAACCGCCTCGCTGCGCTTGGCGGCGGACCGCTTCGCGGTCCTAGAGCCGGCCCTTCGGGCCGGTGTCCTACGCTTCGCTCCGGACAGTTCGGGGGGTTCCGCTTCGCTCCACCCCGAACGGCCTGCTCCGCCGGCCTGAGTGACCCCGTTTCACGGGGTCCGGGCCTACGGCCCGTTGGGTGGGTCCGCTCCGCTCCCCCACCCTGGGCCCTTTCGGCTCCGACTCCAGGACCAGCCCGTTCCCCGGGCAGCCCGCAGCAGTGGTAGGTAGGGGGTGGCGTAGGCTGATCCACGCCGCGGCGGGGGGCAGGTAGCGCAGAGGTCGACGCGCCCCCCTTCAAGGGGGTCTGACGCCGGTTCGAATCCGGTCCTGTCCACTCCGCCGCCCACTGCCCATGGCGCTTACGAGTAAGACACAAGAGCGTCACTGGCACCCCTGCCGGGCCGGTCTATAGCGTCGCCTAAGGGCTGTCCCGTCCACCACTCCATGCTGGGCACCGCCCAGCTGCAGAATCTCGCCCTGACCCTGTGGCCGAGGGTCAACCCAGCTCGGCCACGTCAAAGCCAGCCGACTTAGGGGGCCTCTGGACCGCATTCCAGCCGGGTTCCGTCGGCGTCCGTCACTGAGTACTCCAGGACAATCTTGGTCGGGTCGCCGTCCTCATAGGGCCACACCGTGATGCCTCCCTCCCAGACGAGAGTAGAGAACCAGACATCGATCCCCTCGGCCTCAGGCGCGACCGTGAAGACTTCCCCGGGCTTCAGATAGAAGTCCTCACCGTACGGTTCGATGAAGAGACAGAGATCGCCCTTGCCCGCGTTCTCCACAGGCAGCCTGCTGCGTCCCACTCGTCCCCCAAGACCGCCACTCCGATGAGCCATTCACAGTACCGCCACACCACCCCCGCCGGACTCAAGCCGCCTGCCCCTCCCTTACGCGGGCGAGGCACCGCGACACCCAGCTGCTTCAAAATTCCATCTGGGATAGGAACTGGCCCGACGGCCTACATGCGGATCACGCCCGTGTCAGGTCCTCCCGCCCCAGCCAAGCACGCCAACCACGCCCTCTACGCCAGCCAGCACGCTGCGGCTCGGGGTGGGCGGAAGGGGCAATTCAGGCTTTGTGGATCACACATTGCACCAGGTCAGGGGCGCCCCTACGATGAGCCGCACCCAACTCCCAGAACCAGCCCGGCGAGGACCCACGTGAACAAGAAGTCTGCTGAGCACTGTATATCCGTTGCCGCTCAGCTCTTCACCCCGGGCGAGCGAGTCGAGCTGGTCGAGGCGGTCCAGATAGGCAAGGTTTCGGCCAAACGCCAGCTGGCCGCCTCGGTGGCCGTCGGCATCGCCTCGGGCGGTACGGCGCTGGTAGCGCTGAAACCCCGCCCCTACTTCCTGGTGCTGACCGATCAGCGGCTGTACCTCATCGACAACAACAATGGCCGAGTGGGCAAGGAAGTCGTCTCCGCCGTCTCCCGGGCGCAGATCTCAGCCGGGCCGCTCCACAAGCACTTCCTCACGCTGTCGATGGAGGTCCAGATGGCAGCCCCCACACCCTGGCGTTTCAGCTGGGGCCGCGTCCAGTCGGACATGGCCCGACGCGTCGCCACAGCTCTCGGTGCTCCCGAGACGGACTCGCAGGCCCCCGCGGGCAGCCGCGCGTTCTGAGGCAGCCCTACGGTCACGCCGGCCCGGATGCGATCTCTCGGTTTCGTGTCAGCGCGCCACCTGCACGAATGCAAGATCACCAGATTCGGGGGGTCCCACTCCCGGTCGCACCTTCGGTCCCCCGCGTAGTGCAACCGTGCAGACAGCCCTCCAGCCCCCTTCCGGTGCAACCCTCCCGAAGGCCGCCGTGGCCTCCAGCCGGGGAGGCTTGCCCAGGTGGACCAGGCGGGTGAAGGCCGGCCCTGCGGCCCATCCGGGGGGAGCACCTCCCCGCCCAGGACGTCGTCACCGCTCTGCCCGGCCGCTGGAACGCCGTCGAAGCCGAAAGCCGGCTGGGGCAGCTAAGCAGTCCTGCGCCGCACCCACTGACTGAGCGAACGCGGCCAGGCGCGGCCTGAGGCGGGTGCCGCGCCCACGGTGCCCGTATGCCGGGTGCTCCCGGGGGCGGGCGCCTGCGGGGCGTGGGGTTCAGCTTTTGCCGAGGAGCTTGTTCATCTGAGTGATCTCGGCGGTCTGCGAGGTGATGATCGCGTCCGCCATGGTCTTGGCGTCGGGCAAGGCGCCGTCGGTCTTCTCCGTCTTGGCCATCGCCACCGCACCCTCGTGGTGCTTGATCATCATCTCCATGAAGGCGGTGTCGAAGGCCTTTCACGGTCACAGGTGTTCCGGCGGGGAAGTTGACGCGGATGGCGTCGATGCCTTTACACGAGACGTCGAACCTCTACGGTCGACCCCGCGACAGGCAAGACCCAACCCCAAGGTCTGCTCGTCTGGAACCTCAAGTCCCTTGAGCAAGCCGACGTGCGCGGCTGCGCTGACGACATCGCGGGCTGCTAGCGCGACAGCATCCCCGGACACGGCCAACGAACGCCTCGCTCCACGCCGTGAGGGCGGACGGACTTCCTCCTCCGCCGAGCTACAGGAGCAGCCCGCTGCGCAGTCCCTCAAGCGCCGTATGTCAATCCACGAAGTTCCGGACCGGTGGATCGTTCTCGCCACCGGCTGGGCGTCATGGTCGACTCCACCGTCGTCCGAACCCACCGCCATTCTGGTGGAGCCGGCAAGGAGGGGGAAGACCTCGGACTTTGAAGTTCCGCGGGTCAGGAGGAGCGTCACCTTGGCAACTTCATCGCTGTCGCACACGATGTCGAAGCGGAAGGGTTTGTCGCCGCTGGTGTCCAGGGTTGCCCGCAGGCCGGAGGCCACGTGCGGCGCGCCCGATTCGACGAGGCGTGTCGGGGTGTCATCGTCCTTCAGGATCGCCTGTGCACTTTGCAGGGCGTTGTCAGGCTCCCATTCCGTTCCTGGCACATACGGAGGCGTTTCATCGCTCGTACACCCAGCGAGAGCAACAGCGAGGGCTGAGGCCACAAGGGGCCGCGGTATCCGCACGATGGCATCCTCGGTCCGGGCCGGGGGCCCACGCCTGCCTCTGCGGGGGCCCCACGGCTGCTGGTTCTAGTGGCTGCGGCGATACAGCTCTGGTCCACATACTTCGCACAGGGGTCGTCCGGCCGGACGGCGCTCTGTGACCGGGCTGCCAGTGCTGCCGCGGGCGGGGGTACGCTGGTACTCCCGGCCGAAGGAGCCGGCCTGGGTGTTGCCGTACATGGTGACCTCGCCGTCCGACCAGCGGACGAACAGGTCGTCCTCCCAGTCGTTCATGCCGTACTCGCCGAGGGCGACGACGCGTGCATGGGTCCAGGTGGAGCTCGACTCGATGACTTGCTCGTTCTGCAGGCGTCCGGTGTTCACGTCGGGGAAGACGCTTACCGTTCCGCTGGCTGCGAAGTGCCGGTTCCGTGGCAGTGCCCGTCAGCCTGAAACGCCACCCCGTGTCAGTACGGCGAGGCCAGGCACCACCTTCCTGTCAGTGGACGCGCCGCCCCTGAACGGTTCACCATCGGCAAACCCCGAACCTGACCCGCTGTCACTGACAGCAGCCACTGCCACGAATCCGGCGCATCGCACCGACCGTGCCGCGGAACGCGCGGCGCAGCTGACCGCGATCGACGAGGACTGGGACTGCCCGTGGCCGCTGGACTGGCAGCGGCACTACCGCGTGCTCGCGGACCTGGTCGGTGCCGACGGGCAGCTGCCCGACATCGCCCCGGGCGTGCTGTGGGACGGCGACGACATCGGACGGTGGCTGCAGCAGCAGAAGCAGCCGGCCACCTGGGCGCGGCTGCTGCCCGAGCAGCAGGAGCGGCTGAACGAGCTGGGCGTGGAGCCCAACCAGGCGCCCGCTCCCGCTCCTGCGGCCAGTCGCGGGGCGAAGGGGCCGAGCAAGGCACAGCAGGCATTCCAGCGCGGCCTGGCGGCGCTCACGCAGTGGGTCGAGCGAGAAGGCGCCCACCGGCCGGTGCCCCGCGCCCACGGTGTGGAGATCACCGTCGAGGCGAGACGGAGCCGGTCGTCGTGAAGCTGGGCGTATGGATCTCCAACACCAAGAGCAGGCGGGACAAACTCACCACCGACCAACACGCCGCACTCGCCAAACTGGGCGTCGACTGGGCGTGACTCAACTCGGCGGAGAGTCCGAGTGCACGACTACACCGGCCGCAATCCCGATCAGCGCGGGCGGCACCCGCAGCGGGAGAACGTCGCTGCCCAAGCTGCAGGACCTGCTGGACGAGTGGATCACCGCCACTTTACCGACCGCGGGGGCTCGTGGACCGGCTCTGAACTGCGACGATTCATGGACTACATGTCCGCGACGGGAGTTGGGACGGCTGCTGTACATCGGCCGGGTGGACTCGTGGATGGCCCGTCGCCGGAAGGCTTCGCCTATGTAGGACGGCTGATGACCTAGACGGTGGCTACGGTCCGCTCAGTACAGCGCCCCAAGCGCGCTCTCCCCATCGAGGAAAGGATCGTTATGGCTGACAACAGCGCTGGCGAGGTTCCCCTGGGCACGATCCGCGGCCCTGCCATGTGGGCGCCGGACGGCCGGAAGCTTGCCGAATTTTATGCTGCGGCTGTGGGAGCCACGGTGGGCAACGCCTACCAGGACGAGGACGGCAGCGAGGTCGCTTTCCCGGTCCTGGTAGGGGAGTCGACATACTTCTTCATCACGGCGAAGTCGTTCAAGGCCCCGGACTGGCCCGGGCAGGAGCTGCCCTTCCACTTGGACCTGACATTCGGAGACGTCAAGGCAGCGGAGAAACGTCTGCTGGAGCTGGGCGCGACCAAGCCGGAGTTTCAACCGGGCGAGGGTCGCTGGACAGTTTTGTTCGATCCGGCGGGCCAGCCTTTTTGCATCACTCAGGCCCGCTGACCAGGTCCTTTGGAGCAGGTGCCTCTCCCGGCAGCGTCCTGCCGAATGTGATCGGCAGGACGCTGAGAATATGGACGGGAAAGGATCAGGTCGTTGACCCGTGGTCGGCAAGGCGGGCTTCGAGGTAGGCGACGCGGCGGTCCTGGAAGCGGAGGTTGGAGCGGGCGGCCTTGAGGCGTTCGTCGACGGTGGGGTTGTCGGTGGTGAGCTGGCCGAACCGCTCCCGGACGGAGTCGATCTGGGTGGTGTAGAGGTTCACGCCGACGGCCGCGGAGCCCGTGGAGGCCACCTGAGCGAGGTTGTCGCCTTTTCCCGCGCCGAGGTCCAGGACGCGGGTTCCGAGGCCGGTGTGAAGGAGTTCGATGCCGGTCCGTGGTCGGAGTGCTGGGTCCAGGAGAAGCGGTGCCACTGCTCCTCGGCCGCTGGGAACAACCCGAACTTCTCCCAGGACGTCTCGCTCATGCTGCGGCCTTGGCGGTGACCAGCAGGGTGCCGAGCGCGGCGTCGGGGCTAGGGATGATGTCGGCCTGGATGTCGGTGAAGCCGTGGCGCTTGAGGAGGTCGGTCCACTGCTCGGGGTTGTGCTGCCAGCGGAGCACGGTCAGTTCGGTTTCGCGGCCCTCCAGCCACTTGCCGCCCATCTTCTGGGCGCCGTACTGGCCCGCGGTGGGTTCGCGGTGGGAGAAGGCGAAGATCCCGCCGGGGGCGAGGCGGGCGGCGATGCGGGGGAACAGTTCGTCGGGGTCGGTGAACCAGACGGCGCCCCACGTGGAGTAGATGGCGTCCCACAGGCGTACGTCGCGGTCGAGGAAGGCGCAGGCTTCGGTGTGGACGAACTCCAGGTTCGGTACGTCCTGCCAGAAGTGGCGGGCGCGGTCGATCTGGACGGGGGAGAAGTCCACTGCGGTCACTTCGACGCCGGTGCGGGCAAGGAAGGCGGCGTTCTCGCCCTCGGCCGGCCCGAGGTCCAGTGCGGTCTTCGGGGTGCCGAGGATCTCGGCGCCGGGGCCGGTAGCCGGCAGGCCGGTCCAGTCGAAACGGTCAGCGGCCGG
Source organism: Streptomyces sp. NPDC032091 (assembly GCF_055580265.1). Classification (NCBI taxonomy): domain Bacteria; kingdom Bacillati; phylum Actinomycetota; class Actinomycetes; order Kitasatosporales; family Streptomycetaceae; genus Streptomyces; species Streptomyces sp. NPDC032091. The sequence goes on along the minus strand of NZ_JBVILR010000002.1, from coordinate 575,812 downwards.
GCGGTCGCAGGTGGGGCGGTACTTGTCCCAGTACTCGGCTGCGGTGCTGGGGGCGGCGCTGGTCATTGAGGGGACCTCCGGGAAGGGTGCCGTGTCGAGGGGCGCCACGCTATCGGCGCTGTCCTCGGGGCAGGAGCGAAGGATAGAAACTCACACATATGGGCATAAAAGCGCCCGGAGGTGCGCGGGGCACCTCCGAGCGTGAGCGGGCCTACGGCTCTACCGGGTCAGTGGCACTTGGAGCCGGGGTGGCAGGGGCCGCACTTGGCGTAGTCGGCCTCCCACAGCTTCCAGTCCACCTCGAACCCGTTGTCGTGGATGATCTGCGCGGTGCGCTCTACCGAGCCGTCGTATTTGAACGCGATCTCGGGGATATGCTCCAGGAACCGGCCGCCGAAGTGCTCGTGGCAGAACTCCCGGTAGTTGCTGGTGTCGAGGATGAACACGTGCACGGCGATGTCCATGATCCGGCCGCAGCACATCTCCAGCGGCACCGGCTCGTCCCACTTCTCCATCGCCGTGATCAGGTAGGAGACCGCGGCGTGGAACAGCCGGGTCGCCATCACCTCGTCGAAGGGGTAGTCGCGCATCAGCAGAGTGATCTCGCGGTCCCAGACCTCGGGCTTCACGAAGTCGCGGGGGTTGCGGTACTGGCCGGCGCCCGTGCCTTCGACGGGCCTGGTCAGCATCTCGGTCATGTCGTGCTCCTCTCGATCGCGTTCGAGTGGAGCAGGGATGGAGCAGCCCGCCCCGGGGCTGTAGGAAGGCGGAGCGGGAGGTTTGGGGGTCAGCCCCGTTCGAGGCTGGAGGGATCCTTGACGATCCACTCCTTGCCGCCGCCGGGGGGCCGGGCGAAGACCGCGTTGGACATCACCACACGGGTCGCGGGGTCCTCCCACTCGCCGATGAACTGGACGATCCCGTTGCGGCCTTCGATGGGGTCCGTGATCGCGGTCCCCTCGGTGACCCAGCCGGGCACCGCCTGGCGCTGCCGCTCACGACCAGGTCGGGACATCGTCACTCCGTTCGAAGTCAGACCCGCGCATGAACTTCTCCCAGCTGTCTGCCGCGCGAACGCGCAGGGCCCGGCTCGGCACACCGGGGCTCGGATGCTGTAGGGGGAGGGTGCGTCCGCTGGATCCGATGCCGGGGACGGGCTTCCGGCGCGGCAGGGAGGTCATGGCCTTGCTCCTCTCCGACGGGGGGACGGCAGCGGACTGCGGGAGGCTGAGGGCCGGCGGCCCGCTGCTGGGTGGGCGCTTCCCTGAGCCGGTGGAGTGCTCCGGGGTGCGGGGACCAGTCAACGACTGGACGCTCCTGCCCCTCAACGTGATTGCGGCTGATTGCGCAATTTCACCCGAGGGCGTCGATCGCCGCCGTGATGAGGGCGCGGGCTTCGTCGCCGTAGACGGCCATGGACGACAGGGTGGCGAAGGCGCGGGCGTAGTCGGCGAGTTCGCGGGGCTGGTGGACGTTGATCTCGGCGGTGAGCGTCTCGACCACCACGTGCTCGTCGTCGAAGAGGTAGAACGCCTCGCGAGCGGAGGCGGAAGCATGGTGCGCGCCACTTACCCGGGCGCACGTGTCGACCGCGACTGCGTGAAAGCCGACAAACGCGGAAAGTCCGCCCTGAGGGACGTCTCCGTCCTCCATCGATTCGCCGAGGTCCTCGGCATCCCTCCCCAGGATCTCGGCCTCGCGCCGACCCCGGGCGTTCATCCGGAGCCGTCCAGCCAGCCAACCGGGCCGTATCCGAACCTGCCCACACCTACTCTGGGATTCCCAGGTCACGACGAGGGGGAGGATCCGGTGCGCAGCCGAAGGCAACTACTGGCGAACCTCGCGGTCACCGCGGCGGCCGCCATGGGCGCCCCCGTCACCGGGTCCATGCCGGGCAAGACCGAGGAGGCACAACTCGGCGAAGCGCTCGTCGCTGGGCTGCGCGACGCGATGCTGGGACTCGGCCGCGGCTCCTCGGACACGCCACTGGAACTCCTCGCAGCCGAGCTACGCAGGGCCTCTGCCGAGTTCAACGACTGCGCGTACTCCAGCCTCGCTCTCCGCCTTCCGCGCCTGATCTCCGCAGGGCACCAGTCCACCACCGACAGTTTCCGGTTGCTGGCGCAGGCGTACCTCTTGGCGACTCGGATCCTCGTCAAGCTCGACGAAGCGCAACTCGGCTGGATGGCAGCCGACCGCGCGCGGCAGTTCGCCGCCGCCGGCGGTGCACCGGTGGCTGTCGCGGAGGCGGCCCGTCAGCAGGCCGTCCTCGCCCGCAAAGCAGGCTGGCACGATCAGGCCCTCGCCCTCGCCCTGAACGCCGCTGACGACCCCTCGTTGCGTGAGCTCGGGAAGGTCGGGATCGCCCAGAGGGGCCTGCTGATCCAGTGCGCCGCCTACACCGTGGCCCACCAACGCGATCAATCCGGCATGCGTGAGCTGACCAGCGAGGCCGCCACCATCGCCAAAAGCCTGGGCGCCGTCACCCACCTCCGAGACACCAACGGCGGCTTCAGCCAGGCGACCGTACAACTGCACCTGATCTCGGCGGAGACCACCGCCGGGGATCCCTCAGCGGCCATCACCGCTGCTGACGCCCTCGCCCCCCAGGCGCTCCCCACCACAGAGCGACGCGCGCTCTACTTCACCGACCGCGCGAAAGCCTTCGCCCAGTGGGGACGACGAGACGAATGCATCCGAGCCCTCCTCCAGGCCGAGTACTGGGCCCCTCAGGAGACCCACGCCCGTCCCGCAGTGAAGACCCTTGTTTCCGGCCTGCTCGTCTCCGGACGCACCACACCCGAACTTCGAGGCCTCGCCGCCCGCACCGGCGTCCTGCACGGCTGATAGCCGGCCCGCGCTGCTCGTTCGCAACCAGTTGCCACATCACCAACCGCTCAGGGGCGCACCGGGGGACGTCGACGGCGGCCGGGTGGCGCCTGGAATCGGAGGTAGCGATGGGTGCGCGGCCACGGTCTGGTGCACGGACGGGCCGTCGCATAGCGCCCGCGTTCGCGGCACGCCTCTGCCCGGCCGGTGCTGTCGGCTCCGGCCGGGCGGGTGGTGGGGTTCGGTTCGGTTAGTTGGGGACGGCGAGGCTGCCGTCGTGGAGCTCCCAGCCGTCGGCGTCGACGAGTTCGCTGGGGAGGATCCAGTGGTCGCACACGGGGCTGGTGCAGTGGAGGGCTGCGGTGCTCGGCCGGTAGGCGAAGTGCCCGACGTCGCAGCCTCCGCAGCGCGGGTTGATCCATTCAGGGACGACCGGCTGCTCAGCCTCCCGCGCGAGCAGGAACTCGCGGATGGCTCGGATCATCTGGTCGCTGTCTTGGGCCAGGGTGCGGTATGAGGGGGGTGGGTCGTCCGTGCCGGAGTCGAAGACGATCCAGCAGTCGTCGGTGTCCTTGAGGGCGCATGCCTGGGGGCTGTGGTGGTCGCCGACGGGGTAGCGGATGTCGACGTCTCCGTTGGTGCGGCTGGTGCCGGTGACGGTGATCTCCCAGGGGCCGACGGTGAGGGTCAGGAACTCCGCACCGAGCACGGCCTTGAAGCCGTGGTCGGCGAGTGCGGGGAGGAGCTAGCTGTGGAGGGGCTGGCTGGCGGCGGTGTTGCCGGGTGCGGTGTGGTGCTCGGCGGCTGGGTTGAGCGGGTCGGTCACGGTTCTCCTTGCTGGCGGGTGTCGTCGGATGGGGCGGAGTACCGGTCGCCCCACCCGACGGATGCAGTTCTCTGGCGGTGGGTGAGGGTCAGAGGACGGCGGCGACTCGCGCGCCGAGCCACTGGGCGACGTTGCAGCTCACGGCGTTGCCCGCCTGCTGCGTCTGTTCCGTCTTGTTGCCGCGCATGATGTAGTCGCCGGGGAACCGCTGGGCGGCGAGCTGCTCGTGCGGCTGGAGCATCCGGAAGTGGCAGTCCTCGACGCTCAGAGCCTGCTCTACGGTGTCGGCCGGGGTGAGCACTCCGGCGGAGGCACGGGTGACGAGGGTCAGCATCGGCTCGCTGGTGGGCTTGGCGGCGCCCTTGCGGTAGGGGATGACCAGGCCGTGGTGGCGGCCCCGGGCGGCGAGCGTGGCGAGCGGGCGCTCGACGGTGTCGATGCGGCCGTTGCGGCGCATGGTGACGACGTAAGGCATGGTCAGCAGGGTTTCGGAGTCGCGGGTGGTGCGTGTCCGCATCGGCTCGGAGAGGTCGGTGGTGGTGTCGTTCCAGCTGCCTCCGGCCGGGACGAGCATCCCGTGGCGGCGGGGCACGAGCAGGCCTTCGCCGACCTTGCGGGTGCGGGAGGGAAGGGCTGCCTGCTCGGGGAGCATGGCGCGCCCGTCGTGGCCGCGGGCGATCACCCGCACCTGGCCCAGCAGCCCAACGGACTGGTACCTGGCGGTCAGCCGGCGCGCCGACGCCCTCGCAGCGAGGGCGGCCAGCGCGTCGGCGTCTTCGACGGTGGACCAGCCGGACAACTGGTGCTCGCCGGCTGGGTCGTCAGCGAGGACCGGGTGCGGGTCATCGCAGACAGAACCGGTGTGCGGCGCCGTCGGTCCCGGCCAGCGTCGGGGAGGCCACCGTCGGGCCCGTGATACTTCGATCGTGTCGTGGGCCGGCAGCCAGGCGACCACGGTGCGGCCGTTCGAAGTGCGGTTGCAGGGGGGTGATGACCACGAATGGGCCGCGCGGCTGCTACCGGTCGGCGGTGAGCTTGCCTGCGGCGGCCCAGCTGTCGGCGGGGACCTCGTGGATCCAGACCTGGACGGTCTCGGCGGGCAGCTGCAGGGTGTCCACGAAGGCGTCGGTGATCCGCGCGACCAGCTCGCGCTTGAGCTCGATGCTGCGGGGGCCCTGCTGGACGGTGACGATCGGCATGGTCTGCTCCTCAGTGTGGTTGCGTTATCCGGCTCCTGATGTCCGGTCTGCGCTCTGGGAACAGTCCACCGCAGAGCCCGGCGGCGAACCAGATGTGCTTCGCTCTGGCAGCGATCACGATTCGTGATCGTGCGCGGCCCGTCCCCGGCAGGCCGCGACCAGCAGCTTCGGGTGCGGCACGGTGCGGCGCACCCCGAGCCACAGCGGCAGGGTCAGCACCCGGTCCCGCAGCGGCCGGAAGGCGATCCGCGGATGGCTGGTCAGACGGGCGTTGGTCGCGTAGACCACCGTCCACATCGGGGTGCCGTTGCCGATCGCGGCGAGCGTGTCCTGCAGGGTGCTGGACGCCGGGCCGGGGACGGGCTGGAAGCCGGCCCGGTGGCAGGCGGTGAGCACCAGGTCGACCAGCGCCGGATGGTTGCGGCGCTCGGTGAGCCGCAGCGGCAGTTCGGCGAGGTCCGCCAGGTCGAGCGCACAACGCTCCGCGAGCGGATGGCGGGCGGGCAGCGCGATCGTCAACTCGTCGGCCGGCAGCGGCAGGAAGCGCACGTCGTCGGTGCCCGCGGGAATCTCGCCGCGGACGAACGCCGCGTCCAGGCGGCCGTCCGCGAGCCTGGCGAGCCGCTCCTGCACCGGGGCCGAGTGCAGTTCGATGCGGACCTCGGGCGCGTGCCGTTGGTAGGCGTCGAGGATCCGGTCGAGCCGCTCGCCGAGCCCGGTGATGGTACCGAGCCCGAACGCCCGGGCGCCGGGAGCGGCCAGTTCGGCGGCCAGCCCGGCGGCGGCCCGCTCGGCGGCCAGCACCTCCCGGGCGGCCGGCAGGAACCGCTCCCCGGCCGCGGTGAGCCGGACGTAGCGTGGCGAGCGGTCGAACAGCTCCACCTTCAACTCCCGCTCCAGCCGACGCACCTGCTGGCTCACCGCCGGCTGGCCGAGCATCAACCGGTCGGCGGCCCGTCCGAAGTGCAACTCCTCCGCGACCGCGACGAAGCACCGCAACTGGCGCAGCTCCACATGATCCCCCGGTTCCGGTCCCTGTCCTGAACTGCGGCGGCCCGCGAAGGCCCCCGGGCAGCCTACGGCCGGGCCGGGCCGCACCCGCCGCCCGGGGACACCCTCACCACCGGCGCAGGACGACCACGGACGGGGACGGCTCGGTCAGCGGGCCGGGAAGCGGGGCTGCTCGACCAGCCCGGCGAAATGCTCCCGGAAACCGGTCCACCACGCCATCGGCGCCCAGGAGGGCGACGCCCGCCAGCCGCTCTGACTGCTCGGCGCCCGCGCCCCGCAGCAGGAGCGTGCCCGTTCCGAGAGCGGCGACCGGATTGCCGTGCCCGAGCGCCTCTCTGACGAACCCCACGGCGTCGGGGTCCGCGGCCAGGCATCGGTCCTGTCCAGGACCACCACTGCGTCGTGCAGCACCGACGCCGTGGTGGGCAGAGGCAGGTCGACGGCCAACCGCTCGCCGTCGCGGACGGGCAGCTCGCCGCCGTGCGCGGCCAGCGTCTCCACGGCGGCGTTCGCGGGATCCGAGCTGCTCGTGGCGCCGCGCACCTGGGCGCCGTCGGCGCCCTCGGCGGCCAGCACCGCGACCTTGCGGGCCGTGATCCCGGAGCCGCGCAGGTCGGCCAGGCTCAGCCCGGGCGAGCTCTCCGGCCAGCGAGTCCGGCCCGCCCCGCCGCCCTCGTCATCCGCCGACCCGCTCCCCCACCCCCCACTCACCGCAGACGCCGCACCGTCCGACGGCAGGTCCCCGGCCTGCCCGGCTCCAGCCCCACCGACACGGCACAACACCACGGCCCACGTTTACCCGTCGCGGATGCGAGCAGGAGAGCGGTCACGACCGATCCGGTACAACACGAGGAGGTCCCCATGTCGGGCACCGAGAAGACCAAGGCCACTGCCGAGCAGGCCAAGGGCAAGACGAAGGAAGCCCTCGGCCACATGACCGGCAACGAGCGGATGACCGCCGAAGGCCGCACCGAACAGGCCAAGGGCGACGCCCGCCAGGCCAAGGAAAAGACCAAGGACACCTTCCGCCACTGACCGGGAAGACACATCCGGTACACGGTGCGGCGGCCCCCGACCCACTCCCCCAGGTCGGGGGCCGCATCACGCCCCCACCCCAACCCCCGGCGGGCCGGCGACCGGCCCGACCACCACGGATCGACGAAAACTCGGCACGAGCCTCAATCCGCCCAGACAACCGGCCGCGAGCCCTGAACGACCAGGAATTTCTCCGGGACTACAAGGCCGTCCTGGAACCCGGTGCCAGCATCGCCGGCCCCGCCGCCGAGAAGCTGAAGTCCGGCGCTTTGCCCGAGGCGGCCGTCGACTGGCTGAAGACGAACTTCTACAAGACCGACCTCGACCTGACCTGCGCGAAGTTCGTCACCACACCCGCCTATGCATCGCGGCTACGGGCTCGGCGCAAGGGCGAACACGCCCTCGCCACAGACGCCGCCAGCCACGGCTGGGCCCGCGAAGTCGAACGCCGCCACTGCACGGCCAGTCGCATCGAAAAGCTGCTGCCCGACCTCGGCCAGCCACTCGACGACCCGACCGACCCACCGGAGCATGATCACCGCTGATCAGCGGGTCGGGAAGGAAACCAGCGCAAGATCCCATCGGTCAGCAGCGTGAAGCAGCGCAGCCGTATCCAGCCCCACCTCCACGACGTACTGGTAGATGTCCGCCCCGTCATCATTGCCCTGCTGCCATGGGGGAGCCGCCGCCCAGGACAAGTGAACGCGAATCACCGCCCCGCTGCCGCTCCGATCGGCGAGGCTCAGGGCCAGCACCGGCTCGATGAAGCACGTGGCCGGATCCAAGCAGCCTTCGGCATCAGGTCCGGTCTCAGCCACGGTCCCCGCAGCCACCGCGCGCAACCAAGCGGACACCTCACGGGCTTCACCGGTCAGCAGACACGGATCGGCAAAGAACCAGCTGCCCTCGGGAGTCGTCACCGTTCCACCGACAATCAGCCAGTTGTCGCCATACGAGTCACCTCGGACCTCGGGGAACTGATACCGCAGCAGGCGGAGCTCGACACTGCTCGCGTGATCACTCAAAAGCACAGCCACAGGATGTCACGGGCCCTCGCGGCTCCAGGGGCTCCCTGGTGACCGGTCAGGTGCGCGCCTACGACCTGCTGCGGGTGGTCGATCCGGTGGACGACACCTACCGGCGGCAGATGAATCGTCAGCTCACCGTGCAGGAGTCGCGGCACAAGCTCGCCCGGGATATCTGCCACGGCAAGCGCGGGCAGATCATGCAGGCGTACAGGTCTGGGCAGGAGGACCAGCTCGGCGCACTCGGCTTGGTCCTCAACGCCGCGGTGCTGTGGACCACCCGCTACCTGGACGCCGCCGTCGAACAGCTGCGTGCCCTGCCCGCCGAACAGGGCGAGCACCCGGTACTGGACGAGGACGTCGCCCGGCTGTGCCCGCTCAAGCACGCCAACCTGACCGTGCTCGGCCGCTACAGCTTCACCGCCAGCGTCCCTGCCGCCGGCGCTCTGCGCCCGCTGCGCGGCCCGGACGCGTCGGTGCTGGATGAGGAGCCCCATCGCCAAGAACCTGCACGAGGTCGGCGAGCAGCGGCTGGCCCAAATGGACGACCAGGGCATTGACGTCGCCGTGCTCTCCCTGTCCTGCCCGGGTGTGCAGGATCTGCCGGAGGCCGACGCGGTCGCGGTGGCCCACGAGGCCAACGACCAGCTTGCCGAGATCGTCGCCTCCCGCCCCGACTGCTTCCAGGCGTTCGCCGCCATTCCCACCCAGTCGCCGGCCGCGGCCGCGGCCGAACTGGAGCGCGCCGTGTGCGAGCTGGGCTTTCCCGGCGCCATGCTGTACGGGCGTACGGGGGACAAGCTGGCCGACCACCCGGACAACGACGAGTTGTACGCCATGGCCGAGCGGCTGGCCGTGCCGCTGCACTTCCACCCGCAGACACCGGTCCAGCCCGTCATCGACGCCTACTACTCCAACCTCCCCGAGCCCATGGGACCCGTTCTGGCCGGAGCCGGGCTCGGCTGGTACTACGACCTCGGTGTCCAGTACCCGCGCATGATCTTCTCAGGGGTCTTCGACCGTTTCCCCGGCCTGCAGGTGATCGCCGGGCACTGGGGCGAGGTCGCGCTGTACCACCTCGACCACACCGGCTTCTTCGGCGAAGCAGGCCGCCTGCGCCAGCCCCTGGCGGGCTACTTCAAGCAGAACTTCTGAGTCGCCGGCAGCGGCACCAACAGCCCCCGCTCCCTGCGCTGGACCGCTGAAGTGATGGGAACCGATCGGATGCTGTACTCCACCGACTACCCCTTCACCTACGGCTTCCGCCCCGGCGGTTTCCCCTACGTCGACACCAGCAACGGTGAAGCCCGCTCCTTCCTGGAGCACTCGCCCTTCACCAGCGAGCAGAAGGCCGACATCGGCCGCCGCAACTGGGAACGCCTCACCGCCCGCGCCAAGCGCCCGGCCGCCTGAAACCCCCAGGGTCGGCCGGAACGCCATCGAGCGCTCCAGCCAGCCCTCACAGCCCCACGGACCTCGGCGCACGCCGGATCTGGTGGCGAACGCGGTCTCGCCATCCCCCCGCCCCGCGCTCAGGCGCCGGGACAGTGGACCCCTGCCTGTGGGCAAACGATCGTTTGACGACAGGTGGCAAGAGCCATCTCGGCCTCAGCCGAATCCGGAAGCGGTTGCTCCTCGAACGAGTGGGGCACAACTCGACCCATGGAGGACTGGGAGGTCGAAAGAGCAGTCGAGCGCGGGATACGGCGCGCGAACGGTGAGCACGTCGACGACGACGGCTGCCTCCCAAGCGGCTGCGGCTGCTTCTTCGGCCTCTTGCTCCTTGCATTCTTCGCATTTCTGGTCATCCAGTCCGGGGCTCCGTGGGACTGGTGAGTACCAAGGAGGCCGCTGAGACGGCACGACGCAACCTGGTGCGCTGACTGGGCGCCGGTCACGCCCAGGCCGTACTGGATGCCCGGCGGGGGCGACCAGGAGTCACGCGGGGCGACAGAAGTAGGCACTCAGGCCACGCGGGCGGGGCCGCGTTCCTCCTCGATCTCGTTGGCCATGCTCAGCAGGATGCCGAAGGAGAAGCCAGAGCGACCCCGGGCGGCCAGTCCTTCCTCTCGCCGTCTCGTCCAGGACCAGCAGCATCTCGTGCCGGTACCGTCCCGGCCGGTTCAGAACGCTTCTCGTCATGCGCCACGGCATACCGTCCGCCGGGTCACGCAGGAACGCACGACTCGTAGTGCCGCCGGAGGTTCACCCCGTTGATCGCCGACATCGAGATAGCCGCCCTCCCCGGGCCGACGGTCGAGGTCGGCGTACAGTTCGACGGCGGGGCCGACCGTGGCGATGCCGCCTCGCTCTCCGGTCAACCCCGGGCGCGGCCCCGCGCCTTCTTGCCCCCTTTGCGGTCGGCTTGCGATGGCTTGCCGCTCAGCGGGATGGCACAGCATCCCCGGCTCCGCGGTGCCAGACTCGCCACGACCCAGCTGCCGCCGGCTCCCGCCGCCGTCACGGTCGAGCGCAAGGTTCCGAACGACGGCGTCGTGATGGTGGCACGCCAGCGCCTGCGCGTCGGCCGGACCCACGCGGGCCGGATCATCACCGTCCATGTCGAGGACACCCACTTCCGCGTCACCTACGAAGGCGCCGAGATCTCGCTCCACGCCCGCCAGGACCAGCATCCCGTGACCCGATGAAAGGCCAAGATCCACGCGCCGAAACTCTGAGCGCATCGAGACTGCGTGCTCTACGTTGATCGACATGAGCGCCTCGGGCCGGGCCTACCGCTATGTCGGGCCGCCCCATGTGATCGATGCTCTCCAGTCTGCGGACGGTGGTGCCACGATCCGCACGGCCGCCGACTTTGCGGACTGGGTGGCAGCCCGGACTGTTGAGGAACTGGACGAGCCCTTCACCTTCGTCATCGCCACGGACGGTGACCTGCGGCTGGCCCCACGCCGCAGCGAACACCTCGCCTGCGCGAGCGGCGATCGGGTACTGGGCGCTGGCGAGGTCAGCTTCTACACCGAAGCCGGACGCTGGGCAGTGAACGAGGTCAGCAACCAGTCGACCGGCTACTGTCCGGACGTTGCCTCATGGCCGGCTGTCGCACACGCGCTGGATCAAGCCGACCTCGACCACCCGGACGCCTTCACACACGCAGTGGTCTTCCGCCGGTGTCCCACCTGCCAAGAGCACAACATCGTGCGGGAAAACCACTTCGTCTGCGTCTTCTGCGAGGCTGACCTTCCCAGGCACTGGAACGTCGATCCGAACGCGGAACACCCAGACAGGACCTGATCCCGCCCATCACAGCACTGCCATCAGCTCAGCGAACCGGCTTCGAAACGCGCTTGCCAGGTCTGTCCAGTAAGTCTTGAGCCTGTCAGGGGTCTAATAAGCCGGAAATATCAACTAAGTCTTGAGATTTCACACCTTCGCTGCTTCAGCACGTTGGTAACACAGCTGCGGCGTGAAGGAGCTGACGCGGTCCGCAGAGGCCGGCCGCGGAGTCTGCCGCTGGAGGGCCGGGTGCCGCTGGTCACGGCGTACTGGCGCACGAACTTGACGTTACGGCAGCTCGCACCGCTGTTCGGTGTCTCGAAGACCGCGGCCAACCGCATCGTCAGCCACCCATCACCAGGTGGTCATCGAAGCCGACACCGGGCGCGTCGTCGTGGTTGGCCAGCCATTGCCCGGCAACCGCGACGACTGCAAGGCATGGGAACTGTCCGGAGCCAAGGACGCCGTCGGCCGCACCACCGTGATCCCGACGGCGGCTAGCGGGGCCCCGGCTTGGTCATCCTGCACGGCCGCGAGCGCGGGCAGGGCGAACTGGCAGCCTGGATGGAAAAGCACAACACTTCCCACCGCCAGGTTCGCGCCCGTGTCGAAGACGCCTTCACCCGCCGGCTCTGCAGGCCTGAGTGACTTTGTCATATGGAGCTTGGGCCTGCAGCCCGTTGGGCGGTCCGGTCCGCTTCCCCGCCCGGGCCCTTCCGGCTTCGCCTCCAGGACCAGCCCGCCGCGCGGGCCGCAAGCAGGACGGATGTGGTTCCGTCGAAGGGCCTTCATCCGGTTCCAGGGGTGTGGCCCCTCGTGCGGGCCGTCCGAGTCACGCCTCCGGCTGGTCAGTCCTCGAAGAGCTCTCCCAGAGGCATCGCACTGCCCAACTTGGCCGCCAGGCATGAACCATGGACGTAGAACTGTTGGACTTCCACCCGGTCCGGCTTCGTCGCGGTCAGCTTGACGAACTGAGGGTCTGATTCCTGCAGCCCCTCAGAACATATGGCACACATATAGGAGGACAGGACGGTCCTTTCATGATCCAGGGTGCTCGGCCGCCTGACCGGGGCCGCCTTGTTCATCTCAGCCAAACGGGCGATCTCCCCTCAGCCTGGAGTGCCACCAGCCGCCCCTCCTGCGGGGATCTCGATATGCGAAAGGGTCGGGCAGAGTCCTTCGCCACAGCTCATCATCCAGGCGGGTGACAATGCCCCCCAATTCCTTACGCGCTGGTACCGGGAGGAGAAGCAAGACCCGTTCAAGCAGGTCCCTCGCCTCGGCAACATCCTCAAGCCCGTCAGAAGGACACGGACACACCGCGTACGAAATCTCCAGGTACCGGCCTGGCTGGGCCAAAAACCGCCGATACCAACGCAGAGCCACCTCAACACACCCTGGCCATACGCCTTCGACGTCGGGCCGCCTCTCAAGCCTGTCAACCACAGCAGACGTGCATGGTGACAAGCGGTCAATCCTGTAGGGACGGCCCAAAGCGCAAAGCCGCTGGTGAGGGGCACGCAACGCGCCCGGCCGCCTACGCGGCATAGCCCTTTCGGGCAGTGATCGTCATACCTCGCATGCTCACACGAACAACACCGCAACCACCAACCCATTGCTCGAACTGTCTTCAGCCGGATCGCCGCCTGCTCCGACAGAGTCTGGTCCACCTCGATGGTGGAGAGCTGCCGGGGGCCGAGCGGCGCGTGAGGAGGCTGGCGTTCCAGCCTGTACCGGTGCCGATCTCCAGCAAGCGGTGGCCGGGTCTCACGTCCAGCATGTCGAGCATGCGGAAGACGATGGACGGTGCGGAGGCCCCCCTCCTGCGACACCGTCGGCCAGGTCCAGCCAGGGGCCATCGAGGCGGAACGTACGACGGTCGGCGCCGACCACGGCCGGTGAGGCCGACGGCATGCCCACGGGTACCTCGATCTTGTCGCGGGCGAGCAGCCAGGCCACGATCGCCGGGCGGTCGAACTGCGGGGGTGCACGTCCGTGCCGCCGGACGGGGCGAGGAAGTCGTCTTGCCAGCGGCGCCAGTTCACCACCGCGGCCCGGCCCACCCGAGCCATCCGTGCTACCACGGCCAGCAGCACCCTGTCCCGGCCCGGGACAACCGGGCCCAGGGCGGCGAGCAGGGAGCGGCGGCCCGCGCGGGTGGCGCGCAACGCTCGCCAGTCGACCCAGGGGCGGACGACGGGTAGCAGGGCGACGTCCCAAGCAAGGCGCACCACGGCGTCGAAGTCGACGCGGCGGGCGCCGAGGCGCTGGGCGGCCTGGTCCGGGCCGAGGGGGACATGCCGGTCGAGAAGGGTCGGCAGGTCTCGGCGGCGGCTGAGGGCGACCACCTGATCCGGGTTGACCTCGGGGAACGCGGCGTCCCCGGCGAGGTGGCCGACCGCCGCCGCAGTCACCCGCTGTCGGCACCGCATCGGCAGGAACTCCTCACGTGGCGTGCGCAGAGTGGCTGTCAGTGTGATGCGCAGGGCCATGACAGCGGGGACGCAGAGCCGGCGGTGTGGGCAGCGGGCTCGGGGCCGTCGCGGCCGAAGAGGTGCGCCGGTTGGTACGCCATCGGCTCCGTATGTTCGAACAGGGCAGGGTCGCTCTGGCTCGCCTCGATGAGGACCCCACGCCGGCCGAGGCCGAGGAGGGGGTGCGGGTGCAGGTGGAGGCTGCGCTCACGAGCGACCCGGAGTTCGCGCTGCGGGTCCAGCAGGATGCTCAGCGGGATGTCATCAGGGCGGGTGGACGTCAATTCCATCAGCATTGGTGGTGGGGTCAAGGGGAGCACGATCACGATCGGCCCCGTGACCCTCAAGAAGACCCCCGGAGTGGTGGCTGCGTTGACGGTGCTCGCCATGGCCCTGGTACTACTGCTCGCCTTGGGGGCTGCGGGATTGTGCAACTGCTGGATCCGGACGGCAGCCCCGCGACGTCGCCCGGATCAGGTGTGGCTGGGGACGGCCTCGCCGGGGACACTGCCCCGGGAAGCGGTGAGTCCGGGCAGAAGCTGTAGGGGGAGGTGACTCGGCCACCGGATCGACCCGCAGGCAGGCACGCCGCCTGGACCGGTGAGCGGTCCGGGGGCGGCCGCCTTCTGTGGCGCGAGGCCAGGCGTTTCCTCGGATGTGGGCGGCCGACGGCACCTGGGAGAAGGTCTTCACCGCCCTCCTCGCTCAAGCCGACGCCGAAGGCGACCTCAACTGAGTCGTCACGGTCGATTCCACGATCGTGCGTGCCCATCAGCACGCCGCCGGGGCCCGTCAAAAGGGGCTCCGGTCGGCGAGCCGGCCGACCATGCCTCGGACGATCCCGCGGCGGCCTGACCACGAAGATCCACCTCGCCGCCGATGGCAGGGTCGTTGAGGGCCACGTCAACCGAACCGAGATGCTCAAGCGCCAGATGTTCGGCCGCGCAGGCTTCGAACTCCTCCGCAAACGGGTCCTGCTGTACTCGTGAAATTGCTCAGGGCGCATCGTCGAGCCCGAAGCCCTCCGGGAACGCTTCCAGGAACTCGCGGCGAGCCGGTTTGCTCTCGACATCTGCCATTTCCCCGACCAGCTCGATCAACTCCTGTCGCTGATCACTCGGCAGAGTGTTGAGCACGTGGGCAACTCCCTCCATGACGTTGACCGCGTGTCCGGCATCGCACAGGGGACCCGGAGCCGTAACCTCTCGGGCCGGCCTCCAGCCGGCTGAGAGCCGCATCGGCCGCGGCCTTAAGGTTCGGGATCATGACGAGGACCACGCCACCGCGCCCGCTCGACGTCGAGGGGCTCTTCCCCGGGATCGCCGCCCACCGCGGCACGACGACCCGGCTGCACCCGAGGCTGGGCAGCCCTGACGCGTCGGTGAGCTCCGTGGGCGGGCCGATGCTCTGGCCGGCGGACGAGCCGTGGCCGGTGTGCACTGATCCGCACCCCCACGGCGGCGGCCGACGCCCTGCGGACATCCACCGGGAGCGGCGGCTCTGGGCCGCCGCGTGGTCCCGGGACCCGGGCTCCGGCCTCACGGACGAGGAGCGGCGGCTCTTGAAGGAGCTCAAGCGCAGGCACCGCGCGGCGGGGGAGAGCGGGGAGTCGGATCCGCTGCCGATGATCGGTCTGGCCCAGCTGTACCGCCGGGACGTGCCCGACCTGCTCGCGGGGCCGGAGGGCAGCGATCTGCTCCAGGTGTTCTGGTGCCCCTTCGACGCGCACGGCGAGAACCGGACGGGCATGCTGCTGGACGTGCGCTGGCGCAGGTCGTGGGAGGTCGTCGAGGTGATGGCGCAACCCCCCGTGCCGGAGGTCGTGGGCTTCGAGGGATACGTACCCGAGCCGTGTGTGCTGCACCCCGAGCAAGTGGTCACGTACCCCTTCGCCGGGCTGCTGCCCGAAGAACTGCGCGCCCGGATCGAAGCCAGGGAAGAGGCCCTCGAAGAGGAGGCCGAGGAATCCGGCGTGGAGGAATGGGACTGGCCGACCTACCAGTTCGACCTGTCCATCCCGCCCGGCTGGCGCGCCGGGGGCTACGCGTCCTGGAACCTGACCGACGCCGCCGTCCTGGAGTGCCCGGCCTGCGCGGCCCCGATGGAACTGCTGCTGACCATCGACAGCTCGGAGTGGGACGGCGGAAGTGGCAGCTGGATGCCGCTGGAGGAACGGGATCCGGCCGTCAGCGGAGCCGGCGCGCACTCCGGGGTCGAGGTGGGCCGGTCGGGCAAGCTGAACGTCTTCGCCTGCAGCGCCGACCCGGCACATCCGCACCTCACGAGCATCCAGTAGCTGCCGTACGGACCACCGCAGGAGGACGCACGGGCGCCGGCCCCGGAACGGGCGGCGGGATGGCGGGGTACCCGACCTCCCGGGCAGTCGGCACCTGGCCGACCACGTCGTCGCCCGTTCCGAGTCGGTCCTGGCACAGACCCTGGGGATCGGTCGCGGAGGGTGCCGGTGGCGTTCGATGTGCTCAGTGCGCGATCGGCCGGTACTTCAGAGCCTCATCGACGATCTGCTCGGGAGACGGGTCCTGAAGGATGTCCGAGGGGTGGAAGAGCAGGTCACTCACCCGGGGATGCGATACGTTCGCCTCCAGGAGGCGCAGGTAGTAGTCGCTCTCCGCAGAGGCAGCCAGGAGTCTGCGAACGATCTCCGCGAGCTCGTCCCGGGTGACGTCCGCGACCACGGGGTGAGCCGGCCGGGCCGCCTCCCTCGCGAACTCCTCCAGGCTCCTGCTTCCGTCGTACTCGGCGAAGTCGAGAGCCGCGTAATCGTGACCGGTCATCGCGTTGAACGCCTGGATCGCCTCCCCCGCCGCCTCTGGGCGGGCGGTCAGCAGCTCAGCGATCCGCTCAACCTCAGCGCACAGCTCATTCAGTCGCTGCTGGCTCACGGGCGGGGGCAGCAACTCCGGTCTCAGATCCACAGCGGCATTATGTCCGCCGGTGCCGACACGCCCCCGGCCGACCTCCCAAGGCGCCCTCATTTTCTGAGCCTTCGATGCTGCCAGAGCTCCAATCCAGGGTCAGCCCTGCTGTCACGGCGTCGATCCAGGCGGGGAGTGTCGAGCCGAGGCGCAAGCGCGGCCACGTCTTCGCCTCCTGGACCGAGTCGGGCACCGCATCCACCGCCCTGTGACGTCGAACGGTCCAACGGCTACTCCGGCCGCGCGCCGGTCATCGGCCACCTCAAGCCCGCCCCCCTCGCGCCGGTACCGTTGGTCCTCGCGGTCACCGCCCTGACGCCGGCCCGGTCTGGGTCTTCAGCCGCCGTGGGCCAGGTGCGGCGAGGGCGTTCGCACCGGCGTGCTCGTCGGCGGGTGCTCGGGGGTTCGGGATGCCGGTGCGCGCGTTCACCGGCTCAGCGGCGTCGGCCGCGGGTGGTCCAGGCGCCGCCGACGCCGGCCACGTGGAGGGCGAGCAGCATCAGGCCGAGGATCATGAAATTGCCGGACGAGAACACGTGGTTCGTCGAGATCTCCGCCGCGTTGATCAGGAAGCTGATGAAGAACAGGACCGCGGCCGCGATACCAAGCATGACTGCTCCTTCCACAAGGTTGGGATGCGTCTGCCCGCACATCCCGGCCTCATGCGGCCGCCCGGACCAATGACCCCGTGGATGGACGGGGTTGACTCCGTGGGGGAAGGACGTTGATGCCTGGGTGGACGCCGTCGCCGAGACGCATGCCGCACTTTGTCTGGGTGACGATCTACTCCCCCGCAGGCCCCGCGCCCCGCCGAGCACCTCTCCGAAGACGGCTTCGGCCTTGCCACGCGGTGGATGTCTGCCTGGACGAAAACCGTGAGGGTCGGGATGGGTCGCATAGGGGACGCTCCAGTACGCCTCGCTGCAGGAAGCCCGGCGACAGACCTCGGCTTCGCAGGCGGCGACCTCGACGGCCTGAACCCCACACCGCCGGGCGCCACGCGCAACAGATCACCGGCCACCCCGGTGTGCCGGCCCCAGCAACGGCCGCGACGCCTCACCGGGAGAGTCGAGCCGTACGCACACCGCGCCGGCCCATGCGCCCCGCAGCCGGGGCGGGGGCCGAGGACACGGCTGCCGCGGCCTCACCGCATCCGTGCCGCGCGGGGGTACGGCTTCTGCACCACCGCTCGAACTTCGTTCGACGCCTGGTGGCGGTGGTTTGGGGAAGCAGCCGCGACATGGGCTTGCACCCCGCAGCTGCCGCGAAGTGGCAAGTACCTCGACGCAATCAGGCACCACTCGGCTGCACCGGATTCCTCTCGTCGTCAGTCACACGGCCGACCTTCTGCAGCGGAGGCCAGTGCCTGGACATGTGACAGGGCGATACGACGACGCGCGAGATCGACGTCGATGATCTTCACAGTGAGGGCGTCACCGACCTCGACGACGCCTCCGGACGATTCATCCAGCTCGCTGGTGTGCACGAGCCCCTGGAAGCCGTCCTCTCGGTCCTCGATACGGACGAAGACGCCGAACGGCACGATCCTGGTGACCGGCCCGATGACCACCTGGCCTATCCTCTGCGCTACCTGCGGCCACGGGTCTTCCTGCACTGCTCGGAGCGACAGCGGCACCCGTTCCCTGACCATGTCGACGTCGAGGACCTCGGCTGTGACTTCCTGACCGACGCTGACGACGTCTGACGGATGATCGAAGGGACGCCAGGACAACTCCGGGATGTTGATCATCGCGGTGAAGCCGCCGATGTCCACGAAGGTGACGCCGAAGCCGGCGATGGCCGTCACTGTGCCGGTGACGACCTGGCCGCGCCGCAGGGTCTTCAGGAACGCCCAGTTCCGGTCGCTGGGCGTCGGCTCGGTCTGCCAGCGAGCGCGCAGAGCGCCGTCGCCGTCAGGCAGTACAGCGGTGAACAGTGGGAGATCCTCACCGGCATACAGGGAGACGACACCGGCTGCACGCGCGCCGGCGAGCCGGGCGGTCGCTGCCTCGAACTGGGTCTCGTCCACCACCGCGCTCGTGATCTGCCTGCTCTCGTCCTCCCAGACGATCTCCACGAGACCTTCGTCGGGCAGAGCGGCCAAGGCCGTGTCGACGTCGGTGAGCAGGTCTGGCCAGATGGCCAGCTGTGCGCGGGGGGCCAGCTGGGAGCGCACCGCCTCGATGTTGTCGTGTGTGAGACGGTGCCACCGGGAGGCGTTGCCGGCGAAGACCTCCTCCAGGAACACCGCGCGGCGGGCACTGACGGTCCAGTGCAAGCGGGCCCAGAAGTCGGCGTCGGCCGGCCGCTGCACGTGCGCGGCGTCGTCGGGGGCGAAGTCGTACGGCGAGGCGTCCATGCGTTCCGGGAACAGGCCGAGCGCGCGGGTGCGGGCCAGCGCGGTTTCGCAGGGCAGGTTGCTGCCGATGTAGAGGTACTGGTCCCAGCCGACGTGCACCGTGAACGCTCCCTCCGCCTCCAGTCGGCACCAGGCCCCGTTGTCGCGGAGCATGGCCCGGACCAGTTCCAGGGCGACAGCGATCGGCACCAGTGCGCCGTCGTGGAACCCGGCCGGACCGGCCGGGAACAGGTCGGCCAGGCCGTAGCCGTCGACCGGTGGCTCCAGGCCGAAGCAGGCGAAGCCTCCGATCTGCGGCTCGCGGATCTCCAGTTGGTCAATGCCTGCCGCCTCCGCGAAGGCTGCGATTGCCGCCAGGTAAGCCTCCTCAACCGGCCCGTGGTCACTGACCGTGTCCTCGGCACCGGTGTAGTGCCCGCGCTCGTCACGGTGGGCGGGGTCGTACTTGGTGATCTGGTAGACGAACGGCGGCACGCTGCTCCCTGGGTGGTCTGAAGAGGCTCCCAGCGTAGGTTCCGCTGCCGAGTCCGGAGTCAGGATTTTCGGAGGGGGCCGTGTGGCGATCACTCTCCTCCTGCCCGACAGGCAGGTGCTCCGGGTGCGGCCACTGCCGCTGCCGCCGAACCATCAAGCGGATAGTTCATCCGGATGCGTGCTACCGTCTGCCTAAGTGGATGATCTATCCGATTGGTTGCCGGGGTGGAGGGGTACATGAAGAAGACAGCGGTGGTCACGGCCGGAACAGGGGGCATCGGCCTGGAGACGGCGCTGGGGCTGGCCGGCGCCGGGTTCGCCGTCACGGTGATCGGGCGCGACGCCGAACGCGGAGCCAAGGCGGTCGAGCGGATCAACGCGACGGGCACGGTGCACCCGGCCCGGTTCCTGTCCGCGGACCTCGCCTCGCTCGACCAGGTGCGTGCGCTCGCCCGGACGATCGCGGTCGACCACGCCGCCTCGGGGGAACCGCTGACCGTGCTGGTCAACAACGTCGGGGCGATGTTCGCCGAGCGCCGGACCCGGGGCGGTGTCGAGGCGTCGTTCGTCGTCAACCACCTCTCGCCCTACCTGCTGACCGAACTGCTGCTGCCCACACTCACGGCCGGTGCGCCGAGCAGGATCGTGAACGTGACGTCGGGTGCGGTCGCCGTGGCCAAGCGCGTGTTCGACGACGTCGAGCCGCCGGGCGGCTACTACGGCTTCCACTGGTACGGCCGCGCCAAACTCGCCAACCTGGCCTACACCTTGGACCTGGCAGGCCGGCTGGACGGCACCGGCGTCTCGGTCTTCGCCGTCGATCCCGGAGGGGCCGCGACCGACATGACCAACGGCACCATGACCGACCCGAAGATCGTCTCGCCCGGCCTGCGGCTGCTGTGGCCCCTGGTGCGCCGCACGTTCGAGCGCTCGACCTCCGGTCCGGCGTCCGCGGCAGCCAGGCCCTCCATCGTGGCCGCCACCGACGAGACGCTCACGGGCCGAACCGGCATCGTCCTCGGCGCCCAGGGGCACCCGGTCGCCCCGCACCGGGCGGCGGCCGACCCCCGCGTCGCCGAAGCCGTACGCCGGCTCAGCGAACGGCACGCGCCGCTCGCCCCCGCCTGAGCGTCGTACGCGCGATGCGGCGCGCGGCGGGTAGCCAGCGGGCGGCGGCCGGCGGGTGGCGGGCGGCGGATCATTCGGATGAACCATCCGATTAGCATGGCCGCATGACGACGCCTCTACGCAAGGACGCGGCCCGCAACTGGCAGCGGATCGTCTCCGTCGCCCGCGACCTGGTCGACGAGGGCACACCGTTGCAGCTCAACGACGTCGCACGCCGGGCCGGGCTCGGCGTCGGCACCGTCTACCGTCACTTCGCCACGCCCGAGGCGCTGCTGGAGGCCGTCGCCGCGCCATGCCTGGAGGCCCTGGCCGCCCACGGCCGGCAGGCGCTGACCGATGCCGACCCCTGGCGCGGCCTGACGGGCTTCCTCTTCCACACCGTCGAGGCGCAGGTCACCGACGCCGCCCTGCCCCCCGTGGCGGCCGCGGCCACGGACGCCGTGCCGCGCACCACGGAACTCAAGGAGTCACTGGCATCGGCCGGCGCCACCCTCCTCGCCCGGGCCCGCGAGGCCGAGGTGGTCCGCCCCGACCTCACCGCCGCCGACCTCGTCCCGCTCATGTGCGGCATCGCCCACGCCGTGAGCGTCCACGGCGGCACCCCCGCCGACCGGGTCGACACCGCACACCGCTACCTCGCCGCCCTCCTCGAAGGCTTGCGCACGACACCACCGACCGCGTAGGCGACCCGCCCCACGGTGTGCCGGCAGTCTCAGGCGGACCCGCCCAGCGACTCAAAACCGACCACGACCGGGGGCGTGTCAAGGCGTTGCGGTCCCACCTCGCCGCGGTCAAGGAGGGCGGGATCACCGTGCCGTTGAGCACAGTTGAAGCCGTCGAGTACCGGCTGGGCTGGTGTGCGGAGGCGACGGAAACTGGCCGGGATTCTCGGCCCCCGGTTGGCCATCCCGGCGGAAACCGAAGACGGCGGGTGCGACGCAGCCTGAGGGCCCGGGCCCCGGGCCCAGGCCGCGGTCGGCTTGGTGGCCGGGGCCTGGGAGCGGGTCAGTCGGCCTTGCTGTGCGTCTCCTTGGGCAGGCAGAACATCAGGGCCCACATCAGGGCGAGGAAGCTGCCGACCCACCACAGCACGGTGATGAACGCCTCGCGGGTGAGTCCGGCGTCCGGTGAGCCGCCGGTGGTGGAGAAGAACACGAGGGCGGTCAGCGCGGTACCGACGGCGATGCCCAGGTGAATCGCCGTGTTGAACAGGCCCGAGGCGGCCCCGGCGTCCTTGTGCGGGACTCGTGCCAGCGACAGGTCGGCGAGCGGGCCGCCGACCATGCCGAGACCGAAGCCGATCAGTACCACGGGAGCGGTCATCCCCAGCAGCGTCAGGTCGCCCTGGGCTGCGGAGGCCTGGACGCCGTAGCCGACCATCGCGGCGATCGTGACGAGTGCCCCCGTCTGGGGCAGGCGGCGGGCGAAGCGCCCGGCGCTCTTCGCCGCGAGCGTCGCGCCGGCCAGCTCTCCCAGGGAGAGCAGCACGAAGGCCAGGGCCGCGTGGACGGGGCTCAGGCCCAGGCCGTTTTGCAGGTAGAGGGTCCAGGTCGTGAAGAACAGCCCGCACAGCAGGCCGTGCATCAGCTGCGCGGCCGAGCCGCCGTAGAACTGCCGACCCCTGAAGAGGGACAGGGGCACGAGGGGGGCCTCGTCCTGCTTGCGTTGCTGGTGGCGCAGGAAGACGCCCAGAACGAGGAGACCTGCGGCGAGCAGGACGAAGCACCACAGCGGCCAGTGGTGCAGGTGGCCCTCGGAGAGGGGGAAGACGATCAGGACGATGGCCAGCGCGGACAACGCCATGCCGGTCAGGTCGAGCCGGTCGGCCTTCTGCACGGTCGACTCGGGGATGAACCTGCGTCCCAGGAGGAGTACGGCAAGGCCGACGGGTACGTTGATGAGGAAGATCGGCCGCCAGGACAGCCCCAGCAGGTCGGCTTCGGTGAGCAGGCCGCCCATCACCGGGCCCAGGACGTTGGCGATGGAGAGAACGGCCCCGTACAGGCCGAACGCCTTGCTGCGGCTCTCACCGTCGAAGGTGACGTGGAGGGTGGCCAAGACCTGCGGGATCATCAGCGCCACTCCCCACCCTTGGAGCATGCGGGCGCCGATTAGCACGCCCGGCCCGGCAGCCAGTCCGCACATGAGGGAGGCCGCGGTGAACACGACGGTGCCCATCAGGAGGATCCTGCGCCGGCCGTAGAGGTCGCCGAGGCGACCGCCGGTGATCAGCCCGAGGGCGACGGGCAGTGAATAGCCGGTGGTCAGCCACTGCAATGCGGACGGTCCCGCGCCGGTCGACTCCTGGATCGCGGGCAGGGCGGTCAGAACGACCGACTGGTCGAGGAGGTCCATGAGCTCGGCGGTCAGCAGGACCAGGAGGGCGATCCGGGCGGCCAAGGCCGTTGTCGGGTGGTGAGGTGCTGCGTCGTCCGGGGACGGGTCTGTGTGCTGTGGCTCGCTGTCGAGCGCGGAGGAAGACACGACGGGAAACTCCGGATCCAAGAGAAACGGGGAGCCCATGCCGACAGCCGCACCGGGGCCGGAAAACACGAAACCCGGGGCAGGTGGCAGAGCTGCACCCGGGAAAGACAGAGAACAGGGGGTGGGTGACGCAACTCAGACCAGCGCGACGTCCGCCCCCCGACACGTGCGACAAACCAGCACGTGGGGAACACGGACGGCTACTTGGCCTGGGCTATAGGAAGTCACCTCTGGAACGAACGACATCGAAGAATCGAAGAACGGACGATTCGGTCACTGCCGCCGATACCTCGGCACAGGAACCGAGCCACCATACGACACCCCCGGCGCCCGCCGCACGCCAGAAACCAGACCCCGGCCTTGGCCTTGGCCTCCTTGTCGTCAAGCTGTGGCCGTCAGCCCGCTGCGTAGCCTGTCGATCTGTTCGCACGGATGGGGGTGGGGCATGGGAGCGCCCGTGGAGGGGGCCGTCGCGGAGGTACTGCGTGACGGGGCCGGCGAGGCGGTCCGCCTGTACGTCGCCGCCTGCGCCGAACGCATGGCGCCCCTGTTCATCGGCCTGCGGGCGGGAGCGCGCGGGCGCGAAGCCGACCTGGACCTGTAAGCGGAGGCCGCTCGCGATCTCTGGCATGCCGAGGCGTCCGGATGCCGGTCCGGACTACGCCCGCACCGGCGTTCGTCGACACTTGGTCCCCTGCGGTGTCGTGCGCGGCCTCGGTCATCCGCGGATGACGTGGATGCGGTTCTCGTGGAGGTGCTCCCAGTCCATGACCAGGCGGAAGCGGCGGTGGGCCTCCAGACGCTCCGCGTCGGCCGGCTCCTCACCCCGCTGGACACGGGCGTCGCCGGATTTCACGAGCTCCGCGAGAGCGAGCCGGACGTCGTCGATGTCCTGGCCCGTGGCTGCCGCCAGCCGGTCAAGAGAGGTGAGGGTCTCTTCCGGTTCACCCAGGTCGTCGGCCAGGTGGTTGACCAGGGCGTCGAGGAGCGGGCCGGTGCGCAGCGTCCAACGGATACCGTCGAGGCGCTCGGTGAGTTCGGGGTCCAGGGGCAGCAGGTCGCCGGGAAGCGGCAGCGCGGCGGGCATGGACCATCGGGTGCCGTCCGGCGTCTCCTCGCGGCCGGCCAGGCCCCATGTCAGGTAGAGCTCGGACAGGTCCCGCACGGTCCGGGGCACTGGGTGGCCGGCGGCCGTGAGCATGGCCCCGAACTTCTCCCAGCGGCTCGCCTCGTGTGCTTCGCGTCCCTCGGGCGCCTCCTCGTAGTCCCACTCCTCATCCGGCCAGGAGAAGGTGAGCGCGCCGTCGAGGTCGCCGCCGATCATGGCCCAGCGGCCGTCGAAGATCTCCCGCAGGAGGTAGTCCAGGGAGCCGGTGAAGCCGGGCTGGCTGGCTGTTCCGATCAGCATGGTCAGCGGGAAGCCCTGGCGGGGCAGCACGTGCTCCCAGCCCGAAGCCCACCAGTCGTTGTGCATCGCCATGTCGCGGCGCGGGCCAGGCACGAGAGGGTTGTCAGTCATCGGGCGAACTCTCCTCGAAAGGGGCGGGCCGGACGCATGCAGCGTACGCACTGTGCGTGCGCTGGTTCAGTTGCCGCCGGTCGGCCGCCGGGGCGCTGAGTGCCTCGAAGTGCCGGCGCCGGCCACCGTGTGGGCCACAGGACGGGGGCGGGACGCCGACGCCGGTGGCCCGTCGTGACAACACCTCCGGGTGCGCTCGTAGTTGACGATGGCCTCGCCCAGGCGGCGTTTGAGCGGTGAGGGCAGGTCGCCGGCCAGAGGCAGAGGCCCGCCGCGCACTGCAGCAGCGTCGACTTGCCCGAACCCGGGGGGCCCGTGATGGCGGTGAAGGGGCCCGCCTCGAAGTCGACGTCCACGTCGTCGAGCGCCTGCACCCGGTTGTCGCCGCGCACCCGCCGCACCCACGCTAACGATGTTCATGACGGCCACCCGCCACCGTGCTGGCGTCGCCGGATACCGGCCCCCGTCCTGACCCGACAGCATGGAATGATCACGGGATGACCGCGCCGAACAGTGCGGACGGCCACGCCCAGACCGAGCTGGTCGTCAACGAGATCGCCCAGGAGCTCCGAACGCTGGACAACGGGGTGGTCTGGTTCTCCGGCCTCCCTCCGGCAAGCCGGCGGGAAGTACTGCGACAGGTCGGCGGCTACGCGATGCAAGCGCACATCACGGCCGCGGACGGACGCGTGGGCGTGGCGCGGTCCGGGGTGAAACCCACCGCCAACCCCTCAGTGATGATCTGCATGGACCCACCTCGCTACGGGTTCTTCGGCCTCCCCGCCGACGAACACGTCACAGCGTTCCGTGTCCTCGTCTCGGTATTCGCCGTCGCCGACACCCGTCGCAGACAGGCCTACTGCAAGAACTCCTGCGGACACCCATGGCACAACCTGCCCTCCGCCGGGAGCAGTCGGCAACCCTCGTAAGCGAGCAAGTCCTGCAGCGGGCTGCCCTCGTCGGCGGTCCGCGGCGCCGGGGGCAGCTGTCGAGGCCCAAGGTGTGTGCGGGGCCCGGCCTGCCACTGCCCCGCGGCGATGAGCCGCTCCACTATGCCTCGGAGCTGGTCGGCGGCGATCGCGGTCGCGTCGTCGACCGGGCCGAGCCGGACCGCGTCCAGGATCGCGGTCCAGGATGTCCGGGTCATCGGCCCGCCACTGGCCGGCCCCGATGAGACGTTCGATGACCTCGCGGACCCGGCCGGCGGTGACGGCGGCCGGGTCCGTGCGGGGCTCCAGCCGGATCGCGTCGAGCAACGCGGTTCACGAGGTCCGGCCCGTCTCCGGCGCGGCGACGGTCGAGTACGGCCAGCCGGGCACCATCTGGTGCTTGCCCAGACCGCGGCCGAAGGTGTGACAGAACGAGCGGTCCGAGGACGTGTCGGCGTCCGGCCGCAGCCACGGGGAGACGTCCACCGCCAACACCAGGCGACCATCGACAGCCCGGGGCAGCGCCCAGGGCCCACCTCAGCCGGGACACGCCGATCCGGCCCCGGTTCAGCCCGCAGTACCGGGCACTGCGGCCGCGTCGGTGCTCGGGAGCGAGAGCAGGTCCACGAGGATGGGGACGGGCCCGTCGGTACACAGCAAAGCGTCGCACAGCTCGAACAGTGCGTCGCTCCGGGAGAACAGGGGCGAGTACAGCTCGGTGCGGAACTCGGTCACAACCGTCAGCGCGCCTCGTTGAACCTTTTGCCCGACCAGTTCCACGATCCCGGCCTCCGTGCCGCAGCGACCCTGGCCACAGGATCAGGTCCTGGCCGCCGGCACATCTGGCGAACCGGGGGAGACCCGGACCAAGTTCGATCCGCGTGCCCAGGCGATTTCCACGGTCAGTTGTACGCGCCCGCGGATGGGGTCGACGGCACGGACTGTTCCCGTACAGCCTTCGAAGGGACCGCCCGTGATCGGTACCTCATCTGAATGTTGGCGGCGCGCGACATTCGCGTGCCGGCGCCTGATTCCGATTTCGGACCCAGTGAAAGGTGAGGCTCACCTGCTGTCTAGGGTGCGGGCATGGCTGTCCCTGAGACCATCCCTATCGCCCATGAGCCGGACTGTCGGACGAACACCATCGGCCGGTTCCGCGACGGCCAGTTTCTGGCTTCGGTCACTTATGCACTCCCAGATGGGTTCGCGATGGGGGACGGCTGGGAGGAGCAGAAGCGGCTCTTCGTCGTACTGCACAAGTTCGACCACGACGGGCATCACCAGGAGTCCGACATCTGGTGCGCCGGCACTTGGGCAGAACAGATGAAGCGTCCGCATGACGAGCGTTCCGTGGTTGCCCGCGCGGAAACCCGGCTGGCCGACGTCCTCGCCGGCCTCCCCGAGCGTGAGTACGGCGACATCGCGATCCAGCCGTTCCAGCTCACCGTTGATGGCGTGGTCTTCGGCCTCATCACGGAGTGCCATGCCGAGGACGAGGACGGCGAGCACGACTGGGCTGAGCTCCATCCGGATCGGTTGGGCTTCTCGGCCCCGTGGAACGGCGCGTACGACACGTGACAGATCACTGCGCCTTCCCGCACGCCCGCTGTGGTCTGTGCTGGCGCACGAACCGGTGTCCCCTCCCTGTGGTAAACGGCCCCTGACCCGGGGGGGCGGTCAGCCGACGCGCCCGGCCTCCGCCTCAGCGCGGCGGTCTTGGGCGAGGGTGGTGCAGCGGAGGCCGGCGCCGGGGTGCTACTCCATCACCGGGTTGGCGTCGGCTCCGTGCTCTTGGCACCAGCTCACCGGGGCCACCGCGCCGCAGTCGAACGGCGGCACACGCACTACCAGGGGCCGCGCGGCCGACCGGTCGTCTCTCGCGACGCGGTCGGAGCCTTGCCCCCGCCTCCGGGGCGCTCGGGTGTGGCCGGTCTGATCTCATGCCCGTTCACCGAACTCGGCGGTTGGTGGCCCGCAGGTTGAGCTGGCCGGCGGTGACGGCCAGTCCTGCGAAGAGCACCGCTGCCGCGCCGATCATGGCGATCTCCTCGTTGAGGGCCACGCGGTCCACGTGCGGCGCTTGCGGAGGCACCCAGCCGGCCGGATCCACCAGGACATCTTGAAACCGGCCGACCTCGGAAGGGCCGGAGCAGCCTTCATACCCCTCAAGGGCGGCGTGCTGCAGAGGCAGGCCGTCCGTGCGGCGTAGGTCGCACTTCCAACTGACGTGTCCAGCCTTGTCCTTGGAGCTGTGGGCGGCGGTCACCACCACCGGGGTACGCACTCCGCGCAGAACCATCACCTCGGCCCGGATCGCAGGCCTGGACGCAACCAGCAGGACGATCTCCAACGCGAGGGCCGGACCGATCACCCACCAGGTAGGCCGCAGCCCAGCCACCACGCCGAGGCCAGCGACGAGCACGACGAAACCCGTGATCCCGCAGAGCAGGCCGTAGTCCGGATTGCTCGCGAGAACCGCCAGGCCGACCAGGGCGCACGGGGTGGCGATCGCGGTCGTTACGCTCAGGAGCGTCACCAGCCGGGGTGACATCACGGTAGTTCGCCCGTTGCCGCGCCCCTTCCCGGCGCTCTTCCCGCGGCCCGCCTTCGCAGGGATCCGTCCACTACCGCGTCCGCTGCTCATCCCCTGCTCCCCCGCCGACGACCAGAACAGCCTGGCAAATTCCCGGGGCGTGAGAAAGGCCAGAGGCGGCTGATCTCGATGCCGGGGTCCGGAAGCAGCATCACCGCTTCCGTCATGCCATCCCCCTTCGTCGACGACCTGCGCACCGACCATTTCCGCCCGGACTTCCGCGTCAAGGGCGTACGCGTCGCCCCGGCGTCTACGAACTCACGTGGGCCCCGGACGGTCGCGCCACCTTCACCTACGACCGCGCACGCCACCACGGCCAGCACATCATCTCCCGTCCGTGACGCCGTCGACGCCGCCTTCATCGATGCGCTGCGCCTGGCGCTGCGTTGCGGCAGCGCAGCTCTGGCGGGGCGGCTCTGGTCGTCGCGCTGCTCCTTGCGCCCGAAGGGGCGTCTCCTCGCCGACCGTTGGTGGACGACCGGCGCGCGGCCGGAAGCGGTGCGGTGGTGGTGAGGTGGGGGCTCCCTGTCGGGATCTGAACGGATCGTGCGCAGTGACGTCAGCGGCAACCGGAAGAATGCGGGCATGAATGCGAATACGTATGAGCGAGTGATGGTGGACGGGGTCGAGACCGCCTACGTCGCCTCCGGCGAGGGCGAACCGCTGGTTCTCCTGCACGGGGGCGAGGGGCACCGCGGCCAGTTCGACACCTTCCGCCCCCTGCTGGGTGACGGCATCCGGGCGATCTGTTACGACCAGCGTGACACCGGCGACACACGCAACGGGCCCGAACCCTACGATCTGGCTCGTCTGGCCGACGACTGCGCCGGTCTTGTCAATGCGCTGGGTCATGAGCGCGTCCATCTGCTGGGCGTCTCGTTCGGCGGAATGATCGGCCTGCAGCTGGCGCTCCGCCACCCGGGACGGATCGCCTCGCTCACCCTTGCGGGGACGACCCCGGACCTGTCCCTGACCGAGGACCTCACCGATCGGATCGCAGCCCTGGAGCCCGGCGAGCAGCGGCAGTTCATGCTGGACTTGGTCCTCACCCCCGAGGGCCAAACGGCCGACCCGGAGCTGGTTGCCGCCCTCGGCCGCGCCCTGCGCGACCGCCCCGCGGACGCCGGCGCTCGGCGCGCCGCAGCGGTGCGGGGTTATGACTGCACCGCCCGCCTGACCGAGATCACAGCCCCCACGCTGGTCCTCCACGGCGCAGACGACCCGCTCATCCGCCCTGCGGTCGCCGAGCTCACAGCGGCGCGGATTCCGGGTGCGCGCCTGGAAGTCCTGCCACACATCCGGCACGGCATCACCTTCGAGGCCCGCCACACCACAGCGGCGCTTGTACGCGAGTTCATCCTGAGCCACGCCACGGGAACGTAGCGCGTTCCGGTCACAGCATCCGCTCCGCTCCACAGGGCCAAGGGCCGGGCCGTCCCGGAGGGAGCGGCCGCGCATGTAGATCAGGGGCTTGCTCGGAGCTCGCCTGCCTCTCGGCCTTGTCCCGGTCGAGGTACGGCGACGTCGGCACGTCCGAGGCGACCGGCCCCCAACCTGACCGTGGACACGGATCCCGACCTCGCCGTGGCAGGACTGCGGGCCGGACTTGGACGCCGCCAGTCGCCGCGCTCGCCGCCGCGCTCGTTTTCCCGCTCACGACCCCTCGTCGGCGTGCTCATCCCGCGCCTGCTGCTCTACCCCTTGGGAGGCCGGCCGCTGCCTGCGCCTGTACGCGCGCATCCGGTTTCGGCCCTGGTCCCGGCGGCCACCCGGCTGACCAAGGCCCCCAGCCACGAGAAGGCGAGGCCGTATCGCAGCGCCCCATGGTGAAACGGGCAGCCGTGGCTGCGTAGGTGAGAGCGCCGGCTCTGGTCCACTTTCTGTGGGCACGTACGCAGTGTGACTGTCGATCTTCGCTGGATGCCGTGCGATGTCGCCCGGAAATCGCCTGCGGTCAGTGGGGCTGGCCAAGAGTGCTTCGGCGTGAACGAAGTACGGACAACGCTCGAAGAAATGCTGCTCGCATCAGTTGAGGGCGTCCACGTGGTGGCGGTCGAGGCCGCGAATGCAGGTGTTCGGGTGGAGGTCCGGCCCACGATGGGCGGAGCGTTCTGTCTTCCGACCGCTGGTCAGCATGTGGTGTTGTGCTTGAGGGTCCGCCGGTTCTCCTGCACGGAGACTGCCTGCCCTCGGCGGACCTTTGTCGAGCAAATACCTGGCCTCACCCGCCGGTACGGAAGGCGAACCGAACGGCTGCGCTCGGCCCTCGCGTCCGTCGGCCTTGCATTGGCTGGCCGTGCTGGCGCCCGGATGGCCCATGTCTTTGGGGCACCGGTCAGCCGCAACACCCTCCTGCGGCTGATCACCTCGCTGCCGGATCCTGAGGCAAATCTGTGGCACAACCTCGGTCAGGCCGCTGAGAAATGTATCTACGGGCACCGAGGCTGCCTGCGGCCCGCACTGGTCCAGCCAGCGGAGCCGGACGAGCCAGAAGCGACGCCTGATTTACCTTCGCAGCCATGGCCTACGGGTCACCGGTTCGCCGAGCGCACCCGCGCCAAGCACGAGACCGTCCACGCGCTCCTGGCCGCTGGGCACAGTAAACGGTCCGTCGCCCGGCAACTCGGCATGGGTCACAGCACCGTCCTACGGTTCGCTGGCGCGGCCCCACCTGAGGCTCTGTTCACCGGACATTGGCAGAACCGCCGGACCGCCCTGAACCCTTACAGCCCTCTCTCCATAACCGCCGGCAAGACGGCTGCACCAACGCCGGGCAGCTGTGGCAGGAGATGAAGGAACAGGGCTACTCGCATGGTTACGCCAGCGTCCGCGACTACATTCGCTCCGTGCTGCGGGGCAGTCCCCAGCCCATCGGCCCGCGGCCGCCGACGGCACGCACCATCACCCGGTGGATCCTCACCCGCCCCGACGCTCTGCGGGAACCAGATCGAATCCAGCTCAAGACTGTCCTGGCCGCGTGCCCCGGACTTGATGTCCTGGCCGCACACGTGCGTTCCTTCGCCCGCATGCTCACTCAGCTGGAAGGTCACCGGCTGCCTGAATGGATCGTAGCCGCCAGCACCGCCAATCTTCCCGCCCTCCAGTCGTTCGCCCGCCACCTCGAACGCGACCTGGACGCCGTCGTCGCCGGCCTCTCACAGCCTTGGAACTCCGGAGTCGTCGAAGGCCACGTCAACCGGATCAAGATGCTGAAACGTCAGACGTTCGGCCGAGCGGGGTTCGAACTGCTACGGAAGCTCGTCCTGCTCTACTCCTGAAACCGACTCAGGACGCGTCCTCGACAAGCCCGAATCCTGCCGGAAACCCTTCCAGGAACTCCCGTCGGGCCGGGTCGGACTCCGCTTCAGCCATCTCCCTGAGCAAGTCGATCAGCTCCTGCCGCTGGTCACCCGACAGTTGGCTGAACAGATGGGCGGCTCCTTCCAGCACCTTCACGGCATCGTCCGGATCCATCTGATCGTCTTCGCTGCCCTCTATGAACCACAGGGCACCGACCAAGCCCTCGGCCAGGGCATGGGTCAGGGACGGATATACGGGCACCACAGTGGCCTCCCAGCAGGTCAACGGCAAAGTCCGGCCATACCATCACACTGGCGAGTTCTGGGAACGCCTCAGAGTCAAGCTCGTGGTTGATGTGCTCCGTGAGGTGAAATGGGGGACCTGGCGTCGCGGGCAGAATGAGAACTGGGGTGCGCGGTGGGGACGATACTCAAGGGCATGGGTCGCGTTCGGTGGCAGGAGCTGACGCACGCGTATGGATCGGCGGAAGAGGTCCCGGGTCGGCTGTCACGGGTGGCGTGGGGCGATGCACTGACCAGCGCTTCGGCGTTGAGTGATCTTGGGCTGTGGCTTGGTGAGCTGTCCGTCTTCGACGCGACTGCCGAGGCGGTTCCGTTCCTGTGGGACCTCGCGGTGACTGATTCTGTCGCCGGCCGCTCCGGTGTGATCCAGCTGCTCATGACGATCCTCGACCAGGCCAATCCTGCTCGGCTCGACGTTCAATGCGCGGCCCACCAGGCCGTGCTCGACGGCAGAGGCCTGGCAGACAGGCTGGCCCGTGACAGGGATCCCGACGTGCAGGCAGCGGGCCAGGACTTGATGGCCGCGATCGACAACCACATGTGTGAGGCCTGCCGTCCCGCCTGACCACAGGCCCGTTGTTGCTGCCCCGGCGACCGTTCACCGCACCAGGGAAGGTGGCGCCAATGCTTTTCGTCAGCTGACGCTCTGCTGTTCCGCTCGGGCTCGGATGGTGGCCAGGCGGTAGGAGTCGGTGCCGGTTTCGATGATATTGCCGCCGAAGGTGAGGCGGTCGACGATAGCCGCGCAGAGGCGGGGGTCGGTGAAGGTCTTGGTCCAGCCCGAGAAGGACTCGTTGGAAGCGATGGCGACGCTGTTCTTCTCCTCGCGTTCGGTGAGGACCTGGAAGAGGAGTTCGGCGCCGCGGCGGTCGAGTTCCATGTAGCCGAGCTCGTCGATGCAGAGCAGGTCGACGCGGCCGTAGCGGGCGATGGTCTGGTCAGCTGCTTCTCGTCGGCGGCTTCAACGAGCTCGTTGACCAGCTTCGTCGCCAGGACGTACTTCAACCCTGAAGCCGGCCATCGCCGCCTCGGTGCCGAGGGCGATCAGCAGGTGGGACTCGCCGGTGCCGGAGTTTCCGATGACTCCGGACGCAGATTTGTTCTCTGAACTTGCCGGTTGAGGCCTCTCGACGGCCTCCAGGACCTCGATAGAGTCGGGGCGATGACTGGGAACCGAGGCCGCTGGCCAAAGACCGATGAGGACCGTGGCGTCGAGGACGTGACGCTCTTGATACTGGAGTGGCTGGGCGAGCAGGGTGTGAACGCCATGATCAGGATGGACGCGGAGAGGCTGGCTGACAACGCGCCAGCATGGACGTTCGCTGCCAGTGGCGGCCCGTTGGAGCATGGCATGCGAGCTGACGGCAGGACTGTCCAGCAGTGCATGTCTGTTGCTCTGGCCCAGTTGCGCGACGCTGGACTGTCGGTTCCGTTTTGATCTTCGACCGCCGTTGACTTCGATCACGATGCTGGCTTCGGCGCTTCTTGTGGACTGGCCGAAACCTGGCATGCCGAGTTCGACGGCGGTCGACCGCCTGCTGATGAGTGCGTCGATCTGGGCGAGCTTGTCGTTGGCGCCCGCCAGACTGGCTTGCAGATCCTCAACCTCGCCGAGCCAGCCCTCGCGCTCGGCTTCGGCGATATGCGCGATGAGGTTGTTCCGCTGCCCCGCTCTGCAGATGGATCCCCGCCAGAGGCCACGCCTCATCGAGATCATCCGGAACCTCCGCGAGCGCATCACCGAGGCCCGCGCCAACGGCTGGCTCGGCGAGGTCGATGGACTCCAGGTCAGCTTCGACGCTGCGATGACCAAGCTCAACAGCCTCAAGCGATCTCCAACCGATGGCCGGCCGCAGTTGGTCGACCTTGGCATGCCGGTCTTCACCGACCATGCGCCTCACCCCTGCAGGGACCGGGAGGGCGCGGATAACCGGCCCTGATCCTCTCAGTGGGCGAGTTCGGCCTGGCGAAGGCCGCGGAACACCTCCGCGGTCGTCCATCCGCGCAGCGTGGCGTGAATCGACGAGCGGAATGCGGCTTCGGCCGTGCTGGCGTCGAGAGCCCCGGCCAGTTCGAGGGTCACAAGCCCGTGCAGGGTTGCCCAGATCGACAGGGCGATCGCCGTTGCGTCGCCAGCGAGGACGGACGCCGTCACGGCACGATCGATTGCCGAGAGGAGCGGACGGATCGGGTCACTGACACCGACCTCTCCCGACGGATCGAAGGACTGCACACCACCGAAGAGCACCGTGTACAGGTGGCTGTGTCCGCACCCCCAACGACGGTAGGCGACGGCCAGCGCGTAGAGGTCGGCGAGAGGGTCCGCGGACGTCTGCACCGCCGACACGTCCTGGAACAGGCCGGCTACGGCTCTGTCGCGGACCGCACCGATCAGCCCGTCTTTGCCACCGAACAAGGAGTACACCGCGGTCGTCGACGCCTCGGCGGCAGCGGCCACGGCGCGGACCGTGACCGACTCTCGCGGACGGGTGGCGAGCATCTCGGTCGCGCACTCCACAAGCCGCTCTTTGACGGCCTCGTCGTTCGTTCTGGGCCTACCCACGGTCAGCAGCCTACCTTCTTTGATAACGTCGTTTTGAAACGGTGTTCTGAAACTGTCGGAGGTCCGCTGTGCCCACGTCCGCCATACGCCTCGTCCGCTTCACCGGACGCTTACTGCTGGCCCTGGCCGCCGTCGTGGCGCTGGTCGTCGTCTTTCTCGCACTGATCGCCCTCACGGACGGGGCAGGTTCGGGGCTCGGCGCGTGGTTGACGACCGTCGGGGCCGGGACTGTCCTCGTGCTGTGGCGGGGCCGGCACCGCACCTGGCCGGCGAGGCTCGTGCCGTTCCTGCCGGTGATCGTCGCGGCGGCGTTGACGGCGACGGTCTGCATCCCGACCGTGCCGACGGCCCGGCGGTACCCGCCCGCCCTGCCCTTCGTGGCCGCGCAGCACTGGAGCCTGGCCACGGGCAGCCGGGTAGCTGTGTACCACTACCCGCCTGCGAGCCCCGGCACCCGGCATCCCGTCCCGTTCGTGTACCTCAACGGAGGACCCGTCCGCGGCATCTCGGTGCAAGACCATGGGTTTCTGCGACTCCTGGCACGCCAAGGCTACGACGTCTACGCCTACGAACAGGCCGGTGGCGGACGAAGCGACCTGCTCTCCATGGACCAGTACACGATCTCCAGGTCCGTCCGTGACCTCGCCGCCTTCGTCGACCGCTTGGACAAGGGCGAGGTCGACATCCTCGGATTCTCCTCAGGTGGAGTCGTGCTCACCCGAGCCCTGGCCGACCCTGGCGTCGCCGCGCGCGTGCACCGGGCGATCATCGCCGAGCCCGGGCCCATGGACGGCCCCACCGCACACATCATCGGGCACAAGGGCCGAGCATCCGCACGGGGCCTCGCGCCGGAACCGACCGGACCGCGATCGACGCACGTCCCCCGGTACGCCGTGGCATTCGGCCTCATGCGACTGGGACTCCTCACCCCCGACACCGGACTGATCGGGCAGGCCGAAGGCGACAACGCCTTCACCGCCGCGGATCTCGGCAGCGACACCGCATCCGCCTACTGTGCGCGCGACGCGCACCGCATCCCCACCGAGGACACCGCACAGAACTTCTCCTTCAGCCCCGCCGCCAGCCTCCGCATCCAGCAGACGGTCAAGGACTCACCCTCCATCGCCCCGCAACTGAGGCGCTCCCGGACCCCCGCGATGCTGATGATCGCCGAGTGCTCCTCCCAGATCCGTCAATGGGCGACCGCCGCGCTTGCCAACGACCCCGCCATCCAGCGCACGCAGTACATGCCCGGAGTCGGACACCACATGTGGAACGGCCTCGACAACAACGACCGGGCTGTCGCCGTCATCACCGCGTTCCTCCGGGACAAGCCGGCCCCCCTGCCGAACTACCCGACCCGCGACGAGATCCCTACCTTCCTGCGCGACCACAAATGAAGACATCGCCGCCTGGCACCGCAAAGGAGAGCGAAACCTCGAAGCCGCATGGGCCCTGCGCGAACTACAGCCAAGGACGAGCTCTTAGTCCGGAAAAGGGCATCCGGTCTCACCGGACTCCTTGCCCGCGAACTTCGCCATCGCGGCCGCGAGATCATAGTCGAGCACCTGCCCGTCCGCCTGCTGCGCGTCCTCAAGACGCCCACCGTCCGGGCCGAGCTGGAGACGGGACGATGATCCGACGCTTCCGCCGCTGCTGCCAGGCTCCGGCGCCCTCGCCCCCGAGGACCAGGCCGTCGTCGACCAGTTCCGCGCGATGCTTGCCGCCGTACGCTCCCCGGAGCCGTGGACGCCCGGCAGTGGCCAGGACGTCGCCGTGCGCATCGGCCCGCATATCGAGCGGGCCCACCCCCGGCCCGGCGACGACCACGGCACCGAAGTGATCGCCGTCGCCCTGGTCCACCCCGACACCGGTCACGCCGCGGCCTACCTCCACGGCCACCAGCTCGGCTACACCGACCGCGGCTGCCTGCGCTGCGAAACGACCGCGATCCTCGGAGCCTGGCAGCCGGCCTGCGCGATGCTCACCCACGCCGCCGCGAACCTCCCCCTCCCCGACGACCTCGGCATGGCCACCGCCCACTACGGCGTCCACGTCCAAGCCCGCCGCCCCGACGGCACCGGCTACACCTTGCTGAGCCTGGGGCCCTACGCCCAGACCTGGCACGCGTCCCGCGACGCCGACCGCCTCAACACCGCGTTGGCCGGCCGCGCCGCCACCGTGACCCCCGGCTACGCCGTCACCGCGCAGAACGCCGCGCTCGACGTCAGCGACCATGACAGCTACACCGACCTGCACGACGCCGACGTCACCGGGCTCCTCCCTGCCGCCGTCGCGAGGGTGAGCGCGTGACCACCACCAACCTCAACGAGATTGCAACCAGCGAGGACGACGGCACCCTGCACCCGCCTCACTCCGTCGTCGGGCGTCCCCCACCCTGACCACGCGCACCCGCGATGGCGGCCTGACAGTCGAAGGCCTGCTCCCCCGTGATCACTGGGGAGCAGGGCCTTTCTGTGTTTCCGGCGACGGTTGGGTCCTCTAGCGAGTGGCCAGGCCGCGCCACTGCTTTAGCTTGTTGATGCAGCGCTCGACGGTGTTGCGCTGTTTGTAAACCTCTCGGTCGAAGGTCGGCGGGCGACCACCCCGGTGCCGCTTGCGGTTGGCGGCCTGGTCGGCGGGCTGCGGGATCACCGCCCGGATGCCGCGTCGTCGCAGGTGGCGGCGGATCGCCCGGGACGAGGAGACCTTGTCGGCCAGGACCACGTCCGGCGTGGTCCTGGGACGGCCGAACCGCCAGCGAACCCGTAAGCGGGCCATGACCTGCTCGAATGCGGGTGCGTCACAGGCCTGGCCAGGCGTGATGCGGAACGCCAGCGGCCGGCAGCGACTGTCGGCGGGGAGGTGGATCTTCGTGGTCAGTCCGCCGCGGGAGCGTCCGTGGGCATGGTCGGCCGGCTCGCTGGCCGGAGCCCCTTTTGACGGGCCCCGGCGGCGTGCACCACTTCGCCAGGCGGAGCCCAACGACTGAGCGACTTGGGGTGGACTGCCCTGAGTCGCTGCGATAAAGCCGCAGTTCAGCGGGCATCTAGCTCCCCATCAGCGACTGAAGCGACTCAACGACGGACATAGCCTAAGGACTGTCCCGTAACTGCGGCCGGAGTGAGGTGTCGACTGTCTGGCCACTCCCCAACGTCAACCGAAGATGAGTTCGACATCCTTGTCTACGCAGAAACGTAGGACGACCGCCAGCTGCTGAGCGTCCTGGATGAGACGCTGGAGGAGTGGTTCATTGGGCTCCTCCTGCCATTCGCCGGTGATCGCTCGCAGGCGGGGCAGCATCGCAGCGCAGTCGGTAGCAGAGAGGGCGTCACCACCGACATCAGGGTGATCGAGGAGTGGCTCCAGGGTGGTAGAGGTGTCGCTCCACGGCCGGTCGCCCCCAAAGCCCGACATCTCCGGGAGGCTGAACCCCTCGGCCCGTGCGAGCCGTTCCCGGAAGTCGTTGAAGCGGATGCAGGACCATGTGACGTCCGGACTGCTGTTGTCTCCGTCCGCAGGAAACAGGATCAAGCCCACGTGGCCTCCTCGTTTGCGAAGTGGACAAGATCGGCCAGAACGAGGGGCGTCGGCAACTGGAATGATCGCGGGGTGGCTGGTGTGATCACGGCGTCGGACCCGTCCTGGATAGCCCCGTTCACCGGGCTCAGCCCGCGAGTCTTCGGGAAGCTGGTGACGGTTCTGCGGCGCGAGGGTGCGGACGCGGTCCGCAGGGACGGCCGTGAAGCCTTCCGTTGGAGGACCGGGCTCTGCTGGTCGTGGCGTACTGGCGCACGAACCTGACCATGCGGCAGCTCGCGCCGCCGTTCGGTGTGTCGAAGTCGGCGGCGGACCGGATCATCGACCACCTGGGGCCGATGTTTGCGCTCCAGCCGCGCAAGCGGTTCGCCAGGGACGCCGTGCTCATCGTGGACGGCACCCTGGTCCCCACCCGTGACCACACCATCGCCGAGCGGTCGAAGAACTATCGGTATTCCACCAACCACCAGGTCGTCATCGACGCCGACACCCGCCGGGTCGTCGTGGTCGGCAAAACCCTCACGATCGCCGACGGCGGCTACCCGGGAACCGGACTCGTCATCCCACACTGCCGCAAGCCCGCAGGGCCCCGAGAATAAACGACTCCGCCAAGTACCGCACCCTGCCACCCTACGGCGCCTCATTCTGCCGACAGGGCTTGACGATCAATAGGAGCATCAGCAGCCGGCCGGCCCTCCATCCGAGAGGCCGGCCGGCCGGTGAGCCCCGGCCCGACTGGGCGGCCTTCCCGGCCTACTTGGATTCGACGCGTCCGACGGGGTCGGAGTCGGCCGTCAGCGCGGCGCGCGCCGTCTGCCAGGCGGGGTCCTCGGGGTGGAACGCGCTGCGCAGGTAGGCCCAGGCGAGGTGGGCTAGGGCGGCGACCCGCTCGGGGTTCTCGTCGGTGGTCTCGGCGACGTCATATCCGGAGACCCCGCCGAGCCCGTGCTCCGCG
Source organism: Streptomyces sp. NPDC032091 (assembly GCF_055580265.1). Lineage (NCBI taxonomy): Bacteria > Bacillati > Actinomycetota > Actinomycetes > Kitasatosporales > Streptomycetaceae > Streptomyces > Streptomyces sp. NPDC032091. Next base: position 537,097 of record NZ_JBVILR010000002.1, on the reverse strand, counting down.
CCGAACAGGGTGAGCAAGGACTTGGGGCCCGGGGCGAGGGTGTACGGGTCGGTGTGCCAGTCCGGGCCGCTGACCGTCAGGAAGGCGGAGTCGTCCTTGTCGCCGGCGACCACGAGTGCGGGGGTGGTCATCGTGGAGAAGTCGGTGGTCAGGAAGAAGGGGTAGTTCTCGACGGTGAACCCGGTGAGGGCGTCGCCGCCCCGGCCGGGCGCGGCGAGCAGCACGCCCGCCTTGATCCGCGCATCGGACAGGTCCACTGCGGTTCCGTCGTGGGGATCGGTGAGGCGGGCGCCGAGCAGCAGGCTCGCGGTGTGCCCGCCCATGGAGTGCCCGGTGACGGCGATCCGGCTCCGGTCGAGACGTCCGGCGAGCTGCGGAACGGCTTCCTCGATGGCGTCGAGCTGGTCGAGGACGCGCGTCATGTCCTCCGCCCGGGTGCGCCACTGTGCGGCGGCGGCGGAGGTTTCGGGGTCCAGGCTCAGCGCCCTGGAGTCCAGGTGGGTGGGCTGGATCACGACGAAGCCCCGTGCGGCCCAGAAGTTGGCGAGCGGGGCGTAGCCGTTCAGCGAGGAGAGATTATTGGAGAAGCCGAGGCCGTGGGAGAGGAGGATGACCGGCAGCTCGCTCCCGGTCACCGGAGCGGAGACACGCACCTGGAGGTCCATGGCTCGGCCGGGGGCCGGCAGCACCACCGGGCTGACGGAGAGGACGGGGGTGGGCGACTGGAGGGTGTGGGCTGTGTAAGCAGGTGCACTCATGAGGAGCATGCCCTTCGAGGACCCCCGCCGCCTGGCCGTGTACGGCGGCGGCGGGCATGGCGGAGTGCCCGCAGTCAGCTAATCTGAAAGCGGATCGCTGTTCCGATTAACATATGGAACGCTGATCCGTTTCGTCAACGGCCGCCGGAAGGAGAGTGTGGTGCCCGCAGCAGGCCCGGCCGAGGGAGCGTCCGCTCGGAGCAAGCGAGCAGACGCGGTACGCAACCAGCAGACGCTGCTCGACGCCGCAGCGGAGGTGTTCGCGACCTCGGGGATCGACGCACCGATCCGCCAGATCGCAGCTCGGGCGGGTGTCGGGCTGGGGACGCTCTACCGACACTTCCCCACCCGGGCGGACTTGGTCACCGCCGTCTATCACCATCAGATCGAGGCCTGCGCCGAAGCCGGCCCGAAACTGCTGGCCGATGCCGCCTCCCCGTTCGACGCGCTGCGCCAGTGGGTCGGCCTCTTCACCGACTTCCTGGTCACCAAGCACGGACTCGCCGACGCTCTCCAGTCCGACAGCGACCGCTTCGCCACGCTGCACACCCACTTCCTCGACCGGCTGATGCCCGTCTGCGCCCATCTGCTCGATGCCGCCGTCGAGGCCGACGAGATCAGGCCCGGCATACAGCCCTACGAACTCATGCGCGGCATCGGCAATCTCTGCATCGGGCACGACAGCGACCCCCTCTACGACCCTCGACGGTTGATCGAACTACTCCTCCAAGGGCTGCAACCTCATAAACACCAGCTGTGAGAGTTCCGCGAGGCGTTTCCGAGAGACTCCCGCCATGGGCCTGTCCCCGCCGAGGGAGACGAGGAGGCCGGCGCGAACCAGGCGCCCGACCGTGAAGCCGTCACCGGCATTGGCAGCTGGGCCGCCGCCTCCGCCTCGTCCGACTTCACGCGCCCAGCGCACCATCGTTCCACCGAGGACAGCCGATCAGTGATCAACTCGACGGGGGGAAGAGACATGTTGAAGAACACCGCCGGGTACTCGCGGCCCTGTCCCTGGCCGACGTGGCCGTCCAGGACCTGAACTACTACGAACAGGGGTGGAGCGACTTCTACCAGCTCGGCACCACCGGACAGGCTCAGCCCATGGAAGCCGTGAAGCAGTAGAGCCGCAGACCGGAGCCGGGACTGCCCATCGGCCGGCCCCCTTCCGGCCGGTGCCCGCTTCCGCTCCCCCGCTGTCGAAGCGGCTCATGCTGCTCGACGCGGCGCCGGCCCTTGCCGGCGCCGCGTCGGGAACCGGGACGTTCCAGAACTGTCGGCGGCCTCCGGCGACACGTAAGCCGGCCCCGTGCCGTAGCCCGGCTGATGCCGCCGTGTGTCAGGTGGGCTGGGGGACGCCGAGGTCGGCGCGGGCTTGTTCGTGGTAGCGGTTGATCAGTTCGATGAGCCTGCGCCCGCTTTCGGCGTCCGCCGCTCCCGGGTCGCGGGCTGTGCCCAGCTCCCGCCACAGGACGAGGTTCACCTGGTGGGCGGCGTCGATCGCGGCGGGTGAGGCAAGGAGGGCAAGGGTTTCGAAGAGGACGCTCCGTCTCAGTTCGGCGGCCTCCATAGCGGCGAGGTGTTCACGTCGTTCGTCGGTGCCTTCCGCGGCCAGCCGAGCTCGTTTGGCGGTGCTGGATATCTCCTTCACGCATGCCGCGTACTCGATGTAGGTGGTGAGTTTGCGCTCATCCCACCGTGTCGCCATGGCCCGTTGGTGGCGGGTGCGCTCGGCCATGGTCGTCGCCAGGAAGGAGGTCAGGGCGCCGATGAGGACGCCGGCGAGCGTCACGAGCTGACTGATCATGAAGGGCAACTCTTGCCCCGACCGGCCGTGAGATCAAGCTCGTCGAGCGTGCAGGTACGGCGCCGGGGGCGTTCCGTCGGTCGCTGCGGACGACGTTGCGCCCTATCCCCCGGCCACGGCCGCGTCTCACCACACCAGCGAGGCCGGCCGGCCGCCGGCCAACTCGACATGCACGCGCCCAGGCGCCCGGCCCGTCCCCAGCCCGCCCCGAACGCCCACCCGCTCCACCACACAGCAACCCGCCGACGAACCCCCCGCTCCCGCGACCGTGCTCACCCCGAATGGGCCTGCCGCCGACGCTCAGACCCCGCCGCCTGAAGACGTCGATCATCTGCGGCGCGCCACCCCGCCGGCCCGGCTTGACCGGCATTCGTGAGATCACTCCGCCCCATGCTGGGATCACGACGCTACGCCTCCTGCCCGCCAAGTGAACACCTGGCGTAGCGATCCGTGCGTAGCACGAAAACTGACGCGTCGAGACGACCGGGCGCACCGCGGGGCCGGCCGCAGCCGCCTACTCCGGCGGCCAGGATCCGGAGGACAAAACCGTACCGCTCAGAGTACGCGGCTGGGCCCCTTGACTGGTTGCGGCCCGGAAGCTGCGGGTCGGTCAGGAGGTGGAGCGGCTCGCCCCCGTGGCCCGGACCCGAGGCCTGCGCCGCTTGGCTGACCATGGCCGCCCAGACCCCTCCCGGCCCAGAACCGTACGGACTTTCGGCCCTCGGCCTGCCCGGCCCCAGCCCCACCGACGCGGCACGACAGATGACCCAGGTTTGCCTGTCGCGGATGTGAGCAGGAGAGCGGTCACGACCGATCCGGTACAACACGAGGAGGTCCCCATGTCGGGCACCGAGAAGACCAAGGCCACTGCCGAGCAGGCCAAGGGCAAGACGAAGGAAGCCCTCGGCCGCATGACCGGCAACGAGCGGATGACCGCCGAAGGCCGCACCGAACAGACCAAGGGTGACGCCCGTCAGGCCAAGGAAAAGACCAAGGACACCTTCCGCCACTGACCGCGGACACACATCCGGTACACGGTGCGGCGGCCCCCGACCCACTCCCCCGGGTCGGGGGCCGCATCACGCCCCCACCCCCCCGGCGGGCCGGCGACCGGACCGACCACCACGCATCGGCGAGAACTCCCCACCGGCCTCAACCCGCCCAGACGACCGATCGGGAACCTGAACTCGCTGTTCGGGATGCACATCCAGCCCTGCACGACGGGAGTGATCGACGAGATCCTGGCCAACCACCGCGACGACTTCAAACGGGCAGCGTGACGACGGATCATTTCGAGCTTGAGCGGAGGTAACGACAGGCCACACCGTCGTCGGGGTCACCAACCGTGACGAACAGGACGGTGGTACTGCCGTCCTTGCCCGACTCGACTTCGTAGCCGTCCAAACCCAGGGTCAGCGACAGTCGATGCGGGACGGTATCGCCCCCAGCGGGACCGAGCTTCCAGGAGCCGTCGCCGTCCACGGTCTTGGTCACCTTCGAACCGTCGCTGTCGACGGGAAGGCCGGTGACCCGCGCGGAGTGGTCCGCGTTGATCGTCAAGGTCGCCGGGCAGTTGGTACCGTTCCAGGTCCCCACGACCCGACTGTCGGTCAGCGGCATCGTGTCCCACGCCAAGCTCCCGTCCAGAAGGCTGCATCCACTGATCAGCAGGCCGCAGGAAAGGGCCGTGGCAGCGAGAGCGAGGGGTCGGCGGGGGGATCTCACGTATGTTCTATTCCGTTCGGATCAGGAGCGAGCGGCGCTCGTAGATCATCGTGCCAAGTGCCGACGTCGCACAAGGCTTGAGCCGGATCCGCAGGAGCACGAAGTGCCAGCTCAGGGCCGCTTTCGAGCCCTGGCGCCAGACCAGCGCCCGTCCGTGTGCACGTCCGGCGGCCAGCACGTGCTCACGCGGGCAGACCGGCCGGGTGCGGTAGCGCGGAAGCGGCCGAGGCCCCAGACCGCCGTAGGCAGGCTGGTGCGGTTCGGCGTCCTCACCATGGGCGGTCATCTCGCCTCTCACCTGCAGGACGTAGCCCAGACCGCGGGTCTTCCAGACCGTGGCGGAAGTCCGCGTGCACGCCGTAACCCGCGTCCGCGACCAGGGCACCGGGCCGAAGCCCGATGCCGGCGAGCTCGTCAGGCATGTCCAGCGCGAGCCGCCATTTCGGCTGGTGATGCTCGCCCTCGGGGATCCGGCAGGCCTTCCGGCGGTCGGCCGCGTCCGGACCGTCCCAGGACTCGGGCTGGAACAGGCGCCAGGACAGCGGACACGAGGCAGTGTCCGAGGCGGCGTGGACACTGACCCCGATCTGGCAGTTGCCGCCCTTGTCCAAGGTGCCGGAGTACTGCCGGGCCACCCCGGCCGAGGAACGGCCGTCTCTGGGGAAGCCGGTGTCATCCACCACCCACACCTGCGGCTGCACCGCCCGCTGCTGCAACTGCTGGTGATCGACACCGAGGCGCTCGGCCATCGGCTGCATCGACTTGCGACGGCCGTTCAGCAGCAGCCCTCGCATGTACAAGGCGCCCTTCTCACGCTGGTCCCGACGCACCAACGGTGCGAACACCTCGGACGCGATCTCCTCCAACCGGCCCCGCACCGCCGCAAGTCCCCAGCCCTCATACAGCCAGCGAACTACCGCACACCCGGCGTGACAAGACCAGCTAACAAAGCACTGCTAGCCGGTCACCCCCGAGCGCCGAAGTCGGTGGCTGGTCGAGGAGGACCTCCGCGATCTGTTCGGCTGCCCACTGCGCGCGGCTCGGGGCGAGTCGGCCGTAGCCGATGACCAGGGCCGGCGGTTGGCGTCGGGTGGTGTATCCGGAGAGGGCGGCGGTGGCGATGCCGCGGTCTGCGAGGTGTTCGACGATCATGTGGTCCTCGAGTCCGGGGGGCAGGGGGACCAACAGGTGCAGGCCGGCGGCGATGCCGCGGACCGGGCCGCAGTCGCGGATTACGGCATGGCTGCCCAGCGCGGTCACGAGGGCGTCGCGGCGGGCCCTGTACGTCTTGCGCACGCGGCGTAGGTGCTTGTCGTAGCCGCCGGTGCCGGCGAGCCTGGCGAAGGTGAGCTGGTCCAGGGTGCTGGGGCCGGCGGCTGCGGTGTCGAGGGCGTCGAGCAGCGGTTGGCGCAGCGCCGGCGGTGGGACCATCCAGCCCAGACGCAGTCCGGGATGCAGGGTCTTGCTGACCGAGCCCAGGTAGACGACGAGGTTGCGGTCGAGGCCGGCCAGCGCGCCGACGGGTCTGCGGTCGTAGCGGAACTCGGCGTCGTAGTCGTCTTCGACGATGACGGAGGAGCGCTGCACGGCCCAGGCGAGCAAAGCCCTCCGGCGTGCGGGGGACAGGGCCGCGCCGGTGGGGAACTGATGGGCCGGTGCACACAGCACCGCCCGGACATCTGTTCGAGTCAGCGCCTCGACGTCGAGGCCCTCGGCGTCCACGGCGACCGGCACGGTGGGCAGGCCGGCGGCGGCCGCGACCCGGTGCAGACGGGGCCAGCCGGGGTCCTCGACAGCCAGGTGCGGGACCCCGCGTGCGGCCAGGACCCGCGCGACGAGCGACACTCCGTGGGAGGTACCGCAGGTGATGAGTACCTCGTCAGCCTCGACCGCCAGTCCGCGTACCCGGCTCAGATGGGCGGCAACGACCTCCCGCAACCGCTGCGCCCCCGCTGCCTGCGGAAAGACCGATGGTTCCCAGTCGGCGCCGGCGAGGACGTGGTGCAGGGACCGGGTCCACGCCGGTGCAGGGAATGCGGCCACGTCCGGTGTGCCCGGCCGGAGGTCGGCCACCACCGGCAGAGCGGAAGGGGCCCGCCGGGTCGTCGGTGCCCGGTCCGGGTTGGGCCTGGTGGGATGGGCCGTGACGCGCGTGCCGGAGCCCTGCCGCGTCTGCAGTTGGCCCTCGGCGGCGAGCTGGGTGTAGGCCTCGTTGACGACCCATCGGGAGCAGCCGAGTTCGGCGGCCAGCGCGCGGCTCGGGGGGAGCAGGTGACCCGGTCCCAGGCGGCCCTCCGCGATGGCGGTCCTGATCCCACTCGTCAAGCGCTCGTACAGCGACCCACCGTCCTCGGACAGTTCGATGAGGAGGCCGCTGGCCCGATTGGTTCGGTCATTGTCCATGAAAGAGGACTGTATAGCCGGACTACTTGCCCCTAGCGTCGTCTTGTGCAGCTGGTGGCAACGGGTCACCGCGCCATGAACAGGAACACCCACCCTGATGACGAACATCGAATCTGACGCATTGTCAGTCGTGGCTCAGCTGCGGGCCAAGCCCGGCAAGGAGCAGGCTCTGCACCAGGCACTCACAGCGCTCGTGGCGCCCACGTCGCGCGAGCCGGGCTGCGTCACCTACGACCTGCACGTGGACGTGGACGACCCCGCCTCGTTCTGCTTGTACGAGATCTGGCGCAGCCGCGCCGACCACGCCGCGAACCTCCAGACCGCCCACCTCCAGGACTTCGCAGCCCGGATGGACGACCTCCTCGACGGCGAGCTTCGCGTCAGTCTTCTGCGCCACATCGCCTGAGTCCGCCCGTTCGACGGGCGAGACGTCACACACGGCCGTATCGACCCCAGCAGTTCGTCGGAGAAGCTGCCCGGCCGGCGGGCGCCTGGCCGTGCCGGTGAAACCGGCGGGCGTTACACGGCGCATCGAGCGGGTCCTCCCGGGTCGAGGCCCGCTGCCGGCAATCGGCACCCCGCGGACGGACGAGATCGCGGGGGCGCCGGGAGTTCGGCACCGAGATCGTCGACCAGGTCCCGGTCGAGTGCGGCATCAACCGCCTCAAGCGTCACCGGGCAGTGGCCACCCGCTACGACAAGCTCGCGGTCCGCTTTGAAGCCACGGTCCTCTTCGCGGCCATCAACGAGTGGTTGCGATCAGTACACGTCTCTACAGCTCGTAGTCCTGGGCCAGCTCCTCCCAGCGAATGCTGCGAAGCGCAAGGTCAGCATCCTCACCGGCTGGTACCTCCGGTGCCGACTGGAACCAGGCGACGACGAGGGTCGAACCGTCCATCGCTGGGTCGAGCGCCGTGGAGCCGAAGACACCGATGCAAGCCACGGAAGGCAGCACCTCAACGGGACCGAAGGCGCCAGCGGTCTCCTCCGGGTACTCACGGGAGGGCGCAACGAGATGGACCGGCGTGGAGGGAAACGCGCGTTCGGCCTGCCGCTGGAGCCAACTGACCTTCAGATCGTTGATGCGCTTGCACGGGTAGCCCTCCAGCATCCCGCCGTAGGTCGAAGACATCCGCAGCTCGGTGAGCCGGATCGAACGGCCGGACGGGAGGACTATGTGACCCAGTGACATGCCGACACTCTATGCGCACGATTCATTTCCGATACACGCTTTTTCATGCGGGCGAAGGTGTGCTCGACGCGGGCCCGAGCGCGTCGGTGTTCGGCGTTGTCCTCCTCCTGCCCGCGGAGGAGGGGCCGTCCGGCCCTTCTGCGGTGCGGGACGATCAGCCCGGTGCCCAGGTAGGCGCCGTCAGCGAGCACCGTCGTCCCGGCCGCGGGGCCGGCTCCAGTGCGAGCAGCGGCCCCAGCCGCTGGATGACCCGGCAGACGGTGGCCGAAGAGATCCCGAAGAGCGGGGCGAGCTGCCGCATCGTGAGGTTGGTGCGGTAGTAGACCGACACCAGCAGGACACGGTCGACCAGCGGCAAACGCCACGGCCGGCCGCCTCCGGGCCCGTTTCCGCCCGTCGGAGGCGGGCGGCGCCCTGGTCAAGCGTCACGGGGGCAGCGTGACACAGCTGCTCACGCCGGGTCCGGAAGGTTCATCCGCGCGAGCTTGGCCGGGTCGACCACGACGCCGATGGCGGTGATACGGCCGTCTGTGACAGTGAACGCGAGGACGGAGAGGGGGGTCCCGTCCGCGTGCCAGGAGACAACTCCGGGAAGGCCGCCCACGAGGGCTGCCCGGCCCAGCGTGGCCGCGCTGGCGGCCAGCCGCGCGCCGGCGGCGACCTTGGTGGCGCCGAGGGTGACAACCAAGCCGCCTGGAGTGTCGACGGCGAGCCGCACCTCGGGGTCGAGCATGCGTAGCAGACCCTCGAAGTCTCCACGGCGGGCGGCCGCCAGGAAGGCGGAAACCACGTGGCGCCGCTCCCGGTGTGCGCTGGCAGGCTGCTCGGTTGCCTGGACCTTTCTGCGGGCTCGGCTGGCCAGCATCTTTGCTGCGTCCGTGGATTTGCCGAGGATGCTGCCGATCTCGTCGAAGGGCACCGCGAACAGGTCGTGCAGCACGAACGCCAGCCGCTCGCTGGGCCGAAGCGATTCGAGCACGACGAGGAGCGCGAGTCCGACCAAGTCGGCGAGCACCGCGTCGTCGTCCGGGGCAGGAGCGTCGTCGAGCGTCACCGCGAGATCGGGCAGACGGTCGTCCAGGGATGCCTCGGGGCGGGCCTGGCGCGACCTGAGGACGTCAAGGCTGATCCGGCCGACCACGGTGGTAAGCCAGCCAGCGAGGTTTTCGATCGTGGTCGTGTCCTGGCGGGAGAGCCGCAGCCAGGCTTCCTGGACGACGTCCTCGGCGTCGGCATGCGATCCGAGCACGCGGTGGGCGACCGCACGCAGCCGGTCGCGCTGGACTTCGAACGCCTGGGCCACCGGGTCCGCCGCGCCAGTCTCGAACATCTTGTTACCTTCCCTGAATCCGCTCCGTCATGTGGGATGACGGGCCCGAGGGGGCTCAGGTAACCGCTGGAGGAGCACCATGCTGACGAACATCATGTACGTGACGCTCTATGTCACCGATCAGGAGCGCGCGCTGAGGTTCTACACCGACCAGCTCGGCCTGGAGAAGCGCGTCGACTATCCGGGGCCTGACGGACGCTTCCTCACCATAAGCGTCCCCGGCAGCCCGCTCGAAATCATCCTCTGGCCACACCCCACGGCCGGCGCGCAACCGGCCGAGCTTCAGCCCGGCGCCACCCCCGGCCCTGTCTTCCTTGAGTCGGACGACCTGCGCGCAGACTTTGAGGTTCTCCGGGACCGCGGGGTCACGTTCGACCAGCCCGAACCGGAGGACTACGGGTACGGGGTCCGCATTGAGGCAGTGGACCCCGACGGCAACCGGATCTCGCTGCGCCAGCGCGCCGCCTGGCAGAGCCGTGGCGATGGCTGACGGCGGGGAGACCCGGCGTGGCTGGCGCCGTCCGACTCCGGCCATGCCGGGCTCAGAACAACGACTGGGAGAGGCCAACGGTGTTGACCACAGACCCGGGCGGACGAGGTACTCCGCCATGCCGGTGACGACCTGTTCTGCGGTCCGGACGAGGCAGTGCGCAGGGTTGCCGAGGTGGGTGCCACTCTGGCGGATTCAGATCTGGCCGCCGCCGTCGAAGAAGGCATTGCAGGTGGTGCCACCGTGGTGATGTCGGCGCAACCCACGCCGAACGGCCACCGGGCGGTGCTGCGGCACCCTCACGGCGGCGTGTACGAACGTGTACGAAACGTCGGCCCCTGAGACCTTCAGCCCTTGCCGCTCCAGCACCTCCTCGGTGACAACGACATCGGCCGGAGTGAGCAGCGGAGCGGCGGGTCGAGGCCTGCCGGGAGACGGCAGATCGAACTGGCCGAGCAGGAGGCTGAAGGGGGTGGTCCGGCGGTGGTGTACACCGCGGCCTGTGCGAGGTAGTCCTGTTCGACGGCCCGGCCCCAGGCGCGGACGCGCCCCGTGCCGGTCAGGTCTGGGGCGGAGCCACCGGCCGAACCGGCAGCGCCGCGCCGCGCGCCCGCAGGTCGGCGGCACCGCCCGCGCCGAGCACCCCGGTGGTCCGCTCCAGCTCCTCGGACGGCAGCGCCGACAACGACCGCCGTGCCACCGCCGACACCACCATCGGCAGCACCGGACGTAGGGGTTGTACCAGACGCAGCCACGGTGGGGCGTAGACGCTGACCGCGCGCCGTTCCACCCCGCGCACCAGCCATCCGGCGACCCGCTCGGGACTGTGCACGCGGCGGGCGGGCGCGGGCTGATGGGAACGCAGGGCCCGCAGCACCGGGTGGTCGTCGAGGGCCGCGATCATGTCGGTGCCGGTCCAGTGCAGGTACGCGATGCCGACCCCCACGCCCGCCGGACGCACCTCGGTACGCAGGGCCTGGGCGAACGACTCCACGCCCGCCTTCGACGCGCAATAGGCGCTCATCAGCGGCGCCGAACCGAACGCGGCGGTGGATGCCACCTGAAGAAAGTACCCCCCGGTGGAGGTGAGTTGGGGCAGGAAGACGCGGGCGGTGTTCGCGCTCCCGATCAGGTTGACCTCGACCACCCGGTCGAACAGCGATGCCTCGCACGTGGCGAACGGGCCCGCGGCGGCGATCCCCGCGTTGGCGATCACCACCGAGGCGGCCCCCATCCGTGCGCCGACGCAGCGGGCCGCGCCCTGGAGCGCCGCCTCGTCGGTGACGTCGACCTCGAAGCAGTGCGCCTCGGTCGGCAGCCCGGCCGCGACCTGGCGCAGCGAGTCAAACTCCCGGCCCAGCAGTGCCAGCCGCATGCCCCGCAGGGCCAGCCGGCGTGCCACCGCCGCTCCCACACCGCGAGCAGCCCCGGTGACCACCGCGATCCGCGCGTACGATCCGCCCTCAGCCATGACCGCCTCCAGGCCCGCCCTTACGACCCGCGCCGCACCGCGCACCCGCACAGTCGACCACGCCCCCGCCCGACCCGCCCGCCACCGCCAGCCATGAGGGTGACGGCACCTGAAGTAGCCGAGGCAGGTGCCGTCGGGGTCGTGGTGGCTCTGTCGGCTGAGACCGTCGGTGCGTCCAGAACAGAAGGTGGCGTGCGTGCGTTGCGGGGCACTTCAGCCGAAAGACGGCACACGGCATTCCTCCAGCGGAGTCAGGCCACTCCCGCGCCTATGCTCCGTGCCGGCTCGGCGCCGGGGACGGAGCAGCTTCGGGGGTGGCCGGCGTTTTGGGCGGGGGTCCTCGAAGACCGTAGTGTCTGATCATGACCATGTCGTCTTTCCCCAGCCCGCCCGACACGTCCGGGACCTCGCAGCAGTCGCACGCGGACCCGGGGGCAGACGGCCCTGTGGGTAGGCGGAGGGGCAGGAGGACGGTACTGATCGTCGCCGTGTCGGTCGTGGGCCTCCTCGCCGCGGGATTCGGGGTGCGGTGGATGGCGAGCGGGCCGGACGAGTACCGGCTCTCCATGCCCGACACCTTGCTCGGTGGCTCCTACCAGCGGTCTGAGGACGGTCCGCCGAGTTCGAAGGACGATGCACCCACGGGGACTTCCGGCACCGCTGCCGGGGAGCCCGCCCGCGTCACCGCCCAGTACGAGAAGGGCTCGGCGGGTACCCGAGAGGTCCTCATGGTGACGGGAGCGTACGGCCACTTCACGACCCCCCATGACAAATCCCGCACGGCCCTGCTGTCGGGAGCCTCCGCGCCGACCGAGGCACAAGCGCCTGTCCCGCCCAAGGACATCACCCCGCCGGGCAGCGACATCACGGTGAGCTGCCAGGTTCTCACCCGGCCCGGCGACGATGACGTCCGGGTCGACATGCCCATGTGCGCATGGTCCGACAGGAACACCATGGCCCTGGTGGCGCTGGTGACCCCGGACGGCCCGCAGCCGGCTCCGGAGAGCATCGATCTGGACCGGCTCGCCGCCATGACGCTGCAGGTACGGTCGGAGGCCCGTCAGCCGGCCGGTTGATCTGCGGCGTGAACCGTCACCACAGCTTGTCGACGTCCCCGGGACGCAGCTCGATGCGGCAGTGCTGAGACGTCGTCCACGCCTTGCGGCCCCGCTACCGAGAAGAAGTCCGACATCGCTGTCCACCCGCAGTCGGCAAACCACTCGCCCCCATCTCCCTGCGGTCGGCCATGCCCTACTGGAGAGCGAGCCTGTCCAAACGCTGTGGTCCAGTCCGTGCCGATGGCATTCTGCGCCGCGGTGAGCTGCACCTTGCCCGAGCAGACCGCCTTGGACAGCTTCGCCTCCACGGTGTCCTTCGGATTGTTTGGGCCGGCGCCGGGCCGCCGAGGACGAACGAGAGGCTGGGCCTGCAGCGGCTCGCCGCCCGGGTTGCAGAAGGCGGTAGCGTTCTCGGCATGCTGGACGGTCCTGATGTAGCGGTGGCTCTGCGAAGCGGGGTGCGTACCCGCTCCGATGCGTGGCAGTTCGTGCGCTGGTTCGCCGATGTATGGATGGGCCGTCCGGTGGGTCCGGAAGACGGCTTCACCGCAGCAGAGTTGGCGGCCGTGGAGGCCGATCTGGGATTCGAACTGCCGCCCGCCTTGAGTGAGGGCTATGCGCTCTTCGGCCGTCGGGACGACATGACCTGCCAGCAGGACCCCCTGGTCAAGCCGTCCGGTCTCTATATCGATGACGCCGTGGGCGGCGTCCTCGTCTACCGCCGTGAGAACCAGGACTGCGCTTCCTGGGGAATCCCGCTGGCTCACATCGAGCAGGACGATCCCCCGGTGGTGGTGGAATCGCATCAGGGGTGGATTCCCTTTCTCGACCGGATGTCCCTCGCATGGGTGGAGCTGGTGCTGAGCGAGTCGCTCTTCGCGGCGGACCACCTCTATGACGCCTGCGAGCTGCCCGACACACTGATGCCGGATCTCCACGCCCGCTATGCCCGGGTCCGTTTACCCGACCATCCGATGTGGGCGAGCGGGGACGACTCTCCGGTCCGCTGGTACGCGGCTCCCGGGAGGTTGGTTCGCCGGGACGGCCTTCAGGACCAGTCGTGGATTCATGCGCGTGGGCGCACCATTTCCGATCTTGAGGCCGTTCGTGAGGAGCTCCCAGGCCTCTGGGTTGGCTGAAGCCCCGCCGCTACCGGTGCGGGCGTAGTCGGTGTGGGGATCGAGCAGACGAGCCGCCCCGCGGGCGGTTGAGGCCCTCACCTCCAGTACCACCTCCACCAGGCGGGCGAGGAAGCTCTGCCACGGCGTCTCGTCCTGGCATCCTCCCGGCCCAGCACCCTTTGAGGCGAGGGCACAAGCCCTGGCCGAGCCCGCGGCCGAGCGCCGCGGGTCGGCTCCGGTGTGCCGTCAGGTGGGGTGGACGAGGCGGCTCTCGTAGGCGAAGACGACGGCGTGGATCCGGTCGCGCAGGTCGAGCTTGTGCAGGATCCGCCCCAGGTGGGACTTCACCGTGGCCTCGGCGAGGTGCAGGACGGCCGCGATCTCGGTGTTGGACAGGCCACGGCCCACCTGGACGAGCACCTCGCGCTCCCGGGTGCTGAGCCGCCGCAGCCGCGCGGCGCGGGCGGCGCCGGCGCTGTCCCCGGCGTCGGGCAGGTGCGGCCGGAGGCTGTCCAGCAGGAGCCGGGTGATCCGTGGGGAGACCACCGCCTCGCCCGCCGCGACGCTGCGGATCGCGCCGAGGAACTCGTCCGGCCTGGTGTTCTTCAGCAGGAAGCCGGAGGCTCCGGCGCGGAGGGCGGTGAAGGCGTATTCGTCCAGGTCGAAGGTGGTGAGGATCAGCACCCTGCTCCGCGGGGAGACTTCGACGACCCGGCGGGTCGCCGTGATCCCGTCCGTCCCGGGCATCCGGACGTCCATGAGGACGACGTCGGGGCGCAGCTCCCGCGCGAGGCGGACGGCCTGGTCGCCGTCGCCGGCTTCGCCGACCGGTTCCATGTCGGGTTGGGCGTCCAGGACGGTGCCGAAGGCCATCCTCAGGAGTGCTTCGTCGTCGGCGATCAGGATGCGGATGGTCATGCCGCTGTGGCTCCGGCGCTGTTGAGGAGGAGTCGGGTGCGGACTTGCCAGCCGCCGTCGGGGAGTGGTCCGGCCTGCAGGGTTCCGCCGTAGGCGGTGGCCCGCTGGCGCATGCCGGCGATGCCGTGCCCGGCCGGGTCGGCGGTGACGGTGACGGTGGGAGTGCGGGGCGGGCGGGGGCCGGTGTCGGTGACGTCCACGGTGACGGTGCCGGCGGCGCACCGGATCAGGACGGTGGCCCGGGTTCCTGCGGGGGTGTGCTTGAGGGCGTTGGTCAAGGCTTCCTGTACCAGGCGGTAGACGGTGAGTTGGGCGGTGGCGGGCAGGTGGGTGTGGTCGCCGTGGACGTCGAGCCGGGTCGGGAGTCCGGCGGCGCCCATCTGTGCGGCGAGGGCGTCCAGTTGGGCGATGCCGGGGAGCGGGTGGCGCTCGGCGTCGGGTTCGTCGGGCCGCAGGATGCCCAGGGTGCGCCGCATGTCGGTGAGGGCCTGCCGGCCGGTCTCGGCGGCCTGGACCAGCGCGGCGGTGGTCCGGTCGGCCGACCGGTGCTGCGCGGCGAGGGCGGCGTCGGTGAGCGCGACCATGACCGACAGGTTGTGGGTGACGATGTCGTGCATCTCCCGGGTGATCCGGGTCCGTTCCTCGGCGACGGCCAGTCGGGCCAGGTGCTCCTGTTCCAGCTCCAGGCGGCGGGCGCGTTCCTGTTCGGCGGCGAGGTAGGCGCGGGTGGTGCGGGCGTTCACGCCGAGGACGGCGGTGGCGAGGACCGTCGCGGTGACGGCGACGAACGGGGTGAGGAAGGCGCCGTCCGTCGTCCAGCGCAGGCACGCCATCAGTACGCCGGCCTCCAGGACGGCGCCGGAGGCGAGGGTGACGCGCCGGCTGGAGCGCGCGGCGACCGTGTAGAGGACGATCAGCAGGGCGACGTCCGCCGGGAGTTGGACGCCGGCCAGCCACTGGACGAGGGCCGCGGCCGCCACCGCGCCGAACACCGCGAGCGGGGCCCGGCGCCGCCACAGCAGGGGCAGCGCGAGGGCGGCGGTGAGGGCGAGCGGCGCCGCCAGCTCGTGAGGCGGGTAGATGGCCACGACGTGGAGCAGGAGGAGCGCCGGCAGCAGCGCGTCCACGACCACCGACGGCAGCCGCCGGGCGACGGTGACCCGGCGCAGGGCTCGTGGCACTCGCCGCGCTCGTGGCGTTCGTGGCAGTCGTCGCGTTCGTGGCGTTCGTGGCGCTGGTCCGGAGGCGTCCTCGGTCATCCCACGCCCCCTGTCGGTCCGGTGTCACGGCAGCCCCGGCGCGTACCGCGGCCCTGCCACGGTAGGCGGTGGGCCGGGCGGCGCACATGCGTCCACCGGCTGATCACCCGGTGCCGGGGTACGACCGCAGGAGGAGTCCCACCACCTCCCGCGGTCGCAACGCGGCGGCCTCCGGGGTGGGTTCGGCTGCCACTCGGGTGGCACAGGGACGTGCCGCGGAGGCCGACCGCGGGTGCACGGGTCGGCGACCCGGGGCCGATGCGGCGGGGCGGAGCCCGCGCCGAGGATGGCCGGATGACCGAGACGATCACGGGAGTTGCCATGTCCCTGCTGGAAATCCTCACCCTGCTCGCTGCCCTCGCCCTGGTGGTGGCGCGCTGGCTTCCCCCCGGTGCCCGCCCGCGCGCCACGCTCGCGGCGGGCGCGGTGCTCGTGCTGTCCGTGCTCGCGCTGGGCCTGACGAGCGGGATCCGCTGGCAGCTGCTGCCCGTCCTGGCCGGTGCCGCCCTCGCCCTCCCGTTCGCGCTGGCTCCCCTGCTGCGGCGGCGTACGGGTCGGGCGCCGTGGCGGGCCCGCTGGTGGCTGGCGCTGCCCGGGTCGCTGGCCTGCGCCGGTCTGGTCGCCGCGGGACCGGTGGCGGCCTGGGCGTTCCCCGTCCCCGAGTTCCCGGAGCCGTCGGGGGAGTTCGCGGTCGGCACCCGCGTGCTGCAGTGGACCGACTCCGGGCGCCCCGAGACCTTCACCGCCGAGCCGGACGACCGGCGCACCGTCGTGGTCCAGCTCTGGTACCCGGCGCGGCCGAGCCCCGCGGACGTCCCGCGGGCGCGGTACCTCGGACGCACCGAGCAGGAGGCGCGGACGGTCTCCGCCGCGCTCGCCCGTGGGGTCGGCCTGCCGGGGTTCCTGGTGGAGGGTGTGCCGCAGGCCCGTTCCCGGGCGGTCTTCGACGCGCCGGTGGAGGGCCGCGGCGGACGGTTCCCCGTCGTCCTCTTCTCCCCCGGGTCCGGCGGCGTGCGCACCCAGAACACCGCCTGGGCGGAGGAACTGGCCAGCCACGGCTACGTCGTCGCCGCCCTCGACCACCCGTACGACTCCGCCGCCGTGGTCCTCGCCGACGGCCGGACGGTCACCACCGCGACCTCCTCCAGCGGCGACCGGGACGAGGACGAGGCGCTGGCGGCCCGCTGGACCGCGGTGCGCGCCGCCGACCTCGGCTTCGTCCTCACCCGGCTCGACGCCCTGGACCGCGGCGAGAACGCCGACCCGCTGACCGGCCGCCTGGACACCGGCCGGGCCGCGGTGACCGGCCACTCCCTGGGCGGCGCCGCCGCCCTCCAGGCCGCCCGGCAGGACCACCGCTTCCGCGCCGTCGTCGACCTGGACGGCTACCCCCACGGGCCCCTCTCGCCCGCCCTCGGGCAGCCGACGCTCGCCCTCACCCAGGACCTCACCTCCGCGACCGACGCGCGCTACCTGCCGCGCCTCACCGAGGCGCTCGCCTCCGATACCGCGACGAGCTACCGGCTCACCGTCCCCGGCGCCGCACACCTCACCTTCATGGACGGCCCGCTCTACCTGCCGCCGGTGCCGGCGATCGTCGGCACCCTGGGCCGCACCGAGAGCCCGCGCATCGTCGCCGGTGCGACCCTCGCCTTCCTGGACGCCGCCCTGCGCGCCACCCCCGGCGACCCGGCCGCCGCGCTGTCGGCCTATGGCGAGCTGAGCATCCACCACCCGGACGGGACGTGGGTGGCCGCGCCCTCCCGGTGAGCCCGCCACCCCGTCGGCAGGGGGCGGGCGTCCCGTCGGCGCCCGGCGGTGCGACGGCGCGGTCAGGCGAGGCGTCCGCCGCCGTCGGCGTGCAGGTCCTGTGGCGGATCGACCGCAACCGCGAGGGCACCATGGCGTTCCGGCGCGGATCCCTGGAGCAACAGCCGAACGGCTACAAGCACTGGGTCTTCGGTGACGCGCCGTCCACCAGCCACACCACCGGATCGCCATGCCGATCCTGACGGGCGTGCGCGCCGGGTCCGGACCCGCGCTGACCGTCCACGAGGGCAGGATCACCATCGTGTGGCGCCACCCCGGGCCGGGCGAGACCCGGTGCCCAGCATGTTGGGGGCAGTACCGCCAGGCCGTCTGGCCTCGGCAGCCGGGCTCGTGCCCGTCCGACCGAAGCCGTACAGCCGTCGCCTACGGCGGGTCTTCTGCGTGACGACCGGCTGTTCGGCACCGCGCCGTCGGCTGGGCAGGCGGCCTGACAGCCCATTGAGACGCAGGCCATCGGACATTAGGGTTCCGAAAGCACCTCAGAGGGGGGACCTGAACATGGATGTACCAGGCGATTCCGGTGAGTCGGTCGAGGCAGAGTGGGACCTACGGGCGCGTGCCGCCGCGCAGTGGGACGAACGCTCCCGAAGCTCCACGACGACATGGGTGCCCCCGATCATGGAAGCGCTCGTTGAAGCAGCTCGGAACAGCGCACTCGCCCGGTTTCATCCCTTCACCAGCCACGCCAGGCTGTGTTTCAGCACTGGTGGCCGGCACTGGGTGGGCGACGGCCAGGTACTCCCCGTGTGCATCGCGCTCCTCCCCGGGGACACCTACTCGGTGGCGCACAAGCACGATCCCGCCCAGGTGCTGCTCGAAACGACCAGCGCCGACGAGGCCGTGGCCACGGCTGTAGCGGCGCTCCATGAGCATCTCCAGGCAGGGGCCAGCGGGGTCAGCCGATGCTGATCGTCGTGTACGTCTCTCCGGGGCCGGGAGGGCGGCTCCAGGAGAGCGACTCGAAGGTGTGCAGCCGGCCCTCGGTGAGGGCGAGGCGGGGCAGGGTGACGCCGTGGAGGCGGGCGATGGAGTCCAGGGCGCGGGCTGCGGCCGCGGCCTGGCCGTCCTCGTCGGGGGCATCGAATCCGAGGGTGGTCCAGGTCAGTTCGGCAGGTACCTCGCCGGCGGCTCCTTCGAGCGTCCCGGCGCGCACGGTGAACGCGTAGCGCAGGGTGCCACCCTCGGCGGCCGATACGTGGAAGACCGGGATGTCCCAGCGGCACTCGTGCCAGATCACGATCGCCCACCCGCCGCCGGCCGAGGCGACCGGCGCGGGAGAGACGAAGCGCGCGGTGTCGAATCCGGCGGAGGGGTCCTGTTCGAAGGCGAAACTCCAGCCCGGTCCGGCCCGGCCGACGCTGAGCAGTGCCTTGTCGTCGTAGCTGGAGAAGACCCGCTGGTCGGGTCGGTGGTGCCGGGTGACGTCCCACTGCCGCAGGGGCGGGGAGAGCCGCGTGCCGGGCGATGACCCGAGCAGCGCGGGCAGCTCGTCCGGGGCTACGCCTTCGACGAGGATCATCCGGTAGTCGCTGACCGAGGTCTGCCAGGGGCGCAGCCCGCCGGGCCGGACAAGCCAGGACAGGCCGTCGGGGTTCCGGTCGGCGGCGGGGGCCGGGGCCGGGCCGCTCTCGCCGCCGCGCGGGGTTCGCAGGAGTTCGAGGCGCCGTTCTGCGGTCAGTACCGGGGCGAGCAGGGGGTCGGCGAGCAGGCCCACCGGCGCGATGTGGCCCGGGCCGAGCGGCTCCCACGACGGGATCGCAGCGCGCACGACCTGCCAGGCGGCATCGGTGTCGCCCCAGCGGGCCTGCCGGCGGGCTTCAAGCACGGCCTCGCCGAACGATCCACCGGGCCGGTAGCGGTACGTGCCCTCGCGTACGGCGCGCTGGATGTCGGCCGCGGCCTGCGCGGTGTCGGGGAAAACCTCGGGGTCGGAGTAGTGCCAGTCTTCCGCGGGCCGGCCGCTGTCGAGCAGCACGGTGGCGTACAGGGGGAGCTGTTCGCTGAGGAAGCGGGGGTTGTCGGGGTGCGGCTGCGGGGCCCCGTACCCGCGCGTGCCTTCCAGCTGTGCGATCTGGTCCAGGAGTTCGTGTGCGTGGGGCCGGCCGTACTTCTGCGCTTCCGTGAGCAGGGCGGCCGCCTCTTCGTGCCGGCCGCGCAGTGCCGCGGTCCGGGCCCGGGACACGGCGGCGTCCTGGGCCCGGGTCGTGTCGTTGATGAACGCGGGGCCGTCCACCCCGTTCCGGCCGGGCGCGAGCGTGTGGAATTCCTGGTGCATGGCGATCATGAACGCCGCGAACGACGGATACCGCTCAGGGTCCCCCTCGGCCCGCCAGGACGCCCACACCCGCACCGCCCATTCGCCGTCCGGCCCCACGTCCTGCGGGTCGAGCAGCACGAAGGTGATGTCCGACTCGACGTCCAGTTGCAGCGCCCGGGACCACAGACCCACCTGAGCCCGCACTTCCTCAGGGTTGTCCTCCTCGCCCCAGAATGCGTCGAAATCCTCGCCGAGGCCCATCGCATCGTCGTGCCAGTGCGCCTCACGGGTGCCGGCCAGTTTCCAGACGAAGGCGCCGGCGTGCCGCCAGCCGTCACTGACCCGCAGGAACTCCCGGTAGGAGGGCGGCATCGTCCGGCCGAGCCGGTCCTCCATCGCAGCGATGTCCGCCTCGGTGGCCGGATCGACTCCGAGCCACCTGCCTCGCCATGCTGCGACATCGTCGGGGCTCAGCTCATCGACGTCCCCGTGCGCGTCCGCCCACTCTTCGCTCCACCGGGACAGGAAGTTCCGCCAGTCGACATGTTTGATCTCCATGCCGGTGATCCTCGCAACGGGCACCGACAAACAGGGTGCCGCGACGTGCCTCAGGGCTCGGTCTGGTCCGGACGGAGTGCCGCCCGTGCGTCCCGACGCAGCTGCTCTTCCCACCCGGCGGCCCGGTCTTGAAGCCCGGGCGGTCCGCCGGGGGCGGGGACGGCGAGGCGGCGGCTGACTCGTCTCGCGCAGCACCGGGGCGGCGACGCCGACGCCCCCGAACAGCGGTTCACCGTCTGGCGTGCAGTCCCAGCGCTCGGGTGCGCGGCGGCGTGCCAGTGCGCGGCGCAGCTTCACAGGGGCGCAGCGGGGGGCGGTGCGTATTTCGAACGTAGCGGCCGGTCCGCGGGCGTGGGCACCGAACGCGAGAACCTCACCCGGACGTGCGCCGACCGCGTCGAAGGTGCCGATGTTAGCCGCCGTCCCGACCGTCGAGGGGCAAGACGCTCCGGGTACTCACCCGGCCGCGGGCCAGATCGAGCCACTCTCGCGGGCGCCGGATTCCGGGCTGGCCTGGAGAGTTCCAGAAACCTTTCCTCCGACATCACTCCAGTTCAGAGCGCCCCAGCTCGCCGGTGGCGGCTGGTGGCAGAGCGGGCCTGGGATGACCGGATCCCGGTGCTGGCGGCCCGGATTGTCAGTGGTGTGGGCGAGGGTCCGTCCGCAGAGCGAAGCCACACCACACCGAAGGAGACGGGTGCTGTCGACGCGTCATGCAATCCGCCGCTCGGGCGACCGTCCCGCAGCCTTCCCCGTACGTGTGAATCGAACGAAGCGAGAGGTGCCGCCCACGCAGACGGCACTTGCCGTCCGCGTCCCGACGTCGAACCTTTGCTCGGCTCGTCGCCCACGGCTTCCCGTAGCGGCCCTGCGATCGCGTCCGTTGTCCGGGTGCTCCACCCCGTTTCCGAACCGAGGAGAAACAGTGAATCCCGTCCGCTTGGTCACCCTTCGCCCTGTTGTCGAGAACCCTCCTGCCGCGGCCGCCGAGGCCCTCGCGCACCGGCGACCCGTCGACGTCCGCCGCGTCCTGTTCGCCGCAGCATCACGACCGTCATCGGGGTGGGGGGCATGACCGACCCGACCACCGCGCCCCCGGCCCTGCTCGCGTGGGCCGGGCGGGCGCTCGGCGCCCGTCCCGCCATCAGGGACGTCAGCCACCCGCGCGAGAGCTCCCGCGTCTGGCGGCTCGACCTGCCCGGAGCGCTCCGCTTCTACCTGAAGGTCTCCCCCAAGGCCGTGAGGTACGAGCGCGAGACGCTCGCGCTCCGAAGTGCCGCACCGGCCCTCGGCGCCGGCGGTGCGCCGCAGCTGCGTGCGTCGAGCGCGGAGAATCTGGCACTGCTGCTGACCGCCGTCCCAGGACGGCCGCTCAAGCAGCTGGAGCTCTCGCCCGTGGAGGAAGCCCGCGCGCACCGGCACGGCGGCGCCTTGCTGGCCCGCCTCCACGCGGCCGGTGACCTGTCCGGTCCTCGACGGGCCGAGGCAGCGCAGGCTCTGCGGGCCGCGGCCGACGGCGCCGAAGGGCACCTGGCGGCGGCCGGGGACCGGCTGACCACACCGGAGCAGAACCTGGTGCGCCACTCGGCCGACGAGCTGCGGGCCATGCCGCCGCTGCCACTCGCGTACATCCACGGCGACGCGTGGGACCGCAACCTCATGTGGTCGACCTCCCGACAGCAGGCCGGATGGATCGACTTCGAGCGCTCCCGGGCCGCGACCGCCGTGCAGGACTTCGTACTGATGGCCTGCTCCACCTGGACCGACCGGCCCGACCTGCGCGCCGCGTGCCTCCAGGGCTACGGCCGCAACCTCACGGTCAAGGAGCAGCACGCCTTGAAATGCCTCGCGGCGATCGACGCGGTGAGCTGCCTGGTCCGAGGACCGAAGCTCGACGACCCCCACGTCACCGCACGAGGACGGCGCACCCTGGACCGGCTGATGGCGGGGGTGTTCGCATGACCGCACCGCACCACCAAAGCGACGCCCCGGCCGCCGGCGCAGCAGACGTCAGCGGCGCAGCAGACGTCAGCGGCGAGGCGGCGTCCCTCCCGGCCGCACGGACGGGCCCTCCACAGCCATCGGCACCACCGGAGCTCGACTACAACGGGCGCAAACACCGGCGGGCGATGGACGACGCCACCTTGTGGGACATGGCCCGCCGCATCCCCGCCGCTCTGATCCAGACGGCCCGCCTGGCCTGGAGCGTCGACCGGCGCATGGCCCTGACGATCGTGGTGTGCCAGGTGCTGTCCGGCGTCGGCACGGCCGTGATGCTCACCGCCGTCGCGAAGGCGCTGCCGCGGCTGATGGTCGACGACCCCCGACAGGGCCTGGCCCATGCGTGGCCGGCGCTGGCCGTCGCCGTCGTCGCGATGGCCACCGGCGCGTCCATGTGGATCCTCGCGGACTGGGCGACCCGACGCCTGAATCCGAAGATCGCTTCCGCCGCGGACCTGCAGCTCGTGGATCTCCACATGCGGGCCGAACTCGCCGCCTACGACGCGGAAGGGTTCGGCGACCGGAGCCAGGCGGCGGAGATCGGCGCGCTGCGCGCCGTCGACCTCGCCGACGACGCCAAGACCCTCACCAACGGACTCGTCCAGCTCGCTTCCGCCGCCGTGGTACTCACCGCCTTGCATCCCCTGCTCCTGGGCGTGCTGCTGCTGTCCGTCGTCCCCCGCGGTCTCGGCGGCGTGATCGCCGCCCGGGTCGACTACCGGGTCCACGACCAGACCATCTCCGCCCGCAATGTCCGCGGCATGATGCGCTGGTGGCTGACGACGGCCGAGCTCGCCGACGAGCTCCGGGCCAACACCATGCGCGGCTACCTGCACTTTTGGTACCGGTCCATGTGTGAACGGGTCGAGATGCGGGAGGTCGCCGGGGCGCGCCCGTATCTGAGGATCACGCTGCTGGCCGCCTCGCTCGGCGGCCTGTTCACCCTCGTCATGTGGGCCTCGCTGGCCGGCCTGGTCCTCACCGGGTCCATGACCACCGCGATCGCGGGCACGGCGGTCGTCGCCTCGCAGACCGCCGGCCGCGCCCTGAACTCGATCATCCGCTACTCGACGGTCATGTTCCACCACGGCCTCTACCTCTCCGACTACTACGAGTTCATCGACGAGGTCCGCGCCATGACCACGGCCCGCGGCACCGCGCGGGCCAAGCCCCCGCGGCAGATCCGCCTGGAAGGAGCCTCCTACACCTACCCGAGCAAGGAGGCCGCGGCCGTCCAGCCGATCACCCTCACCCTGAACCGCGGCGAGGTCGTCGCCCTCGTCGGGGAGAACGGCGCCGGCAAGTCCACACTGATCCGCATGCTCACCGGACTGACCGTCCCGACCGACGGGAAGGTCCTCTGGGACGGCACCGACCTGGCCGGTGCCGACGCGGAGTCGGTGTGGCGGCACGTGGGCCTGGTGCCGCAGAAGCACGGGCACTGGCCGCTCGCCGCCCGGGAGAACATCACCCTGGGACAGCCCCGCGAGCACGGCGACGAGCGGATCTGGGACGCGGCCGAACGCGTCGGCATGACCAAGACCCTGCGTGATCTCCCCCAGGAACTGGAGACGCTGCTCGCCCGGTCGGTGTGGGGCGGCCACGAGCTGTCCGGAGGGCAGTGGCAGAGGCTGGCCTGCGCGCGGGCGATGTACAGGGAGCCGGCCGTGCTCGTCCTGGACGAGCCGACCAGTGAGATGGACGCCCGAGGAGAGCACCAGATCTTCCGGGAGCTGCGGGCCATGGCCTCGGAACGGATCACCGTGGTGGTCACCCACCGCCTCGACAACGTCCGGATGGCCGACCGGGTGATCGTCCTCGATCAGGGAACGGTCCGGGAGCAGGGCTCCTTCGACGAACTCGTCGCGACCGAGGGGAGTTTGCTCGGCGAGCTGTACGCCCTCGCCCAGGACCGCTGACCCGCGGCCCCCCGCAGAGTTCCCCGCGGGGCCGCGCATACGACGCGGCCCCGCCACTGTCCCGACGTCAAGGAACGCCATGCACAGCGCCGAGTCCGAAGCCGTCAACGCCCGCGCCTGGGCCACGTACGGCAGCCACCATCTGCAACGGGGCACCGACACCCCGGAAGCCGACCGCATCTTCTGGGGATTCTGGCCGACCGGCCCCGGCGCCGAAGTCCTCGGCGACCTGACCGGCCTGCGCGTCCTGGACCTGTGTTCCGGCCTGGGCAGACACGCCGCCCACCTGGTGCGCGAGTACGGAGCCACGGTCGACGCCGTCGAAGCATCCGCCAGTCAGCACGCACGCGGCCTCGCCCGCTACGGCGAACTCCCAGGTCTCACCCTCATCCACGCCGACGCCGTCGACCACCTGCACCAGGCCGAGCCGTACGACGTGATCTACTCCCTTCACGGCTTCGGCTACATCGACCCCCACCGCTTGCTGCCCGCCCTCCGGCTGGCCCTGAAGCCCGGGGGGCGCCTCGTCTTCTCCGTTCTGCACACCAACGCCCTCGGTCACGAGCCCTCTTCGAGCGTCACGCCGCGCGCGGAGATCCTGCCGCTCGCCGGCGGCCAGGACCAGTCTGTGGAGATGTGGGTTCTCACCCCGGAGCTGTGGGAGGACCTCTGCGTCGACAACGGCCTCCTCCTCGACAGGATCGACGCACTCGACGCCCCCGAGGACGACGATCCGGTCTCCGTCCGCCTCTACCGCGCGCACGGTCAGACCTCTGCCAGGTCGTGTTTCAGTTCTCGCTGACCTGCCTGGTCGGCCGTCCGGGGAAGTCGCGGGCGGCCAACCAGATGGTGAGGTCGTGGGCGATGTCGTTGATGCTGGCCGCCGTGGTGACCTCGTGCTCGTTGCGGGTGGTGTCACGGCGGACCACGATCGAAGGCAGGGGGCCGCGCGCCGGATCCGGAGGGACAACGCCGGTGTCGTCAGCGACGACACCGGCGTCCTGAACGAAAAGCTCCGAGAATGGGAGGACTACTACAACTACCACCGCCCACACGGCGCTCTCGACGGCCAGACACCCTACGAACGCCTCAAGCAGAAGACCCAGAACCGGATGTAACCAAGCTCCGGCAGACGCACACCTAGCCGCTTAGACCAGGGCGGAGCGTTCATCACCGCAAAGAGTGCACTGTGCCCTGGATCACGCCTTGGAGTTGAGCTGCGCGGCGCGACGGGCGGCGGCGGTGCGGTCGACGCCAGCAGTCCGGAACCGGTGCCACGGCCGGGTCCCGTACGACGAGGTCCGCCGGCGCCTGGAGGAGCAGCGGATGTGTGAGGGGAGGCAGGAGAAGA
This sequence comes from Streptomyces sp. NPDC032091, assembly GCF_055580265.1. Classification (NCBI taxonomy): domain Bacteria; kingdom Bacillati; phylum Actinomycetota; class Actinomycetes; order Kitasatosporales; family Streptomycetaceae; genus Streptomyces; species Streptomyces sp. NPDC032091. The sequence goes on along the minus strand of NZ_JBVILR010000002.1, from coordinate 511,649 downwards.
CCGAAGCGCACGCCCGGCGGATGCAGGAGCAGCAGGGGGTGGCCCCCGCCCACTCGGGCCCGGGCGGGTCGGAGGGCAGCTCGGTGACCCTGACGGTGAGCGCGCGCACCGAGGGCCGGCGGGTCTCCAGCGGGGCGGCGAGCTCGGGTGGGTCTGCTTCGGAGGCGCACGGGGGCGCGGAGTCCCGATGGCCAGTGCCCCTTGGCGCGGTGCGCGCGCCAGGTGTCGTTGCCGCCCGGACCCGATCAGCCCACATACCTTTCGGCTGTCGGCAGGGCCGCGCAAGTCATCGGTCGTGCGGCGCCGAAGCCGGCGCCGGCGCCAGGCGTACTCGGGCAGCCAGAACCGCCACCGGGTCGCGGCGCCACCCGGCCGAAGGCGGTCCCTGCGGTGACTCATCCGGCAGACGAGGGAAGGCGGCAGTACATGACTATGCGCAGTGGCGAACCAAAGGTCGACGTCAGTACCGACCCGTGGACAGATGCGGAGGGCGCCGACAAGGCACAGGGCGGGGCGCCGGAACCGCTCCGGCAGGGAGTGCTGTTCACGCCCGCACTGCGGGGGGACACGGCCCGTAAGGTGAACAAGCCGAATACGGTATGGCAGCTCACCGGCGCGTTCGCATACGAGGGGGAGACGGCCACCGGCACCGCCGCCGTCTACTACGGCCTCGACGCCGACGGCACGCCCCACGAGGGCCTGGTCAACCCGATGATCTTCGCGGACGGGTTCAACTACGGCGAGAGCGAACTCGGCGACCTCTACGCCCACCTCGACGCGCCCTACAACGCCGACGGCAAGCGGCTGCTCAGCCAGCTGCTCGCCGCGGGCGTGGACGTCATCCTGCTGGGCTTCAAGGAGCGCCACACCCACATCCAGGCCAACGCAGCCGTCGCGGTCAGCGCCATCCGCAGGGCCATCGCCGACCGGCAGGAGGGCGGTTCCCCCCTGATCGTGGGCGGCGTCAGCATGGGCGGCCTCATCACCCGGTACGCGCTGGCCTGGATGGAGAACGAGGGCGAGGACCACGAGAGCCGCATCTACCTCTCCTACGACTCACCGCACAACGGCGCCTGGATCCCGGTCGCACTGCAGCAGCTGGCGTACTTCTTCGAGTCCGTTCCCGACCCTTCCGGCAAGCCGAAGCAGGCCGAGCTGATCAGGAGCGCCGCCGCCCAGCAGCTCCTGTGGGCCTGGGTGCCGAACGCCAAGGACTCCGGCGCCGTCGCGACCTGGAGCGAGAAGCGCGTCCGGTTCCTCCAGGACCTGAAGGACATCGGGTGGTTCCCGTCCAAGCCGGGCCTGCGCAGGATCGGCGTCGCCAACGGCACCGGTGACGGGACCGGGGGGCCGCTGCTGCCCGACGAGCCGGTCTTCGACTGGAGGGCCCCGGGAATCGCCCGCGCGGTCCTGCGCACGCAGCCGGCCTTCGGCCAGCTCCAGGAAGTCGTACGGATGTCGGCCCTGATCTTCGGTTACCGTACGAGCCGGACCAGCGAGATCCCCCCGCTCGACGGCGCGCCCGGTGGCACTCTCGCCTCCTACGGCATGCTCGCCGACGCGCTCGGCGCCGCGATCGACGAGCGCCACCGCTCCGGCTGTTTCGTGCCCTCGGTCAGCGCCGTCGCCCTCAAGTACGACCCCGTCACCTGGGACGTCGACCTCACCACCCACCTCAACGACCTTCCCCCCGGCCGTAGTGAGCTGGACGCCTTCAAGTGCGACGACACCAATTCCGAGCACAGCCTGGTGACCGAGAGCCTCGCCGAGTGGATCCTCGCCGAACTCATCGGCTGACCGCACCGGCCGCCACCAGCAGGGGCGGAACCGAACCGAGTACAACACCGGGCTGTCCGACCCGGCGGAGCTGCTGATCCTCCCAGCCGGCCCGACGAGGACCCAGCCACGTCACGGGGCCCCCGCGCACAGCGCCGGGGCCCTTCGCGTCTCTCAAGAATGGCGATGTCCTCCACCACGCCGTGCATGCCGTTGCCCTGCGCCCACCGTCTTGAAGGTGATCGTTCTGGCAGCCCGGCCTGGCGGGCGGTCAGCCCCGTACTACGGTGAACAGCACTGGCGTGCGGATGCCGAGGTGAGCGGCAGAGTCGGCCACCGTCGCGGCGAGCCAGCCGACAGCGTCGCAGGACCACTCCGCCAGCTCGCCGGAGAGTGTCACCCCCTGCGAGGGTGGACCGTTCCAGAAGCGGTCGTCGAACGGCGGGGCCGGGAAGGCATCGGGGGGTACGGCCTCGTCGATCCTGCCGGTGAACACATGCTGGTCCGCAGGGGCGATGCGGCGGGCGAACTGTGGGGCCATCGCGGGGATCGCCGGGTCGAGGCCCCCGTCGACGCGGACCTTCACCGGCACCCGGGCCCGGGGGTCGCACTCCCCGAACCAGCCCGGTGTCCGCATGGAGGGCACCAGCGCGTAGGGCGGGCGAGCCGAGGCGTCGATGCCCTGCATCGGTAGGAGAACCTGGACCGCGGAGAGGTGCGCGGCGCCGATGCGTTCTGTCGTGTCCTGCGCGCAGCGCAGGAACGGTTGCACGGGAAGGGGCCTGTCGTCGGCCAGCGCGCTCACTTCGACCTGGAACCACGAGATCAGGTGTGGTCGCGGAGCGGCAAGGGGGTGGGTCCAGCCCGCGTCGTTCATGGCCCACAGCCCCGGGGCGACGTGCGTGCGCCGGCCGGAGGCGTTCGCTTCCTCAGAGCCCGCCCTGTCGTCAAGCCAGCCCATCGCCAGCGATCGCTGGTGGAACAGCTGGTATGCGTCGTGCTCTGACGCGGGATCGTGCCACGCGTACGCGACGAGCTCTCCGTAGAGTGCGGCGAACATGGTTCCCGTAGTGCGACGAGCGGCGGGCGCCACTCCCGGCTGCGCGACGGCGTCCTGCTCCGACATGTCGCTCTCCCTCTGTACGGGAATGGACGACCCACCTGCGGAGGGGGCCGACAGAGCCCTTGGCTGCCACTCCAGCAGCAATGACGGTGAGACGGAGCCTGCCGCTGCGCATGAGAAGTCCCCTTCGGAAGAGGGGAAATCTACCTCTATGGGATGAACCAAGGTGTCGCTCGACAGCCGGCTCGCCGGCTCGCCGTGGTGACCGCGCCGGAGCCGTCTCGGCTGGCCGATGCTGCTGGGCGCGGAGCGTGAAGGACCGGACGGGGGGCGGCCGGCCGGGATGGTGGCGGTGGCGGTGGCGGTGGCGGTGGCGGTGGCGGGCGGAACTGGGCAGAAACGCCGGTCGAGCCGGATCGTTACCTCAAGTTTTGCCCAGATCAAGTGACACCGCGGCGGCAGCATTCATAGCTTCCTCGTACACGCGTCTTGACGCTTTACGACACCGCGGTTCCACGCGCACCGGCGATCCCGCTCCGCGTCCCGCGTACCCGAGGAAAGAGTTGCAACATGAAGGTCCCCAAGGCTGGTGCGATGGCCGCTGTGATCGGCCTCGCCCTGACCGCCACCGGCTGCGGCGGCGACGAAGGACCCAAGGGGACCCTCTCCATCGGCATCGCCTTCGATCAGCCCGGTATCGGCCTGCGCGAGGCGGGGGACACCTTCTCCGGCTTCGACGTGGACATATCCAGGTACATCGCCAAGGAGCTCGGCTACAAGCCGGAGCAGATCGAGTTCAAGCGGGTCGACAGCTCCGAACGCGAGCTGCTGCTCCAGTACAACGATGTCAAGTTCGTCGCCGCGACCTACTCGATCAACGACAAGCGGCGGGAGAAGGTCGACTTCGCGGGCCCGTACTTCACGGCCCACCAGGACCTGCTCGTCCGCGCCGGCGACGCCACCATCACCAAGGCCGAGGACCTCAACAACAAGAGGCTCTGCTCCACCACCGGCTCCACCTCGGCGCAGAACATCAAGCAGAACCTGGCGCCGAAGGCCAGCCTGCTTGAGCTCGACGGCTACTCGGAGTGCGTGGTCGCCCTCCAGGACGGCCTGGTCGACGCCATGACCACGGACAACGCGATCCTGGCCGGTTACGCCGCCCAGAAGGGCAACACGGGCAAGTTCCGCCTCGTCGGGCTGAACCTGAGCAACGAGAGCTACGGCATCGGCATCAAGAAGGGCAACCGGGATCTGCAGGCCAAGATCAACGCCGCCCTCAAGAAGATGGTCAAGGACGGCTCCTGGGACGCGGCCGTGAAGAAGAACTTCGGCCAGGCCAACTTCAAGCACGAGCCCGCCCCGCAGGTCACCTCCGCAAGCAGCTGACGACGCCACGCCCCGGGCGCGCCAGGGGGGGAACACGCCCCTCTTGCCGCGCCCGGGTCAGGTCCCCGAAGACCGCCCCCGCCGCCTCCATGTCCTCCGCCGGCAGCGTACGAGGCCTGCCGGGGCGGCAGGAGGGGTGCAGTGCACAGGGGCCGCCGCGTGTGCGGCGGTCTGGCATCCTGCGACGCATGACCTACTGGGACCCGATACCCGCCGTCCGCGCATTGGTGGGCAGGCCGCACCCGTTGTGGCGGAACGGCCTCGTGCGGGCCGATTGGTCCGAACCGGCGCCCAACGGCTGGGCGAACCGGGATTGGCGCAACGTTCCGGGCCCGTTCTACACGGCCGGCACCGACAACTGCTTCACCGGCCGACGGTGCGCGCCGGACCATGTCGCGTACGAGGACGAGTACTGCACCGGCCTCCCGGAGCTCGGCAGGTAGGTCGGGGGCACCGCACGGCGGTGCCCGGTGGGCCGGGGGCGGGGTGGCGGGTTCCGGGAGGGACGGCCTGGCGGGTCTACGCCGGCATGTCGCGGCGGCGCAGGGCCGCCAGGCCGGCCGCCGTCAGGGCCGCCGCCAAGGCGGTGAGGACCAGGAGCGGCACCGGCTGCCAGCCGCCGGGGCCGGGGAGCCTCGGCAGGTGGGCGAAGGGCGAGAGGTCCAGCACCGGCCGTGGCAGGTCCAGGGCCGGACCGAGCCAGCCCAGTGCCAGCGCGGCCCCGGCCGCCGCCCACGCGACGGCCGCGTACCGCGGGGCCGCCCCGTACAGCAGGGCGGCCAGTCCGCCGAAGACCCACACCGCCGGGAGCTGCACCAGGCAGGCCCCCACCGTGGCGGCGTCCCCGCCGTGCCCGAGGGCCAGTCCGATCCCCGCCAGGAGCAGGATGAGGGCCGGGCCCGCGAAGGCGACGGCCAGGTGGCCGCCGGCCCAGCGCAGCCGGCCGACGGGGTGCGCGAGCAGCGGCTCGGCGCGCTGCGAGGTCTCCTCCCCGTGCAGCCGCATGACGCAGGAGACGGCGAACAGCGCGGCGGCCATGCCCAGCAGCCCCGCCATCGCGGCGAGGAAGGCCTCGGTGAGCCCGCTCCGCCCGCCCATCCGCTCGATGATCTCGCGGGTGCGCTCGTTGCCGCCGACCACCTCGGCGACCCCGTCGGCGATCCCCCCGAAGACCACCCCGGTGGTGAGGAAGGCAGCGCTCCAGCCGAGTACGGCCGCCCGCTGGAGCCGCCGGGCCAGTGCCCCCGCCGAGCCGAGGCGCCCTTCGGCCGGGCCCGGCCGGGCGGGCAGGAAGCCCGCGCCCAGGTCGCGGCGGCCCGCCAGCGCGTAGGCGGCGGCCGTCAGCGCCGCCGCTCCGGCGGCGAACAGCCCGAGCACCCACCAGCGTTCGTCCGCGAAGGCCCGTACGTGCTCCAGCCAGCCCAGCGGTGAAGCCCAGGTCAAGGCCGACCCGGCTCCCGGGGTACCGGCATCGCCCGCCGCACGCATCACGAACGCGGCCCCCAGCGCGGCCGCCACCAGCCCCTTCGCGGCCCGGGCGCTCCCGGTCAGCTGGGCGGCGACGGCCGCCACGGCGGCGAACACCAGCCCGGTCCCGGCGATGCCCAGTCCGAGCGCGAGGGCCCCGGCCGCGCCCTCCCCCGCGAGCCCGCCCGCGATCAGCACGGCCACGGCGGCATCGGCGGCGAGCGCGGCCAGCAGGGCGGCCGTCAGCGGGGCCCGGCGGCCGACCACCCCGGAGCAGAGCAGCTCGTGACGGCCCGTCTCCTCCTCCTCGCGGGTGTGCCGCACGACGATCACCAGGCTCATCACGGCGGCGAGCACCGCCCCGAACACCCCGGTCCGCCAGGCGGTGAGTGCCCCGAGGGACTCGCCGAACACCGGCCCGTACAGGGCCCGCATCGAGCCGTTGGCGTTCATCGAGGCGGCGACGGAGGCCCGTTCGGCCCCGGTGGTGTACACGGCGCCGAGCGCGCCGGGCATGCTCACCACCAGCAGCCCGGCCGCCAGCACCCAGACCGGCGTCGTCACCCGGTCGCGGCGCAGCGCCAGCCGCAGCAGCGTGCCGGTGCCGGTCAGCGGCCCGTTCATCGCCCGTTCACCCCGCCCGGCCGGCCCTCCGGGGCGTAGTGGCGCAGGAAGAGTTCCTCCAGCGTGGGCGGGGCCGCGGTCAGGGAGCGGACTCCCGAGGCGGTGAGGGCGCGCAGGACGGCGTCCAGTCCGGCGGTGTCGGCCTGGAGGCTGATCCGCGGTCCGCGCACCTCGACGTCGTGGACGCCGGGCAGGTGCGCGATGCCGTTCGGGGGGCCGGCGAGCTCGGCGGTGATCGCCGTACGGGTGAGGTGGCGCAGGGCGGCGAGGGTGCCGCTCTCCACGGTGCGGCCGGCGCGGACAATGCTGACCCGGTCGCAGAGGGCCTCGACCTCGCTGAGCAGGTGCGAGCTGAGCAGGACGGTGCGGCCGGCGTCGCGGGCCTCGGTGACGCAGTCCCGGAAGACCTCCTCCATCAGCGGGTCGAGCCCGGAGGTGGGCTCGTCGAGGACGAGGAGTTCCGCGCCGGAGGCGAAGGCCGCGACCAGGGCGACCTTCTGGCGGTTGCCCTTGGAGTAGGTACGGCCCTTCCGGGTCGGGTCGAGTTCGAACCGCGCGAGCAGGTCGTCCCGCCGGGCCCGGTCGAGGCCGCCGCGCAGGCGTCCGTACAGGTCGATGACCTCGCCGCCGGTGAGGTCCCGCCAGAGGGTGACGTCGCCGGGGACGTAGGCGACGCGGCGGTGGAGGGCGACGGCGTCGGCCCACGGGTCGCCGCCGAGCAGGGTGGCGGTCCCGGCGTCGGCGCGCAGCAGGCCGAGGAGGATCCGCAGGGTGGTGGACTTGCCGGCGCCGTTGGGGCCGAGGAATCCGTGGACCTCGCCGGTCGCGACGTCCAGGTCGAGCCCGTCCAGGGCAGGGGTACGACCGAACGCCTTGCGGAGCCCGGCGACGCTGATGGCCTTCGTCATGAGTCCGAACGTACGCTCATTTCACAAAGTTGTGAAGATAGGGAATAACGTAAAATCCTGGATGTGACGATGGACGACGACGGAACCCGGGACGGGGAGGCGGCCTCCCGCTTCGTGGAGCGGTTCGCCGCGCAGCTCACCGAGGCGGGCATGCAGCGCATGGCCGCCCGGGTCTTCGCCTGCCTGCTGGCCAGCGACAGCGGCGCGATGACCTCGGCGGAGCTCGGCGCGGCCCTGCGGATCAGCCCGGCGGCGGTATCGGGCGCCGTCGCCTACCTGGCCCAGGTCGACATGGTCAGCCGGGAGCGCGAACCGGGCTCCCGGCGGGACCGCTACGTACTCCACAACGAGCTCTGGTACCAGACCTTCACCCGCCGGGACCAGGCCCTCGCCCGCTTCGAGCAGACCCTGCGCGAGGGCGCGGCGGGCCTGGGCCGGGACACCCCGGCGGGGGCGCGGGTGGCGGAGACGGCGGCGTTCTTCGCGTTCCTGGAGCAGGAGATGCACGGCGTGATGGACCGCTGGCGCGCCCACCGGGCCACCCTCGACCTCCCCTGACGCCTTCGTGCCCCGCCGTCCGCGTCCGGTCAGGTGAGCGGGCCGACGAGCGTGCTTGCGGCGTCCGGGGAGTCCTCGGAGAGGTGGCGGCCGTCGGTGTCGCGGTGGGCCGGCCAGGCGCCGGTCAGGTCGTCCGTGGGCGCTTGGGACCGTGGGAGGACGAGGGGGTGGCAGTGGTTCCACAGGTCGTCCAGGGCCTGTGCCGCGGTGAGTTGACCCGGCGGGGTGAGGTGTCCCGCCGGCCGGTCGGGGACCATGTCCGGCCGCCGCCAGACGGTCCGCGTTCGGGCGGCCCGTGCCGGAGCCGATGTCCGGGACCACCGCGTTCGGCAAGCCGGTGCTCCCGCTCGTGGGCGACTCGCACGTCCACCGCTCGGACGACCCGCTGCGCCAGGACGCACCCTGTACGGGCGACGCGGGAGTTCACCCCGGGCGCGCACGACCCCACGACCGACACCTCGTACGGGCCGTTCACCCGGGCCCGTATCACCCGCAGCCGACCGAACGCTGCCGTGAGCCGGGAGGCCGGCCACGCCCGATGACGCCCGGGCCTGTCGCCCGGCCCCGCTTGCGTGGCCGTCGGTTCGACACCCGGTTCGGGCAGGGGGAGCATGGACGGAGCGGCGCGTTCGCGATCAGTGGTGCGGCGCCGCATCGGTAGCCACAGCTTTCCATTCGTCTGTTGTCCCGCTGTGGCCGGAGGGACCACCCCAAGAGCGCCCATGCGGCTACCTGTCTCCGTGTTCCGGTGACGCCCTCCGCCCATGACCAGGGAGGAGCTCGTGATGGCTCGGCGCATCCGACGCAATGCAGTCGTCTCACTCGTCGCCTCATCGTTTCTTCTGGGGGCCACCAGCGTCCTCACGCCTGCCGCCGGTGCCCTACCCGCTCCGGCGGCGTACACGGTCAAGACGGACATCAACGGGACGCGGGCGGTGTCCCTCCACGAGGGTGCGTTCCCCCAGGGCCGGCTCCGGCCGCGGACCGGCGACGGCCCGCTCGAAGCCGTCAGAGAGGGGGAGAAGGTCGTGATGCGGATACCGCTCGAAGGCGGCGGTCGGCTGGTGGTCGAACTGACGCCCGACGAGGCTGATGCCCTCGCCAGCGCACTCAGCAACCCGGCGGAACCCGAGCAACCTCAGCAGTCCGAGGAACCTCAGCAATCCGAGCAACCTCAGCAATCCGAGCAACCGTAACCAAGGCCTGACGGGCCGTCGGGGTCGCCGAGGTGCCCTTCGGTCACTGCCCGGGCAGGGTGATGTCGGCGGCGTCGAGCGGGTCGGGGCTCCAGGTGGTCGCTGTGCGCTGTCCGCCGCCGGGTGGTGGTGCCAGGCTGAGAGCGGTCGCGGCGCAGGCCGTGGTGAGGCGGTGCCACAGGCGGGCGTCGCGGATCATGGCGTGGTGACCGAGGGGCATGCGGATGCCCAGGACTCGGGCACCGGCCAGATGAGCGCGGGCGAGGTAGCTCCAGGTGCCGGTGGCGGAGGTGACCCGGTCGGCCTCGTCGTGGAGGGCCATGATCGTGCGGTCTGCGAGGTGGGCGACGGGCTCACCGGGCGGGCACCACGGGGCCAGGGCGACGACACCTCGGACCTGTGGGTCGTCGGCGGCGCGCAGTGCCGCTCTGGCGCCCATGGAATGCCCGACGAGCGCCACGGGCAGCGGCCCGGCAGCGTGCCGCAGTTCTTCCAGGGCGTGTCTGGTGTCCTGGACGGGGTCAGCCCGGTGCCCGTTCCAGCCGCGTAGCCGGTAGCGGACGGAGGCGATGAGAACGTCCGCGAGGAGGGGGTCTTGGTTCATCGCGCGGGCGAAGGGACGCATGCGCAGGCCGGGCAGGTTGAGCAGGGGTGGTGGCGCGAGGGAGTCGGCGCGGCCGCCGTGCAGGAGGAGGATCGCCGCGGACGCGGGCCGCAAGGGCGGCCGCGCCGGCTTGAGGGCGCGGTGGTCCCCTGCGCCGTCGAAGGCGTGCCCTCTCACCTGGGGCCCGTCCGCCTGCCCGGAGCGGGCTTCTTCGGGGGCAGCGGCAGGAAGCCGCTGGTGCGTGCGGCGTATGCGGCGTAGCCGGGGCGGTCGGCCATGTGCTTCTCCAGGAGGCGTTTGCCGCTGCCGACGGTCAGCAGCAGGGTCATGAGGACCGGGGAGAGGAGGACGGCGAGGGCCGGCTGCCAGGCGGTGCAGGCCAGCAGGTACAGCCCCCACCAGACGAGGCTGTCGCCGAAGTAGTTGGGGTGCCTCGTCCAGGCCCACAGGCCCTGGTCCATGATGCGCCCGCGGTGGGCGGGGTCCTGCTTGAAGCGTGCCAGCTGGTGGTCGCCGACGGCCTCGAAGCCCAGTCCGAGGGCCCACACCGCGATCCCGCAGAAGGCCGGGACGTCCAGGGGCACGGAGCTGTAGGAGGCGGCCTGGACGGGGAGGGAGATCAGCCAGACCAGGGCCGCCTGCGCGAGGTAGACGGTGCGCAGGGCGTACCGGGTCCGGTTGCCGGGGGCCTTGTCCAGGAGGGCGGTGTAGCGCGGGTCTTCGCCGTGCCCGCGCGAACGCCAGGCGATGTGCGCGGCCAGCCGCAGCCCCCAGACAGCGGTGGCCGCGCAGGCGAGCAGCCGCCGCCAGTCGTCGCCGTGTCCGGCGGAGAGGAGCCAGGTGGCGAGGGCGACGGCGGTGAAGGCGAGGCCCCAGGCGATGTCGACGATGCGGTGCAGCCCGCGGCGGACGGCCACGGTGAAGGTGGCGAGGAGTACCGCTCCCGCCGCGGCGGCGGTGAGGGCGAGGTTGAGGCCGAGGGCGCCCCAGTCGGTGCCGGTCATGCCGGGCTCTGGGCTGCGTACCAGGTGGCGGGGGTGGCCGGCATGGCGGAGCCGCCCTCACGGGTGGGGCGTACGGCGAGGATCTGGTCGACCCCCATACGGCGTTCCGCGAACGCCAGCGCGGCCCCCGCCAGGTAGAGGCGCCAGACCCGCCCGGTGGTCTCCCCCACCAGGGCGCGGACCTCGTCCCAGCGGTCTTCGAGGGAGGCGCGCCAGGCCTCGATGGTGGTGGTGTAGTGCTCGCGCAGGGATTCGGTGGCACGGACCTCCAGTCCGGCGTCTTCCAGCAGGCCGACGGTCCGGCCGACGGGGCGCATGTGCATGTCGGGGGCGATGTACGTCTCGATGAAGGCGCCTCCGCCGGGGGCGTGCGGACCGCGGGACATCTGCTGGATCAGCAGCCGGCCCTCGGGGCTCAGTGCGTCGTGGAGCTTCGTGGTGAAGGCCGGGTATGCGGCGTCGCCGACGTGTTCGCCCATCTCGATCGCGGCGGCCGCGTCGTAGCCGCCGCCGTCGATGTGCCGCCAGTGCAGCAGTCGGACGTCGACGAGGTCGGCCACGCCCTCGCGGGCGGCCCGTTCGGTGACGAAGTCGCGCTGCGCTCGGGAGAGGGTGACGGCGGTGACGCGTGCCTTGTGCTCGCGGGCGGCGTGGACGGTGAGGGAGCCCCAGCCGCAGCCGACGTCGAGCAGTCGGTCCCCGGCACGCAGTCCGAGCTTGCGGCAGGTCAGTTCGAGTTTGTCCCGCTGGGCGTCGGCGAGGGTGTACGCGGGGTCGTCGGGCCGGGTCCAGTAGGCGCAGGAGTACGCCATCGACTCGTCGAGGAGGAGGGCGTAGAACTCGTTGGACAGGTCGTAGTGGTGGCTGATCGCGGCCCGGTCCCGGGAGGCGCTGTGCAGGGGGCCGCTCAGCCGGGCCCGCCCGTGCGGGCGCGGCGGGGGCGGACCGGCGGCGCCGAGGCGTACGGCCAGTGCGGCGGCCGCGGCCATGCCCGCGGGCCGGGGGCGGGCCGCGGGCTGGTCGCGGACGGTCCGGCCGGCCTGGGAGAGGGCGTGGGCGAGGTCGCCTTCGACATCGAGGTCGCCGGTGACGTATGCCTCGGCGAGGCCGAGTTCGCCGGGTTGCCACAGCAGACGGCGCAGGGCTCGGGGTGAGCGGAGCGTGACGAGGGGGGCGTCGGCGGGGCCTGTCCGGCTGCCGTCCCAGGCGCGGATGCGGACGGGGAGGGGGCCGGGGAGGAAGTGGCCGAGCAGCTGGGCGAGTCGGGCGGCGGCGGGCTTCACGTTCGGGTCCCTTCGGTGAGGAGGAGCTGGCGCACGTCGAGGTAGCCGGAGCGGAATCCGGCTTCGGAGTAGGCCAGGTAGAACTCCCACATGCGCTGGAAGACGGTGTCGAAGCCGAGGGCGGTGACGGCGGGGCGGTTGGCGGTGAACCGTTCCCTCCACAGGCGCAGGGTTTCGGCGTAGTGGGCGCCGTAGCCGTCGTCGGCGACGGTGTGCAGGCCCGCGGCGGCGGAGTGCCGGGCGATGGCCTCGCGGGAGGGGATCAGGCCGCCGGGGAAGACGTACTTGCTGATGAAGGTGTGGGTGGCGGCGGTGCGCAGCATCTGCTGGTGGCTCATCGTGATGGACTGCAAGGCGATGCGGCCGCCGGGGGCGAGGGCGCGGCGCAGCGCGGTGAAGTAGGAGGGCCAGTATTCGGCGCCGACCGCTTCGATCATCTCGACGCTGATCACGGCGTCGTGGCGGCCCTCGGCGTCGCGGTAGTCGCGCAGCTGGACGTCGACCCGGTCGGCGAGTCCGGCCGCCTCGATCCGCTCGCGGGCCAGGGCGGCCTGTTCGGCGGAGAGGGTCAAGGTGGTGACGTGGGCGCCGCGGGCGGCGGCCCGCAGGGCGAGTTCGCCCCAGCCGGTGCCGATCTCCAGCAGCCGCGTGCCGTCGCCCACCTGGGCGAGGTCCAGGAGGCGGTCGATCTTGCGGTGCTGGGCTTCGGGAAGGGTGGCGGGGCGGGCGGGGAAGGCGGTGAAGACCGCTGAGGAGTAGGTGAGGGTCGGGTCGAGGAAGGCGGAGAACAGGTCGTTCGACAGGTCGTAGTGCCTCTGGACGTTCTCGCGGGACCCGGCGCGGGTGTTGCGGTCGGCGGCGGGCCGGGCGGACACCCACAGGCCGCGCAGCCGCCGCAGCGGGGCGGGGACCAGCTCGTCGACGTGTTCGGCGAGGACGGTCAGGACGCCGGCCAGGTCGTCGCTGTCCCATTCCCCGGCCATGTAGGACTCGCCGAAGCCGATCAGGCCGTCGCGGCCGATGCGCCGGTGGAAGGCGTCCGGGTCGTGGAGGGTCAGCAGCGGGCCGCCGGCGGCGCCGGACGGCGTGGTCAGGCCGAGGCGGTCCAGGGCGCGGCCCACGAGGTGGCGGGCGACGGCGGTCCGGGCGGCTCCGGACGAGGGCGGGCGGGCCACGTCGGCCCAGCGCTCCGCGTCGACCTCGGTGCGGCGGGCGGCGGAGGGACCGCCGGTGCGGGTCGTCCGCCGGCGGGGCTCGGGCTGCGGGGGGATCCCGACGGCCCGGCCGGGGGGCCGGGTGCGGCCGGGGGACGTGGTGGCGGGCTGGGTCACGACGGCGTGCCTTCCTTCGGGGTGGACCGGGGACGGGGGTGTACGGGCAGACCGCGCAGCAGCAGGGCGATGCCGTGGCGGCGGATGCCGGCCCAGACGGCGGCGGTCGACCACGGCCTGCGGACGGCGGCGGACAACAGGGCGGGGACGGTGGCGGGGCGCCGGCGGCCCCGGACGACGGCGGTGAAGGCGCGGCCTTCCGCGTGGTCGAGGTGGACGGCGAGCCGCAGCCGGTCTCCGGGCAGCGGAAGCCGCATCCGGTAGCTGCCTTCGACCGCGAAGAAGGGCGAGACGTGGAACTGCTTGTCGGCCTTCGCCTCACCGCTGTCGTCCGTGTGCAGCAGGTAGCAGTGGCGCTGCCCGTAGGTGTTGTGGACCTCCGCCACCACGCACACGAGGGCGCCGGAGCGGTCGTGGCACCAGAACACGCTGAGCGGGTTGAAGACGAAGCCGAACACCCGGGCGTGCGCCAGCATGATGACGCGTCCGCCGTCCAGGTCGATGCCGCGGGTGGCGAGGTAGGCGTCGAGTCCGGCGCGGATGGAGACCGCGCGACCGGTGAAGTGGTCGCGGGCGTCGAAGTGGGCGAGCGGTCGTACCGGCCGGGGCAGCACCGGCAGCCGGTCGAGGTCCACACACCACAGGTAGGTGCGGTGCCGGAGGGAGTGGCGCAGCGGGGTGGTGCGCCTGTGGGTGATCACGCAGTCGTAGAGGGCCGCCGCGGGCGGCCCGGCGGCCTGCGGGGCTGCGGCCGCCGTGCGCGCGGCGGGTCGTGCGGCGGGCCGTGCGGGCCGGGTCACCAGCGGGCTCCCAGGGAGTGGGCGGCAGCGGCGCCGGAGCGGCAGCCGTCCTCGTGGAAGCCCCAGCCGTGCCAGGCCCCCGCGTACGCGGTGACCCCGTCGTTCAGGCGGGGCAGCTGCTTTTGCGCCGTGACGGAGGCGGGGGTGTACACCGGGTGCTCGTAGATCATCCGCTCTACGACCCGGTCGGCGGCGATGCCGTCGTCCGCGCCCAGGGTGACGATGTAGTCGGCGCCGTCGGGCAGGTGCTGGAGGCGCCGCATGTCGTAGCTGACGCGCACGGGTTCCGTGGAGGGGTCACAGCCGGTCATCCGGTAGTTCCAGGAGGCGCGGGCCCCGGGCGAGCGGGGTAGGACGGCGGTGTCCGTGTGCAGCACGGTGGGGTTGCGGGAGTACGTGAACGCGCCCAGGAGCCGCCTCTCGTCGGCGGTGGGGTCGGCGAGCAGGCGCAGGGCCTGGTCGGGGTGCGTGGCGATGACGACGGCGTCGAAGGCTTCGGTGTCGCCGTCGCCGGTGGTGACCAGTGCGCCACGGCCGGTGCGCCGGACCGCCTCGACCGGGCTGGAGACGCGGACGCGCTGGATGTGCTTGGCGGCGGCGGTGACGTAGGCGGCGGAGCCGCCGGTGACGGTCTTCCACTGCGGGGAGCCCGTGACGGACAGCAGGCCGTGGTGGTGCAGGAACGTGAACAGGTAGGCGGCCGGGTAGGACAGGGCGGTCCGCGCGGGGCAGGACCACACCGCGGCGACCAGGGGCAGAGCGAAGTGGCTGACGAAATAGGAGGAGAATCCGCCCTTGCGCAGGAAATCCCCGAACGTGATGCCCGAGTGGGCCCCGCGGGCCAGGAGACGGCGGGCGCCCCGGTGGAAGACCGGTACCTCGGCCAGGAGCCGCAGGTGCCGGCCCCGCAGCGCCGCCCGCGAGGCGAACAGAGCGGCAGGGCCGCGGGCGCCCGCGTACTCCAGGCCGCAGCCGTCGCAGCGGACCGACATGCTCATCTCGGCGTCCTGCGTGCCGATAGCGAGCTCGCGGAAGAGCCGGAGCAGGGTGGGGTAGGTGCGCTCGTTGTGGACGATGAACCCCGAATCCACCGCTACCGCATCCCCGTCGGGGGCCGGCAGATCACGGGTGTGGGCGTGACCGCCGAGCCGCCCCTCCGCCTCGTACAGGGTGACCTCGTAGGAGGAGGCGAGGACGTAGGCGGCGGTCAGGCCCGCCACCCCGCCTCCCACGACGGCCGCTTTCCGTTGGTTCACCACAAACGCTCCCGCCACTCCACACGCCGCCCGGCTGCTGCGCTTCACCCGTACTTCGCAGCGGCGAGGCGGCCGGATTGGTGGAGATCCGGGGCGGTGTGGCGGTGTGTGGTGAGTGTGTTCGGGCGGGCAGGGTGGCGAGCGGTGAGTGTGTTCAGGCGGTGAGGGCGGCGAGCTGTGCGGTCAGGGTGGTGGCGGGCGGAAAGGTGGCGCCTACGGCGGTGACGTGTTTCCAGTGGAGGCGGCCGGCGGGAGTGAGGATGAACACCGCCCGGCGCAGTCCGATGAGGGGCGCGGTGATCCCGAAGGACTTCGCCACCGTGCGTCCCTGGTCGGACAGCAGGGGCATGCGCAAGCCGTGGGCGCGGGCGAACCGTTCGTGGCTGTCGAGCCCTTGCGGGCTGATGCCCCACACGGCGGCGCCGGCGGACTGGAGGCCGGCCAGGCCGTCGGAGTAGGAGCACAGCTGTGCGGTGCACACCGGGGTGTCGTCGCCGGGGTAGAAGGCGAGGACGAGGGGCTTGCCGCGCTGTTCGCCCAGGGTGTAGTCGCGCCGGTGGAAGGTTGCGCCGTCCAGGTGGCCGCCGGGCAGGCGGAAGTTGCCGACGGTGTCCCCGATCTTCGGGGTGGGGGCCATGTGGGACCTCGATTCGTTGCTCGGTGCGGGCACCACCCGCAGGCACGGGCGGCTGGGCGGGTCAGGCGGGAAGGGCCAGCAGGAGTAGTGGGGCGGTGGTGGGTTGTGGGGAGCCTCCGGCGGGTTCGAGGGTGAGGCCGATGGCGCTGGCGTTGGCGGGGTTGCCGGTGAGGATGATGGTGCCGTCGTGGTCGATGAGTCCGGCGGGGCGCATGGTGCCGTCGTGGGCGAGCCAGAGTTGGTAGGTCTTGCCCGCTCCGGGTGCGGGGAGGTGGGCGGCGGTGAAGACGGCCTTGTTCTGCCGGTCGGAGGCGACGACGGTGGTCAACGCTCCGTTGGCGGCTCGTCCGTGGACGGTGCGCGCGTCGGGGGCGGCCAGGAGGGTGCTGAGCGTGTCGAGTTGCTGCTGCGCCTGGCGGGCCTGTGCCTTGAGGTCCTGTCTGTTCAGGGTCTGCCACGCTGCGATTCCGCCGAGTGCGGCGGCGGCGACGCTGGCGGCCAGCGCCAGGGGCATGGCCCGCCGGGTCAGGATGCGGCCGAGCCCGGGCCCGGTGGAAACGGGTGCGGTCACCCGGGGAGGCAGTTGGCGGACCCCGTCGATGGCGGCCATGACCTGTGCCTTGGCCGAGGCGGGTGGCGTTTGGGAGGCGGCTGCCGCCAGGCGGCCCGCGGTGGCTTCGAACTCGGCGGCTTCCTGCCGGCAGGCCTCGCAGGCTTGCAGGTGGGCGTCGAAGGCTTGGCGTTCGTCGTCTTCGAGTGCGCCGAGGGCGTAGGCGGCGGCGAGGGTATGGGTGTCGGTGGCGTGGTGTTTCATGTGGTCACCCCCATGCAGTCGCGGAGCCGGATGAGCCCGTCGCGCATGCGTGTCTTGATGGTGGGAAGCGGTGTGCGCAGGGCTTCGGCGACTTCACGGTAGGTCAGCCCCCGGTAGTAGGCCAGGGACACCGCTTGGCGCTGGAGCTCGGTCAGCCCGCGCATGCAGCGGCGTACCTGCTCCGACTCCAGGCGGGTTTCGACCTGTTCGGCGACCTCGTCGAAGGCGGTGGTGTGCTCGCGGGCGGCCTGGGCCTGCTCGCGGTCGGCGGCGGCCTGGGCGGAGCGGACCCGGTCCACGGCCCGGCGGTGGGCGATCGTCGCCGCCCAGGTGGTGACGGAGCCCGCGTCGGGGCGGTAGCGGGCGGCCTGGCGCCACAGGTCGATCATGACCTCCTGCGCGACCTCCTCGGACTGCGCCCGGTCGCGGACGACCTTGACGACGATCCCGAACACCATCGGGGCGATGGCGTCGTAGAGGGCGGAGAATGCCTGCTTGTCGCCGTGGGCCACCTTCTGCATGGTCTCGGTGAGGTCGCGGCGTGCAGGGTCGACGGCGCGGCCGGTGCTGAAGGGGTCGGGTTGGTTCACCTGCGGGGCTCCGGCCGTGGTGAAGAGGCGAAGGGGCGGCCTGGAGCGGCCGTCGGGGGGCAGGGCGTCCATCGCATGCCGGTCCTCGTGTCGTCGCTGGTGCGGGACCGGACCACCCCGGGGGCGGTCCGGCCTTGGAAACCTGTACGTGTGTCGTCTGTTCTGTGTCGTCTGTTCTTCGTAGCCGACGGGCCTGCGGATGGGAGGCCGCTTCGTCACCCGGACAAGCCCGCGTTGACCCGTTGGAGGGAACCCGGGCCCGTCGGGCAAGCCGGTGGGGAAGCGGCGTCGAAGACCGGCTGTGAGGGAGCCCAAAGGTGTTCACGGGGCTTCTTCACCGGCCGCGCGGGACCTCCGCGTGGCCGTACACCCTCACGGGAGGTATGAGACATGGTGCGTGTGCGACGAGGTCTGGCCGTGGCCCTGGCGGCGGGCGCGCTCGTGGCGGCGGGTGCGTCGGTGGCGTCCGCCGACGCGGGCGCGCAGGGGCTGGCCGCCGGCTCGCCGGGTGTGGGCTCGGGCAACCTCATCCAGGTGCCGATCCACATCCCGGTCAACGCGTGCGGCAACACCGTCAGCGTCATCGGGCTGCTGAACCCGTCCTTCGGCAACACCTGCATCAACGCCTGACCCGTCTGCCGCGGGCACAGCTCCGGTCGGGAGCCGACAAGACGGGGAGGCCCCGGCCGGAGACCCGGCCCGGTGCGGTTGCCGGGCGCGGCCCTGGGGACGCGCTGCGTGCGAACCCGCACCGGGCGGGTCGGCTGCGGGTGGCTGTCGGCACGGCCACCCGCAGTACCCGCGTCTTTTCACCCGGCCTGCTGGCTGCGTAGGTCAGAAGCGGGAACGGTAGTCAGTAGTTTCTGGGAACGACCGCGGGTCGGCAGCCCTGAAGATGTCGGTGAGAAGCAGGAATGGCTGGCGCCCTCGTCTCGCGGTCCCGGTTGGCTTTGTTCACGAGAACGGGCTCTGGCTCAGGTTTTGTGATGGCACGCTGAGTGACATCTGAGGTCATCTGGACGGTCCGGGAGTTTCCTGAAAACGACCAGTGGCCGTGCCGTGTGGCTGACAGTCGGGGTCGTGGATGAATTCATGCTCCGCGTGCAGGAGTTACTGTTCGTCCCTCGGCGATGTCGTCGTGCTGTCGGTAGACGTGAACATCGCGATAGTGCGTGTTGACGTGTGCTGTACCGCGACTGGGGCCGTGTGTCCGACGTGTGGGACGTGGTCGAGCCGTGTTCACGGCTCTTACCTGCGGTTTCCCACCGATGGGCCCACCGCCGGACGAAGTGTCGTACTGCGGCTAAGGGTCAGACGGTTCACCTGCCAGGACGCCGCGGGCGGGCGACGCACATTCGTGGAACAGATACCAGGGCTGACCCGCAGACACGGTCAGCGCACTGAACGGCTGCGGTCGACGCTGCCACGATTGGTCTTGCACTCGCAGGCCGGGCCGGTGCCCGCCTCGCCGGCGCCCTCGGGGTGCCGGTCAGCCGCAGCACGGTCCCACGCACTACCCGTGCCGGAAGTACCGGCGCCGCGGGTGGTCGGCGTGGACGAGTAGGCCACCCGCAAGGGCCGCCACAACGGCACCGTCCTCGTGGGCGTCGAGATGCGTCGCCCAGTCGACCTGCTGCCCGATCGGGAATCATCGACCCTGGCCGCATGGCTGGCCCAGCGACCCGGAACCGAGGTCGTCTGCCGCGACCGGGCACCGTTCTTCGCCGAGGGCGCCACCGCCGGAGCACCCCAGGCCGTCCAGGTGGCCGACCGCTGGCATCTCTGGCATAACCTGAGCGAAGCCGCAGAGCGAAGCGTCGCCCAGCACCGCCGCTGCCTGCATGTTCTCGTCCCCGAAGTGACCGAGGACGAGGTCGAACCCGGTCCGGAGGAGGAGCCGGCCAGCTCGCCCTGGCCGACCGGCCACCGCTTCGCCGACCGGACCCGTGCCCGTCACGCCACCATCCACGCCCTGCTGGAGGCCGGCCACAGCCGCCGTTCGACACAACGTCAGCTCGGCATGACCTGGCGAACCGTTCAGCGCTTCGGCGACGCCGCCGCGCCTGAGGAGCTGTTCACCGGTCAGCGGCAGAATCGAACATCCGTCCTCGACGAGCACAAGACCTACCTCGACGAACGCTGGAACGAGGGCCACACCAACGCCTGGAAGCTCTGGGAGGAGATCGTCCCGCTCGGCTACAAAGGCAGCTCCCAGCGCGTTCGCGCCTACATACGTAAGAAGCGCACCTCGCCACGGCCGGTGACTGCCCGCCCGCCTTCGCCCCGGACCGTCGCCGGGTGGATCCTGCGCCGCCCGGAATCCCTCACCGAATCCGAACAAATCCAACTCAAGAAAGTACGGGGCAACTGCCCCGAACTCGACGCCCTCACCGGGCACGTCCGCTCCCTCGCGACCATGCTCACTGAACGCCAGGGCCAGCACTTGACGGACTGGCACGACGCGGTCAGACAAGACGACCTTCCCAGCCTCCACACCCTCGCCAAGGGCATCGACCGCGACCTCGATGCCGTCACCGCCGGCCTCACACTGCCTTGGAGCTCAGGCGTCGTCGATGGCCATGTAAACCGGATCAAGATGCTCAAGCGCCAGATGTACGGACGTGCCTGCTTCAACCTGCTGCGCAAGCGAGTACTGCTGGCGGGCTGAGCCCCACGTCCTTACACGCTGATCCAGCAGTACAGCCGGTGACCGCGAGCGGCCGCCCTCTCTGCGAGAGCGGCGAGATCCTCCAGGAAGCCCGTGAGTCCACTCGGGTCCGACTGAGCGCTGAAGACCCCCGACGCACACCAACCGCATGCCACTTCGACCAGCTGTTTCCGGTCGAAACGAGTGAGGGAGTCACGAAATGAATCAGTGAGGGACAGGCTGACAATCTCGCCGTCACCCACCATTCCGACCAAATGCCCATGCCGCGGATCGGCCTTGATGGCATCGGCAGACCGCCCAGTAACGAGCACCTCTGCTGGCAGCAGCTCAACCACCGGATCGACGCCCTTCACGACGAATGAGTCGTACCCCGTGCCCATCGGCTGTTCATCCTGACGAGCCACAGCCCGAACAGCGTCTTCATCGTCAGCAGCGGCGTAGTAGCCAAAGAGAGCTCCCATACAGCCGATCATGGCACTCACCGCCGACAACGAGCCCGTAAGGCAGCCAAACCCCAATATCGATCACCACGCAGCGTCACTGACCACAGAACTTGAACCAGAACCCACACTCACGTGTAAAGCCATTCGGTGCTGGATTCCCGGACCGCCGGGTTCGTCCATGAGGGATGATCCCTCCATGGACAGGGTTGTTGATCTTGACGAGGTGGCTGCGGTTGTGGCTGGCCGGACGGTGGGCTGGAAGTCGGCCGGCCTCGAAGTGGGCCAGGTGACCTGGAGGGATGCCGAGGCATCGTGGCCCCAGCCTCTGGAGACCAGCAGGGCTCGGGTGCATGACCCCGACTCGGTTGGCGTGGTCATCTCTGGTCCGGGAGAGGCCGAGCTGTCGGTGGTGTTGTTCCGGGGTGGCTGGGCCGACGTGGACTTCGTCGCCAGCCTCGCCGACGCGGGCTCCCTCCCGGCCTCGGATATCGCCTCGGCGGCGGACTTCGAGGCCCGGATGGATCAGTGGGTCGCCCGTGTCTTCGGGGTCTGCGGCGGTGCTCAGTGAGTGCTGGCCCGTCTCTGTTCAGCTGGCAGGCTGGTGTTCGGCCCGGGCCCGGGTAGTGGCGAGGCGGCAGCACCCAGTCCCCCTCGTCGTGCAAAGCACAACCATGGCCCCGAAGCAAGCCACCCAGGTGTTTCCAGAACTCGGCGACATCACTCTCCCGTGGATCCGGGCGTTCTCGCTGCTGAGCGACAGACGTTCCTGGAACTCACCTACATAGCCAGCCTGCCAGGTGAGAACCGCGATGACCTGCTTCCCGCTGCCCGAGCGACTGACGAACAGGTCGGCACCCAGAGGCGAGCGTCCCCAGACGGGTGCGCAGCAGTGGCTGGAGGACGCGGCGCCACCCAACCTCAGCCCCGCACGCCCCCACCAGCTGGGCGATGACGATCAGCCCGGCCGCAACGTGCAGCAGCGCACCGCCGAGGGGCCGGGAGCCGCTGCCGTCTCCGTGCCACCCCGCAGCAGTTCACGCGTCCGCGGCGCCGGTGCAGCACGACCGCGCCCACCGCGAGGGCCGACCCTAACTGAGTCAGCTGCACGACCTCTTCCGGTATCCCAGTCGCCGGTTGTACCGCCCCCGGCGTCCCGGCCGCCAGGGCGGCGACGACCGTGACGATGCCGCGCGGCGCCCGGCTGGCCGCTGCACCTGGCAACCGGGCCCGTGGACGGTGCCGGGACTGTCCGGCAGGCGGCCCAGCCCACGGGACCCCGAAGGCTGGTCGGAGCGCGGGGCGGCCCCCGGCGGCCGCCCGACGCTCCTCCCGGACGGTGTCCCATCCCCGCCGGAGACGGCAGCGATCGCGTCACCCCTTCAGTGCCGCGGTGATCTGGCGGGTGGTCTGCGTGGCAATGCGGGGGTTGGTGGCGGCGTACGCGACGTGGGCGTTGAGGCCCGTCGCCAAGGCCCAGCCCCGCCCTCGGGTCCAGGTGTCCTCGTCCACCCCCAGCGCCGTGCCGAAAACGGCCCGGCTGCGCGCCGGCACCAGGGCAAAGGCGATCGCCAGGTGTACGGGCGGAGCGCCGGGTACCACAGCAGGCCCAGCGCGGTACCGCAACCGGCCAGCGTCAGCACCCAGGTGCCGCGTGAGATGGCTCTCCCGCTGCCCGCGGTCACAAGGAGCAGAGCCGTCAGAGCGGCGCCTGCCGTCAGCTGCGGGGGCGCGCGGGCCGTGAGCCAGGGCGAGCCAGGCGATGATGACGAGGATCGCGGTTAGGGGGATGGAAGCCAGTAGGGACCCCGTTAGGCAGGGCAAAGCCGTGCCACAGCAAGATCGTCGGCTCCCACACCTGGGTCGAGGCGCAGGGGGTATCCGAACAACACCCATGCCCGCGGCGACAGCAACGCTGACAGAAATCGGCATCTGGAAAGGAAGCGGGAACCAAGTTGAAGGTCATAACCACGGACGAGTGGCCCGAGATCGCCGCCGCAAACCTGCCCATGGTGACAGTGGGTATCGACCTGGCCGGATACTCCGGAACGACCGGGGTGTGCCGCGTCACCTGGGCGGAGCAACCAGTCGTCGAGCTGCTCGATGCCAGGAACGACGAAGACCTGCTGGCGGCCATGCGCCATGCCCACAAGACCGGCCTGGACTCGCCGGTCGGTTGGCCGGTGACCTTCATGTCTCTGCTCACGGCCCACCAGGCCGGCACGAAGCTGCCCGCACGGTCCCGATACATGCCTCACCCGGACGGTCCTGACGGGCTGGGCACGTTCACCCATCGTCTGACCGACGACCTGGCCTGGAAGCGTACCGGGGCCGGGAAACA
Organism: Streptomyces sp. NPDC032091; assembly: GCF_055580265.1. Lineage (NCBI taxonomy): Bacteria > Bacillati > Actinomycetota > Actinomycetes > Kitasatosporales > Streptomycetaceae > Streptomyces > Streptomyces sp. NPDC032091. Next base: position 488,900 of record NZ_JBVILR010000002.1, on the reverse strand, counting down.
GCGCCCCCTTTCGGTCGCTGCCGACAAGCTGGGCATCGTCGCCATGCGAGCAGTGGACCTCTTGGAACGTCTGGCCGACGCAGGCCCCTCTGTTCCCCGCGACGGCTCCGGCTCGGTCGCCGAGGTCTATCCGGCGTTCGCTCTCATCCAGTGGGGGCTTGCCAGCAAGATCAGTTACAAGGGCTCCAAGCCCGGCGCCCTTGCTGCGAGGGCCGAGATCCTTGCTGGCCTCGCCGACGGCTTGAACCTCAATCTCGGCGAATGTGTGCGCGACCGGTGCAGGCGCAGCGACCACGACCTGGACGCCTTGATCTCTGCGGTCGTCGCCCGAGCCGCAGCGTGCGGGATGACTCACCTGCCGACCACGGAGGAGGAGCAAGCCATGGCCGCGGTCGAAGGCTGGATACACCTCCCTCGCCAAGACCTTCCACTCTCCGTCGTGCGGGACGGAGTAGCTCCCTGACCCTCCTCGCCAATTCGGCGGGCGTGCGGTGGCGAATGCCGCCTTGGCAGAGCCCCGGCGTGGGCGGTTTCACCACCAAGATGATCGCGGCCAGGGTCCCTCGGTCACCCGCGCGGCGCCGGCCGCCGTGCTGCGGATGCATCCTGTCCGTCGGCGGCAGCACCCGCCGCGACAGCGACAACCACCCTGGACACCGCTCCCATGCGAGGAACGGATACGCCAGCTCTGGGGTGGACGACACTAGGAAACGACACGAGGCCGCACCGGAAGGACGACACGCCCATCTCCCGTTTAGAGCGCGCCCAAAGCGCCGCCTTCTGCACAGCCAGCGCCTGACATGATCGGGCCGTGAACGACACGAACCGGGAAGGCCTGTACCGGCAGATTCTGGCCGCCGTGGCGCTGCTGGCCGCTCCCGCACCCGACCAGTTGGCCTGGCTGGAGAAGTACGGCGTCCCGGTGGACGAGATTGCCCTGAACTTCGACGACGCCGCCGTGATGGCACCGCAGCTCGCAGACGAGGGCTGGCTCACCCTTGAGGCACTGGCCGATCTCGCACGCATGAGCGACCTACTCGGGCACCTGACCGCCGACGAGGGATCCACGGACTGGACCGAGCAGGGGCTCCGCGCTCACGAAGTGTGGGAACAGGTCCGTCAGGAAGCCGACTGGTTCCTCCGCGCGCAAGGCGAAACGGAACGGGCGCTGCCGTATGCCGACATCCTCCACTGACGGCGTCCTGCGGGAAGACGAAGCGGCATCGGCACCCGTCGGCGCTGACCCTCAACAATCGGCACGATGTGTGAGCGTCAGCGTGACCACGGCGGTCACTCGTAGTCTTCGTCATCGGGCTCGGATTGCCTGACGAACCAGAGGTCGAGGAGGTACTGCTCAGGAACAGGGTTCTGTGTCCAGGCCTGACCGATCCGCTCCGTGGTCCAGTCGGTGTCGATCCGGCGAAGGGTTTCGGCGTAATACTCTGCGGTAGCTATACGCCCTGTCCAGGACGCGTGCCCCTCGTATACGCCGGGGCGTGGCAATGTCATCTCCCCTGCGGGCCCGAGCGTGAGCTGGCCGACTACCAGGATCCCGGTCTCCGACTCGATGGATACCGGGAGGGTTCCCTCGACATCAGTCGGTGGTCTCCGGGGGGTGTCCCAGATGCGGATGGCCACTTCCACCGTCACGTCGGACTGCAGGCTCGACAGGTACAGGTGGTAGCCGTTCCCGCCGACGACGTGCTGGCGGGCCAGGTCGACGGCGGCACTCTCCATCGGTCAAGGGGTGATCTTCGCGTAGAAGGGTCGCCGTCGAGGAGCCGGTTCTCTTCCTACACCTTCTGTATCAGCAGGCCGCCGTTTCCGTTGTCTCCTCCATCGATGAGGCGTACCGAGTAGCGGTTGTCTCCCTTCATGGAGCCCTCGTGGGTGGAGGCAAGGGGATACTCCTGATGGGCTTCCTGGATCTCCCCAGCCGGTGATCGGGAGTGTCCTCAGGCTTGCTTGATCTGATTCCCCACCCGTCAGTGTCGTTCCATTTCCGGGTAGTAGCCGAGTTGGTACTCCGGCAAAATGGAGCTGTTCAACTCTCACTCACCCCGGCAGACAGGGCAGACCTTGGTTTGCGGTGGGTCTGGCCGGGCACCCATCCACGGCCACCGCGTCCAGGGCAGCAACAGAGGCCGTCGCACTCGTCGCAGAGGACGTAACCACGTGTGCGGAGCTCTGGTGTGGGCACCGGCTCCGGCTGCTGGAGTGGTTGCGGCGGGCACAGTGCCAGCGTCGGCGTCTGTCCGTGAAACACCACGGCGGGGGTGTCGTCGCTCGTGCGGATGCGGATGCTGTTGCCCTCCCGGTGAGCGACGACCACGGTCCAGAGCCTCCCGTCGTCATCCTCCTGGGACGCCGCAACGTCCCAGCCGGCTGCGCGGAGGAGGAAGGCCGCGCGAGAGGCCGTCTCGGCAGCGGTGGCGGTCGCCGGGCGATTGCCTTGATACCCCGTCGCATAGTGGTAGCGCGGCGGCTCGCTCCGGTCGGCAACCTTCGGCTCGTCGAGGGACAGTCGGCGGAGGTGGACACGAATGGTCACATCGGTGATGAGTGCGACCAGTTGCCCGCGCAGGATCCGGCCCAGCCGGTCCAGTTCGTCACGCGCCTTCGAAGTCTCATTCATGTCGGCCCCTTGGTCCTGGAACGTATCAGAGGGCCGACTCTCGTGGCCGTGGCCGTCTCCCAGCGGCCGCCTGTGGACGGTCCGTCACGCGGCAGTTCGGCCTCCCTTCGGTGACTGGCAGCCAGCCAGCCCACCCGCGCTTGAACGATGACCAAGACCCGATTCGGGCCCCGCAGGCACCCCGCTCGCCCACAGGCCCAGCAACGCGCTTACGTCGTCCGTCACGACGAACCGGTCCGCCCGAGCCAGCCAGCACCGGGGACCACCCCGGGCCCGGCGTCGGGCGTCGGGCGTAGCGAGCCAGTGCCACACCGTCCGCTCCGACACCCCCAGCGCCCCCGCGGCCACGCGTCAGAGGGCTGTCCCTCGACCAAGCGCAGCAGATCGCCGACCACATCGACGAATGCCGAGACCTGCTCACGGCAGGGACCGACATGGACAGCGTCCAGCAACACCACAAGGACCAAGGCGTCCCCATCATCCGCGCCATCCTGATCACCACCAGACTCATCGGCGATCACCCCGGTAGGCTGCAGGCCGCACGCGCGATCGTCGAATGCAGCCCCGCCCGCACACCCGACTCCGCACTCAGCGATCCGAGGCACCCAGCCCCGTAGCCCGCAGCGCCGCGTACGTCGAAGGGGTCCAGCAACATCGGCGACGAGGTATTCCAGCGCGGCCTGACGGCCCTCACGCAGCGAGGCACGGAGGAAGGTGCGGACCGGCCGGTACCCCGCGTACACGGCGAGGAGATCGCAGTCGCCTGCGAGGCCGGTCTGTGGTCGTCAGGCTCGGGGTGTGGATCTCCAACACCAAAACCCGACGCCACCAACTCACCCCGACCGACTCGCCGCACTCACGAAACTCGGCGTCGCCTGGGCATGACCTCTGCCTGATGTGGACCGGTATCCGTGGGCCCCGGGCGTGTCGCCTGGGGCCGAGGGTTTGTGCGGCTCAGGCAGGACCGCTGCACCGGGGACGGAGCCCTAGCGGCTCCTGCTCACGCACCGCTCCAGTAGTTCGTCGGCGGCATCTTCGCTGATGCCGAGCCCGGCTGCCACCTCCGTCAGATCCAGGCGCTGCGCGTCCCGGGCAGGCCAGTAGGCCCTCCGTCGAGCAATGACCTCCAGGGTACGGGCAGCCTTCAGTGCGGCCACGGGTGAGGCGTCGGCGAGGTCTTCGAGCTGCGCGTTCAGGGTCTGTAGGAGGGTGTCGAGTTCGGCGGGGAGGGGGATGGTGGACTCGGTGACGGTGACGATGTGGGCGTCCCAGTCCTCGCGGCAGTCCTCCGCCTTCTGCATGCCCGCTTCGCGGAACGCACGCCCGTCGTCATCCTCATCTCCGTCGCCGACGGCGGTGGGGACGGGGTCCAGGGTGCGGGGGGTGCCGGTCCACCCGCAGGAACACTCCCCGCGCAGTGAGTGTGCCCGCGGCCGGGGAGTGTAGGGGCCCTGGCCGTCGTAGACGCTCCAGTGCGTGACCTGCCAGCCGAACCCGCCGGAGTTGGAATCGAAGTACACCGGCTTCGGGACCGTACCACCAGCGAGGAGCACCCCGACACGGCCCACATGCGAACGCCCATACTCCTCGGCGGTCCACGTCTCGTCCCTCTTCACAGCCGCCTCCACCTGCCTGGGCCGCCAGGCGCGGCCCCTCGGCAACGAGCGTGCCGTACAGGCCGACGGGCCCGGGTGGGAATCGGCGAATCCCGGCCCTCCCGGGGGGTAGGGGCAGGTTCACTTCGGCGCGAGCAAAGCCGGCACCGTCGCCATCCATGCGCTTCGCTGCCGGGCACACCGACAACCTGCCGGAGGTGCCGCATGGGCCGGCCCACAGGTCGGCGGCCCATGCCTCCCGGTAGACCTCGGGGACGAGCGTCGCGGGCGGGGCCGACGGCCGGCGGGCAACTCGGGGGTACGGCCGACCGGGGCGGCGGGAGGGGCGGGCCGGGTGCGCGGGGACGGCGTGCACCCTCCAACGGGCTGGGCGCCGCATGATGAAGCCCCTCGCCGAGAGCGGAGTCGGGCCCCTACATGCCCGGCCGCCCGTCCACCGCGCGGGGGCGGAATACGGCTGCGCAATGACGACAACGGGCAGCCACTCCGGCGTCTGGCCCAGGCACTGCGCTCCGACGCCCCGTACGCGCGGTTCGACGCCGATGGCGAGGAGCGGGTGCTCGCCTTCATCCCCAACTCCGATGAATCCGGCGTCGGCGAACTCGTCCTCGGCCTGGCGGAAATCGAGCCGGACGGAGCCCGCCCGATCCGGCACCATTCCGCGGGGTTGCCGGGCCGGTATGCGTTCGTGCGCATCGAATCCGAAATTCCGTGCCGGATCGTGGTGCTGCGACCCAAGCCGTAGACGCTGCGCGCGGCTCCTGTCCGATGAGATCCGGGCATGGCCGCCGGAACCGCCGCCGCCTGAGCGAGCAGGGCGGCGTGGACGTCGGCACCGCGCGCCCGCTTCAGCGCCCGTCGCGGGAAGCAGCGAGGTCAAGTCGGGGGCCCGGGGGCGGGCGGGCTCGTGCGAATCCCGCCCGCCCCCGGGAGGGGGTCAGCTGTGGGCGACGATCTCGTTCACGATCCATCCGCCGAGTTCTGCGGTCATGGTGGTGTGGCCTTCGTTGCGGTCGGCGGGCAGGAAGGCGTCGAGTGCGCTGCTGTCGGGCGTGATCGGCTGGTAGAGGGCCTTCGGGTCGCTGATGTCGCCGGCGGCGAGGGCGCTGATCGCCGGGATGAAGCAGGACGTGGTGATGACGTCCGGGTCCACCGTGTTGCCGAGCAGGCTGCTGAGGAGCGCGGCGAGGCCGAAGCTGCCGGGGTCGCCCTGCTCGGAGGGTGCGGTGAACAGGCCGCCGGGGGCACCGTCGATATCGGGCAGTCCGCTGGTGCGGACCGAGACCGCCTCGCCGCCCTTCTTCTGCAGGCGGGCGACTTCCTGGTCGCCGGTCGCCTGGGTCTTGAGCCAGGTGTCGACGAGCGTCTGGCCGTCGGCCCGCATGGCGGTCACGTCGGGCTTGATGCCGTTGCCGTTGCCGGTGTCCACACCATTGGCGACACCGATCTTGCGTACGGACCGCGGCCAGCCGCCGAGCTCTTCGAGCTGCTGGAGGAACGTGACCCGCTCCGGGTCCTCCTTCACGGTGCCGGCGGCCTTCTCCAGGTGCCACCGCGCCATCTGCCGGGCGGCGGGGCTGTTGAGCAGCTCCGAGAACTGGCGCAGCTTCTCCCCCACGAGGGGGACCCCTCCCCAGTTGTCCGCAGCGAAGTGGGTGAACGCCTGCAGGGCGACCGGCAGCCACGCGCCCTGGTGCGGGGTGTCGTAGGAGAGGTACAGGGAGGTCTCGTGGTCCGGGAGGGAGGGATCCTGTTCCATCCTCGCCAGCGCGTAGCGGGTGACGAGGCCGCCCATGCTGAACCCGCCCACGACCAGCTTCGACCTGCCCACGCGCTCGGAAAGGGCCCGGCGAACGCAGTCGATGACGGCGTCCGCGTTCACCGTGATCGACGCCGCCCGGTCTTCGTAGCCCAGGATGATCACGTCCCGGCCGGTGGCGTGGAGCTCGGAGATGAAGCGGAAGACGCCGTTCTCCTCCAGGCCCGCCCAGAGCCGGTCCAGGTTGCTCGGCCCGCCGGAGAAGCCGTCGGAGAGGATGACCGGCCGGACGAGCTGCCTGCGATTCAGCGGGCTGTAGTAGACCCATGCCGTCCCACCCGTGAGCGCCCACTCGTCGTGAGGCTCCGGCGCGGCAGGGATTTCGGCTCGGGTTCCCGGAGCAGCGGGGCCCCAGATGTCGACGACGGGGGTGGTCATGATCAGTTGACTCCTCGCAGGAAGGTGTGAGGGTTCGCCGAACGGCTCACCCTGAAATCGCACCCTAAGAAGCAGAAACGTTACGGAGAGTAACCAGCGCTTCGGGTTCACGCGAAGGTGCCTGCATTTGACATAAAAGGTGTGCACGTGAGCAAAAACGGGGAAACTGCGTCGGCCCTTCGTTGGGCCAAACCGACGGGCCCAGGGCTCCCGGGTCCTGTCGTCACACGTCACGCCCGCATCAGGGCTGATGCGAGGGGCGCGCGCCGCACGTGATGGCGTACCGACACGGTCATCGGGTGGTCGAGCCGGTTTGCCATGACGTCGATGTCAGCGAAGCGGGTGCGAGCACGCTCCGGCTCCGCCCCGACCTCTGCTGGCGGTCATGACCGGTCGATGACCAGCGGTGCGAGGGCGGCGTGTTGGGTCGCGGTGCGTTTGTGGCGTCGGCTCGCGGTGTCGGACGAGGCGCCCGCCTCGTTCATTCCGCGGCAGGCTGGACTTGCGGGCGCGGGCGTCTGTGGTTGATCAGGTGCCAGTCCGCGCGCAGCTCGAAGCGGGCGGTATAGGCAACGTCCATCGGGTTGGCCGGTACCGGCGGACTGCCGCAGGAGAGCTGTACCTCTGAAGCGGTGGTGAGGCGGGCCAAGGCATTGCGGAGCGTGCAGAGCTCCACTCCGGTGGCCTTGGCCAGCCGGAGCAGGGAGGTTCGGGGTGCGGGTCCTTCCTGGGATGTCCACTGACCTGCCAGGTACAGCAGGACGGCGTCCTCTTCAGGGCCGTCGAGAGCGGACTGGGTACGCTGCTCGTGCTCGATGCGGCGCAGCATGAATTCGACCTGTGGGGGGAGCACCCCGCGGGCCCGGTCACGGTCCCTGCGTTCGCGGGCCGCGTCCAGGACACGACGTGCGTTGATGCACGCTTGCTCTTTCGTGATCAGGCCATCGGTGTGGGACTCACTTGTCACGATTCTCTTCTTTGCTAGGTCCAGATGGTGCCTGGGCGTGCGTAAGGTGAAGGCGCTGAAACTTGCCGAAGGCAGCGGCGTTGACGGTGATACGGCCGTTGGTGAGCGTGACCAGGACGTCACCGTTGTGGACCTGGCGGTCTCCTCCGTCAACGCGCGCATCGGCCGAACCGGCCTGACTGCTGACAGCACGGCCAAGGCCGGAGTCCTCGGCCTCAGACCGTCGCTGGCCAGGGAACCCCCGCCAGTGTGTCCCCCGCCGCATCGTTCATCACCGCCCGGTCGTTGACCGTCGACTGCGGCTGGATGCCCCACTGACCCAGGACCGACCACCCCCAAGGAGACCAGCTCATGAAGCAGCGTGTCCGCGCCATCCTGCTCACCGCCGCAGGCACCATGCTCGTCATCAACCGCATCCGCCCCGGCATCCCTCCGTACCAGGTCCTCGTCGGCGGCGGCGTCGAGCCCGAGGACGCCGGCCTGGAAGCAGCGCTGCTGAGGGAGGTTCGCGAGGAGATCGCCGGCGAAGCCGTCAACCTGCTCCCCTTCTGCCGGATGGAGAACGACGAGGGCGAGACCGAGCACTTCTACCTCGCCCAGATCGCCGTCTGGAACTTCGACGACCGCACCGGCCCGGAGTTCGCGCGCGACGACCGCGGTGAGTACCTGCTCGAAGAGGTCCCGTTCACCGCTGAGGCGATCGAGGGACTCAATCTGATGCCGCCGCAGATCAAGGACGCGCTACTCGACGCGATCGGCGCGGGAAGCCTCGCCCTCCCCGTGGCGTAGCCAGCCGCCGCCGGGCGGGTACCCAGCCGCAGAGGCCGGGTGGTGTGCTGAAAGTCAGGCTGCGCTTTCGGCTGCGACGGGTGTGTGCTGGGTTTCCGTACGTGGCGAGGGCTCGCTCAGTACCCGTCCCGTACTCCTGCTCGCTGATCGCCTGCTGGCGCGTCGGGGAGGGCAGCAGGGCGATCAGGCGACAAGGCGGTGAAAGTCGCCGGGCGCAGGGTTGAGGGAGAGCGGGTGGATGACTCGGCGCGGATGCCCCTGCCAGCGATCGCCGCACCGCAGGCACCCGTACCGCGCGGCTGCGGGCGAACTCGGGCAGTCCCAGCGCCTCCTGCTCACTTTGCCGCGTCTGCCGGGCAGGTCTTGGCGAACCAGCGCCGGTCGTCTTCGCCATCGGTGACATGGTTGCGCGTTGCGGTCCCTTGCGGGCCGTCCACCACCGCAGTGGCGACGATGCCCTAGAAGCGCCGCAGGACACCAGCCACATCCCCGGCCATGGCCGCCGGCTTGGACTGCGCGTTCACCGCGACGCCCCGGAACGGACCCGGTGATCCACTCGGGATCGAGGTCCGCGGGGGGTATAGGCCCGGCGCCGTCAGGCCCATCTCCTCGGCGACGGCGCGGACTGTGACTGCGGCGGGCCCCTCCTCGACCAGCAGTCGGCGGGCGATGCGCGTCGCGTCGGCCAGTGCCTCCTCGCACACGCGGTGCCGACGCCGCGCCGCCGGGGCTCCGGTTCCGGACGGTTCGTCATCTGGGCCCGTCCGCCTTCCACTTGACAAAGTTAACAGGTATCACTTTAGCTTCCTGTCAGAGTTAACGGTGTAAACAATTGCTTTGGGGGACTCATGACGTACGGCATCGTGCTGACCTACACGCTCACACCGCGCTGGCTGGCCCTGCCGCGCGAGGAGCGCAACCGCATGCGCGCCACGCACATCGAGCCGGTGTTCGCCCGGTACGCGGACCGCGTCTCGGCCCGGTTCTTCGACGGCGAGGCCTTCAACAGCCGCTTCTCCGACTTCGCCGTGCTGGAGACCGAGGACCTGGGCGCCTACTACTTCCTCGTCGAGGCGCTGCGCGACACCCCGCTCATCAGCGAGGGCCACCTCGTCCTCGGCGAGGTCATCCTCGGCGTGCGCGACGGCTTCCAGACCTACGAACGCCACCTCGCCCCCGCCCCCGCGTCCGCGCCGGCCACGGAGACCGGGGCGTGAGCAGGCGCAACACCGGCGCGGGGCGGTGGCCGCTGCACCTGATGCGGGCCGCGGCCGCACTGGCGCTGCTCGACACGCTCACACAGGCCGCTCTGGCCGGCCTCTTCGTCACCGGCGACCTCGATCTGCTGGCCTGGCACTCGGCCAACGCCGACGTGCTGGCCGCGCTCACGCTCGGGCAGGCAGCGGCCGCGCTGCTGGTGCGGCGCCGGCTGGGCGGGCCCCTCTGGCCGATCGGCGCGAGCGCCCTGCTGGCTGTCCTCGTGGGCGCGCAGCAGGCCCTGGGAGAGGCCCGGATGCTCGCCGGGCACCTGCCGCTCGGGATGGCGATCTTCGGACTGGCCACCGCCCTGGCCTGCTGGACCTGGACCTTCACCCCCGCCCCGGCCGACGCACGCAGGGAGCCGGCGGAGGTGACCGGGTGAGGCCCTCGCTCGGCCGGCGACTGTTCCTGGGACTGGCCGCCGGCGCCGGTGCGGCCCTCACCCTCGGCGCAGCCGGCATCTCCCGCCTGGCGGGCGCGTCCACCGGCCGCATCCTCGCCAGCACCGCCCTCCTGCCCCAGCCCTTCACCGTGCCGCTGCCCATTCCACCGACCGCACGGCCCGTCCGCAGGGAGCAGGGCGCGGACGTCTACGAGCTGGAGCAGCGCGAGGGGAAAGCGGAGATCCTCCCCGGGCTGACGACCACCGTGTGGGGGTACGACGGGACCTTCCCCGGACCGACCATCGCCGCCCGCTCCGGACACCCCGTACGGGTCCGCGTGCACAACAACCTGACCGTGCCCACCGTCACCCACCTCCACGGCGGCGTCACCCCGCCCGAATCCGACGGCTACCCCACCGACCTGCTCCTGCCCACCCGCTGCGCCCCCGGCCAGACCCGCGAACACGCCATGGGCGCGCACGGCGGGAACACCACCACCGCCTACCGCACCTACGACTACCCGCTGGCCCAGCAGGCCGCCACGCTCTGGTACCACGACCACCGCATGGACCACAGCGCACCCCAGGTCTGGCGCGGCCTCGCCGGCTTCTTCCTCATCGGCGACGACGAGGAAGACGCGCTTGCGCTGCCCCGCGGCGAACGGGACGTCCCGTTGATGCTGTGCGACCGATCGTTCAACGCGGACGGCTCCTTCCGCTATCCCGAACGTGCCCACGACGACTTCCCCGACGGCGTCCTCGGCGACGTCCAGCTCGTCAACGGCGCCCCCTGGCCCGCGCTGGAAGTCTCAGCCTGCCGCTACCGGCTGCGCCTGCTCAACGGCTCGAACGCCCGCCGCTACCGGCTGCGCCTCGACGTCGAAGGGGGCGGCCGCGGACGGTTCACGCAGATCGGCAGCGACGGCGGGCTGCTGCCCACGCCCCAGAACCTCGACAGCATCGACATCGCACCCGGCGAACGCTTCGACGTCATCGTCGACTTCGCCGACCATCCCGTCGGCAGCCGCATCCGTCTGCGCAACAGCGCCGCCGACGGCCCGATGCGCGAGATCATGCGCTTCGTCGTCGTCCGCGCGGCCAAGGACACCACCCGCATACCGGCCCGGCTGTCGACCCGCTACGAAGACCTCGCGCCCGCCACGGGTATGCCGGTCCGCACCTTCGACTTCCGCCGCACACCCGCCGGTGACGAGCAGCGGATGTGGACCGTCAACGGCAAGCCGTTCCACCTCGACACCGTGCTCGCCCGGCCGCGCCTCGGCGCCGTGGAGCGATGGCGCCTCAGCAGCGACTTCCACCACCCCGTCCATGTCCACCTCGCCCAGTTCCAGGTCACCGCCCGCGGCAACCACCCACCCGAGCCCAAGGACGCCGGCTGGAAGGACACCGTGGACCTGCGCCCCTACGAGATCGTCGAAGCCCTCGTCCGCTTCACCGGCCACAAGGGCCGCTACATGATCCACTGCCACAACCTCGAACACGAGGACATGGCCATGATGGCCAACATCCAAGTCACCTGAGTCCCGACTGACCAAGACCGCGCATCGGCCCCGACAATAGGGCCGACCAAGGCTTCCGGACCGGGCGGACAGCAGCGGCCTGGTCCAGCCCAGAGGTAGTGAGGGGATTGCGTGGGCGGTGATTCACCAACCCCCGATGATCCCCGCCTCGGGCAGCTGTTCGGCAGATGGGGCCGTCAGGTTGCGAGGGCGACAACCCACTTCGAAGCGGGCATTGCGAAGCGCCTCGGGAGCAGGAGCCCAGCACGCCATATCGCCATGGGCTGCCCGCACCCTAGGGCAGTGTGATGTCGAGACCGATCGCCCATGCGCTCAGGTGCAGCAGGGGCACGGGTTTCGAGCCGGTATGCGAGGGCTTGCCCGGGTGGGTGACGTGTAGTTTGAGCAGGCGGGCGAGCCGGAGACGTTCGCTGGGGGTGGCCCAGGCCTGGTGTCGGTCGAGGAGTTCGACGGTCGCGGTATTGAAGGCGGCGCCGTTCTGCTGGGTGCGGGTGACGGCGCTGAGGTAGAAATCCAGGTTCGCGTTGCCGGGCGTGCTGGTGGGATCGGTCGCGGTGGCACCGTCTGGGGTGGTGCCGAGAAACGCTGCGCCGAAGCTGGGCAGCGGAGTCGCCGCGCCGGGCAGGACATTGCCCGTGGAGTGGGTCAGCCGCTGCCGGCCGTGGTCGTCCCGCGTGTTCAACAGCGCCATCAGACCAGTGTTGAGCCTGCGAGACAGCTCGGTGCGTGCCGGGGTCAACTGCGGCTGTTCGAGGAGGAGCCGCCCGTAGTAGGCGGTGTGCAGGGTGGTGCTGGTGAGTTCTTCGTTCGCGTTGACCGGGGGGTCTTGGTGCAGGGTCTCGTGCGAGAGGGTGGCCCCGAGCAGCCGGAAGTCCTCGTAGCGGAACCTCTCGTTGAAGACGATCTCCGGCCCCTGCGGCGTGCCGACGACCTGAGCGACGGCGGCGGGGTTCGGTACGGTGCCGAATTTGACCTGACGGAAGACACCGTGCCGGATCGCTTGGATGCCGGCCTGCGCGGGGGTGGCGGCCAGGGAGGCGAGGGCGGCTCGCAGGTTCGGATCAGGGACGATCACGGTGATCGGATGGCTCTGGAAGACGGCGAGTGCCTCCTCGACCACCCGACGCCCGCGGGACCTCAGGGTGGCTTTCAGCTGTGCGGTCAGTTCCTGCTCGGTGATGCGGCGGGGCCGTGCGGGCTCCATCGGCGGACCGCCGGGGTAGGCCTGGGTGGTGAACAAGCTGACGTCGATGGGTGGGAAGGGCGGCTGGGCAAGCAGCCGTTGGGCTTCGACGTCAAAGCCGCTGGCATCTACATGAGCGCTGGCGGCGCCGTGATGAGCTGACGCGGGCGGGGCCATCACCAGGAGGGAGGTGGTCAGCAGCGGCGTGGCGGCGAGCAGGGCGGTGACACGCCGCCACGCACGAAGAGCACTCATGCAGCATGCCTATCCGGCGGGAGTGGCACGCCCGGTGGAGCGCGCCGCCTCAAGCCGGGCTTTCACCCACCTGACCGGACCTCACCACCCGAACCGCTGATCGCCAAGGGCCCCTCCCGCAACCGCCGGCCAGCACGCCGACCGGCAGCCCTACGGCCGTGCGTACGCTCGATGCCCCCGCCACCGGAACCGGCACGCCCCGTAGGCGGGCACTCCACCAGCCTTCTCGCGGATGCCGCAGGCGGTCCGGGCGGAGAAGGACGCGGCCGGCTGCATCGACTGGCTGGTGTCGGTCGACTCGATGATCGTACGAGCCCACCACACGTCATGGAGGGCTTCCGAGGGTGCTTCGGATCGGTCACCATGGAGGTCCGTCGGCGATCCGAGGTGGGGATGAGCGAGGGTGGGGACGTTCTGGACGGGCAACCGGAGCAGGTAGGACCCGCGCCGTGGCTGGCGCTGGCCTGTACGGTCGGGTTGTTTCTGGCCTACGTCGTGCTGATGAACTGCACTGGAGAGCTGCGGACGGCGCTGTGGGGCGAGCCCGGCACCGTGACCGAAGTTGACTGCCGGACGTATGACGCCACCGTGGCCAATGCGGGAACGTCGACGTCCTGCTCGGGCACCTTCACCCCGGACGACGGCGGCTCGCCGTTCGACGTCCCCGTCGAGGGCGACACCGATGCGCAACCGGTCCGCGCGTGGCTGGTGGACGGTGCATCCGGCACCGCGTACGTCTCACCAACGGTGTGGGCCGGGGTGCTCCCGGTCGGGCTGTCCCTCCTCCTGGCGGGCCTCCCGGCGGCGGTGACGGTGAAGCACGTGCGCCGCGTCCGCGCACAGCGCCCTTAGGGGGTCCGTACCTGTAGACGAACCCATCATCGATGACGGTGAGGGCCGTTCCCGGTGTCAGGCCCTCGATGTCACCGTTCCCCGTCGACCCGGCGGAGGTCGATGCCGTCGCCGCCGGCACCACCTTGCCCAGCGCCGCCCAGCGCCGCCCAGCGCTACAGCACCACGATCAAGCCCTCCGCTGGCCCCGGTGCGGGCACCTTCTGCTTCGAATGTGAGGTGTGGTCACCATCACCGCCTGCCACACGAGCCACATCAGCGTCACGGGGCACGGCGGGCCGAGGCCGAGGGTTGCAGCACCGTCCCTTCCGATACTCATCTGCTACCTGGAAGTAGAGAATTCCTGGGTAGATGCAATGGTCAATGCCTGCTAAAGTCCGCATGCGCTGCTCTGGACAGGGTGGCGAGATGGCCGGTCCGAACCCCCCAGCCTGCCCCTTGAGCGGCGTACATCCGCGAGGCAGGCAGCCGTTGTGATGCCGTGGCGATGCCGCACCGACGACGCCCGTGCGCCCCTTCCGCTCCGTGCCGCCCACGCCCGCCCATGCCGCCTTCGAGGCCCATCCGCCCGCCCCGCTCTTCGCTTGTCACCCGTCAGATGGGGAGATCCACATGAACGCAGGACTTCTGCGCCGTTTCGTCACCGGCAGGACGCTGGTACTCGGCGCCGTTCTGGCCTTGGCCGTGCCGGGAACCGCCCACGCCAACACCGTCGGCGTGACCGTGAAGACCCCTGGGGCCACCAGCGGCCCCGCCTCCGCCAACTCCGAGATATCGACCCACGGCGACTGTTCCAGCGGCCTCGTCGCCGGCGGCGGAATCAACCAGGCCATCGGCACCGGGCCGAGCGTGAACGGCAACCACGTCAACGGCACCTCGCCCAGCTCCAACGGCACCACCGAGTACACGGCTCCACCGGTGTCGTCGGCACCGACGTCACGCACTGGCTCGGCATCGGCGGAAGCGGGGGCCAGGTCAACGCCTCCTTCTCCACCACCCCGTACGCCATGTGCTTCACCAGCAACCTGATCAACCACACCCAGGTCGTCATGAACAAGGCCAACACCCCCACCGCCGGGGCGACCGCAGGCCTCGTCACGGCGACCTGCCCGGCCGGCACCCGCTTGCTCGGGGGCGGCGCCCGCACCACGCCGGGCAACACGGGCAGCCTCAAGACGATCGCGAGCTTCCCCACCTTCAACGACTCCGCGCACGCCTTCGGCGCGAAGGCCACGGCGGACGGAGAGACCAACCCCGACTCCTGGTCGGCGGCCGGCTGGGACTCCGGCGCCAGCGGCGCCGACTACACGTACGCCTACGCGATCTGCAGCGGAAGCGGCATCACCGTCAGCGGCGCCACGGTGAAGGTCCGCTACACCGAGGTGAGCGGCCCGACCACCGGCAGCACCGGCCAGACGGCGACCGTGGGCTGCGGCCAGGGCGACGGGAACCTGGTCAGCGGCGGCGCCGCGATCAGCGGAGGCAGCGTGACCACCACCAGCTTCACGGGGCCGGGCTCGGGCGGCGACCACCTGGGCGGCAGCTTCCCCAGCACCTCCGGCGGCGCCGCGGTCGCCGACGGGACCACGGCGGCGTACTGGACGGCCTCCGCCCACACCGGAGGCCAGTCCTCCCCCGGCACCCACACCGACGCCTGGGCGCTGTGCGCCAACGACGGCGTCTGAGGCAGCCCGTTCCCGACCGCCGGACAGCCGGCCATGCGCACGCACACCAGAGAGAGAATCCGATGAGCACAAAACTCCGGCGGGGCTCCGCCACGGGCAAGGCCCTGATCCTTGCCGCCCTGCTGACCGTGGCGGTGCCGGGATCCGCGTACGCCAAGACCGCCGACGTCACCGTCGTCACCCCCGGGGCCACGATGGGCCCCCCGACCCCGTTCACCGGGGTCTCCTCGCACGCCGACTGCCCCGACGGCCTCGTCTCCGGCGGCGGAACCGACCAGGCCATCGGCAGCGACGAGATGTCCAACGGCAACCACGTGATGGGCATGGTGCCCAGTGCCGACGGCGCCACCGAGTACACGGACACCCCCGGGATCATCGGCAGCGACGCCACGCACTGGATGGCGTTCGGCGGAAGCGGCAGCCGCAGCAGCGACGCCTTCTCCACCACCCCGTACGCCATCTGCCTGCACAGCAACCTGATCAGGCACACCCAGGTGGTCATGAACAAGGCCTCCGGGCCGACCAGCGGGCTGTCGTCCAAGCTCGTGACGGCGACCTGCCCGGCGAACACCGTCCTGATCGGCGGCGGCGCCCGCACCACCCCGGCCGGCGTCGGCAGCCTCAAGCCGATCGCCAGCTTCCCCACCTTCAACGACGCCGCGCATCACTTCGGCTCGATCGCGGCGGGCGCCGGCGAGCGCGACCCCGACTCCTGGACGGCGGTCGGCGGAATCGGCGGCGGACGCGGCGCGGACAACATGACCTACGCCTACGCGATCTGCAGCACTGACGACATCGACCTCAAGCACGTGTCCACGACGGTGCACTTCACCGAAGTCAGCGGCCCCGACACGGCCTCCACGGGACAGACCGTGACGACAGGCTGCTCCCGCGAGGACGGGCAGCTCGTCAGCGGCGGCGCCGCGATCAGCGGCGGCAACGTGACCACGACCGACTTCAGCAAGGCGACCTCGGGCGGCCCCCACCTCAACGGCAGCTTCCCCAGCGACGCCGCCGGCACCCCGGTCGGCGACGGGGGCGCCAACCCGTCGTACTGGACGGCGGCCACCCACAGCGGCGGTTCGCCCTCCCAAGGCAGCTACTCCGACGTCTGGGCGCTCTGCCTGGACGTGCAGCATGGGCACAAGCGGTAACGCAGCTTCAGTGTCGTTCCCGCCCCAGCCGGACCTCCATCGCCCGCCGGCGACACCGGAGGACCGGCCTGCTCCCCCGGCCCGGCCGACCGCAGCCGGCGCCCGCCCATGTTCCGAGGGCCTGGCGGTGGGCGGGTGGGCGGTCAGGCGGTCAGGGTGGCGAGCTCGGCGTTGGCGCGCTCGGTGACCAGGGCGAGGACGCGGCCGGCGGCGGCCAGGTCGTCGGCGGGTATCCCGCCCCAGACGCGGTCGGAGATGGGGGCGGTCTCCGCGGCGAGGGCCGCGAGGAGCTCGCGCCCCGCGTCCGTGGCGTGGAGGTGCGCGCCGTCCGCGGTGAGCAGGTGCTTGGCCTGGAGCTCGTCGAGGGTGGCGTGGATGTCGGCCGGGTCGGCCTTGAGGGAGCTTTGGACCTGGGTGACGAGTTCGTCCGCTGTCTGCGGGGCTTCGGCGGTGACGGCGGCGCGCAGGGCGATCTGCTGCTGGAACGTCATTCCTTGGCGGGCCAGGACACGTTCCAAGACGCCGCGGGCGGCGTAGTGGGCCAGGCCGAGGGCGCGCGCGTCGGCGGCGGGGGCGGTGGTGGATGCGGTGGTGGATGCGGTGGTGGTCATGGTGTTGTCCTCTGGCTTGTCTGGTCGTCGGGTACCGATGGTGCGAGAGGTGCGTCGAGCAGGTTCGTCAGCTCGGCGGTGAACGCGTGCGTCCGCGGGGCGTCGAGGCCGCCGAGCGGTTCCAGCAACTGCTGATGGAGTTGCTGGACCACCGTGATGGCCTGCCGGGTGACCGCCTGGCCCTGCTCGGTGAGGGCGAGCTGCATGGCGCGAGGGTCGCGGGGATCACGGGTGCGTTCGATCAGGCCGGCCGACTCCAGGGTGCGCGCCAGCTTCGAGACGTACAGGGCCTCCAGGCCGGTGTGGTCGGCGAGCTGGCGCTGACTGGGCCGCTCGCCGGCACGCTGCATACCGTGCAGCGATGCGACGAGTGAGTACTGGGCGTGGGTCAGGCCCAGCGGTGCCACCGCACGATCGACGGCGACGCGCCACTTGTTGGCGAGCCGCCACACCAGGAAGCCGGGCGTGGGACCCGGTGAACCGTTGCTCATACGGAATACATTACATGG
This sequence comes from Streptomyces sp. NPDC032091, assembly GCF_055580265.1. Classification (NCBI taxonomy): domain Bacteria; kingdom Bacillati; phylum Actinomycetota; class Actinomycetes; order Kitasatosporales; family Streptomycetaceae; genus Streptomyces; species Streptomyces sp. NPDC032091. The sequence goes on along the minus strand of NZ_JBVILR010000002.1, from coordinate 471,264 downwards.
CTACCATGTCCATGGCTACTATTTGGCGCCGTGACCACCGCTCCTTCCTGCGGGGGCCGCGCGGCGCCCGCTCATCTGGCCTGGAGGGATACCCGCCGGATTGCCTCGCCTGCCTGCCGATCCGGGGTCGCGGATTGCGGGGTCCGGCGGGCTGTGTCAGCGTGGTTAGCCGAAAGCTCGGGGATCTCAGGGGCGGGGACGACCAGAGGAATCCCGGACGAGGGGAAACCCATGAGGCACATTCCGAGTACTGCCGTGAGCACGGCCGCAGCCCTGCTCCTGTCCGTCGGCGGAGCCTCCGCCGCCTTCGCGGCCGATCCGAGCCCCAATCAGAGCGCGGCCGCGGCGCAGTTGTGTACGGACTTGAACAAACTCCGGTCCGACGCGACGGCACTGGTCGGACTGAAGCCGGCGGCCGCGACCAAGGACCAGGTCAAGGACGCGTACAACGACGTCAGGGACGGCTGGGACGAGGTCTCGAAGTCCACGGCGGAATGGAATGCGGCACAGAAGCAGGCCGTGAAGTCCGCGGCAGACGGGCTGAAGAAGACCTGGGACGACCTGCCGGGCAACACGACCGGCGCCGAGGCCGCCACCAAGCTGAAGCCGCAGGCCCAGATGCTGGACAGCGCGGTGAAGTCCGCCCGGACCGGCCTGAAGTGCCCGGGCTGACGACCACACCCGGACCCGTGAAAGTGACCCCGCGGCGTGTAACCACGCCGCGGGGTCACCGGTTCTCCGAGCCTTCGGAGCCGTACGCCCCTGTCCGGCAAGCCGTCGCCTGAAAGCCCTCCTGGACGGCGGCCGCACGCTCGGGGCGAAGCCGGCGCGGACCGTACGGGCCCGTACGGCGCCTGCGGCGGCGGGCACGGCCCCTATGAACGGAATGAGCAGGTCAACGGGGAGCCAGGAGGCCGTCTACCAGGGCTCGGAGCCCGTCCAGGTAGGTGTCCTCGGCGGTCAGGGGTGACCACTGGTCCGCGACCTGCGCCAAGCGGGGTAGCCGGCTCGGGTCGAGTTCGGCGAAGACTCGCTCCCGGTAGGTGGGGCGGTCGTCGTCTGTGCGCCGCCGGGCCGCTGCCACCCGGACCACGATCTCTCCGGCGGTGTAGTACCAGATCGCGCGGTAGCCGTGTACTGCCCGCTCGGGGGACAGGCCGCAGCCGACCAGGCCGTCAACGATCTGTTCGACGAACCAGAGAGCGGATGTGGCCATCAGGTCGTCGGCGGTCAGCACCTCCACGATCCAAGGGCAGGCGGCGAGCGCGTCGTGGATCGCGGCAGCGGCGACGACGATCCGCTCACGAGGCTGAGCGGGCAGTTCGGGACGTTGCAGCGTCCGCGCGGCGTAGTCGTCCAACAGCAGGAGGAGCAGTTCTTCCTTGTTGCGGACGTGGTGGTAGAGCGCCATCGGCGTGCTGCCGATCTCCGTGGCCAGTCGCCGCATCGTCAGCCGGGCCACGCCTTCCGCGTCCACGATCCGACGGGCCGTTGCGACGACCTCCTCGCGGGAGATGCGGGGAGGTCGACCGAGGGTTTTGCGCGGTGCGGTTTTGCGCGGTGCGGACGGTTGCGGCATGCCCCCATCATCTCCCAGGCGTCGACAGCGGTGATCCCTTCGGCTACTTTCTTTACATGTATAGAAAATACCGAGGGAGACCCGGCGTGGTGCTGACGGCGGTGGCCGTCGCCCAGTTCGCCGTCGCCCTGGACCTGTCGGTGGTCAACGTCGCCTTACCCGCAATGCGCACCGCGTTGGGGTTCGCACCGCTCGACCTTTCGTGGGTCGTGCATGTCTACGCGCTCACGCTCGGCGGATTTCTGCTGCTGGGTGGCCGCGCATGCGACCTGTACGGCCGGCGCCGGCTGTTTGTGCTGGGTCTGGCCGTCTTCGGGCTGTTTTCCCTGGCGGGCGGGCTGGCGCAGGCGCCCTGGCAACTGATCGCCGCCCGCGCCGGTCAGGGCATCGGAGCCGCCGCGGCCACTCCGGCCACCTTGGCGATGCTCACCACCACGTTCACCGAGGGCCCGCAGCGCGTAAGGGCGCTCGGGGTGTGGAGCGGGGTGAACGCCGCGGGAGGGGCACTGGGCGTACTGGCGGGCGGGCTGCTGACCGAGTACGCGGGCTGGCGCTGGGTGATGCTGGTCAACCTGCCCATCGTCGCGGTGGCTCTCGCGCTGGTCCGCGCAGGCGTGCCCGCCGAAGCACGGCCCGCCCGGCGCGAGAGGCTGGACGTGCTCGGTGCCGTCCTCGCCACTGGTGGAGTCGGGCTGCTGGTGACCGGTGTCGTGCGCACCGACACCCACGGAGGGGGCTCCCCGGCCACCTGGACGATGCTCATCGCCGCGGCCACGCTCCTGGCCGCCTTCGTCGTCACCGAATCCAGGGCTCCCGCACCACTGTTGCGCCTCGGCCTGCTGCGCAGCCGCTGGGTCGCCGGCGCCAACGTGCTGGTCTTCTTCTCCACGGCCGGGCAGTTCGCGGCGTTCTATTTCGTGTCCCTGTACATGCAACAGGTCCTCGGCATGGGGGCCGCGGCAACCGGCGCCGCGTTCCTGCCCTTCTCCGCGAGCCTGATCGCGGGCACCGTCGTCGCGACCCGCGTCACCGCCGCACGCACCCCCCGCGCGTCCCTGGTGCCCGGCGCCCTGCTCGCCGCCGCCGGCCTGTCCTGGTTCGCCCTCATCAGCCCCGACGGCGGCTTCCTCACCGATGTGCTCGGCCCCTGCGTCATCACCGGCACCGGTGTCGGACTGGTCATAGCCCCGATCGTCGCCGCCGCGACCACTGGCGTCGCCCCCCATGAGGCCGGCATGGCCTCCGGCCTCATGAACAGCTCCCGCCAACTCGGCGGCTGCGTCGGCCTGGCCTCCCTGGCCACCGTCGCCACACACCGCACCGGCACGGCCACCCACCCCGCCGCGCTCAACGACGGCTACGCCTTGGGCCTGGGCATCGCCGCCGCCCTCTTCGCCATCGCGGCAGTCGTGGCGATCGTCGTGCTGCCCCGCCGCCTGTCCGAAACACCCGAGCCGCGACCTGCCACCGCCGCGGAGAACCCACTGGAAGGAACGCTGTCATGACGACGACGCGCATCTCACCCATCGACTTGTTCGCCTCGGCGCTGCACATCCACCCCGACGGCGACGTCAAAGCCGCCGAACGGCGAATGACGAGCAACGACACGGGCGCCTGGCAGATCGCGACGTTCCACGTCGAGACCGACGCCGACGTTCACGCCGACCACTGGGAGATGCACCCGGATGCCGAGGAGGCGGTGTGCTGCCTGGCCGGCGGTGTCCGCCTCTACTTCCGTCCCACCAAGCCCGACGACACCGAGGACATGGTGGAGTTGCAGCCGGGCACCGCCGCGATCGTCCCCCGTGGCCGCTGGCACCGCCTGGAGCTGGACGCCCCCAGCGACCTGATGTCGATCACCCTTCGCCACGGCACCCGCCTCGAAAAGCGTACCGACACTCGCTGACAGCGCGGTGGTCCGGCCGAGCCTGCCGCCGGAGACGTCCTCCGGTCTGCTGCTGCTCGACCCGCTGCACGTGGCCGGCGGCATCGCGCTGGCGGGCGCCCTGCCCGTCAGCCTGGCAGGATCGCCTCCCATGAGTTCTGACCGATGGAGCACCCATACGATCGAGATGGGGCCAACCAGTGTGACCAAGCGCTTCCGGGACCGTGGCCGGGAGCGGTGCGAGCGCGAGTGGCGTGCCCTGACGCTCCTCGACGCCTACGCGCCCGGCCTGGCCCCGGAACCGCAGCTGACGGATCCCGCTGCCGCCGTGCCCCTCGTGGTGATGTCCCGGCTGACCGGCGAACCCCTGCGCGGTCGCCCCCACGACGAGCGACAGGTGAAGGCTCTGGCGGAAGCCGTCACCACCCTGCACAGCGCGGTGCCACCGCACGTGCTCGCCGGGATCCCACGCAGACCCGGACATCAAGGCGAACTCGTCGCCCACATCCGCACCTGGTCCGCAAACGGACGCTCGGACGTCAGCAACAGCGGTGTCCCGGGGCAAGGAAGCGGGCTTGGCATGGCTGGCCCAGTCGGGCCTGGAGACCGCTGGGGAGCCGGCCGTTCCAGCGGTGTTCGGCCCTGGAGACGGCAACCTCGCCAATTACCTCTGGGACGGCACCAGGGTCCGGGTCGTCGACTTCGAGGACTCCGGTCGCAGTGACCGCGCTTTCGAGCTGGCCGAGATCACCGAGCATGTGTCGAGCTGGGTGGACCATCCCCTTGATGTCCCGTCGTTCCTGGGGCACTTCGAGCTGACCGCAGCTGAAGCCTCCCGGCTCCGAGATTGCAGACGGCTCCTCGCCCTCGTCTGGCTGTTCCTGCTGTCGTTCGACGACCCGGACAACCCCAGGAACCCGCCCGGCACCGCGGATAGGCAGGCCGACCGCCTACGGGAACTGCTGGGGTGAAGGGGACGCCCCCAGTCCGCCAGCAGGAACAGGCCTGGCGACGGGCCAACCCTGGCCCATCCACCGCTCTGACACCTCGGTGAAGGATCGACGGCGCCGCGTAGCCGCCGGCGGCGGCACGGCGGTCGGTCAGGCGGTCTTGGTGAACGCGTGGAGATGTTCGCGGAGGAAGGTGTGCAGCGTCCTGGCGGGGCGGCCGAGGACGGTCTCGATGGTGTCGTTGGGAGATTCCGGGCGGGCGATGGCCAGTTGCTGGATCTCCACCACGTGGCTGGCGAGCCAGGGCGGCATGTGTGCGGTGGACACGAGGTGGCTGTGGAACTCGCTCGGTGGCAGGTCGATGTAGCGAACGGGGCGGCAGGTCAGCTCGCCGAGCAGGCGGGCGAGCTCGGGGTGGCTGAAGGCCCGCGGGCCGGTCAGGGTGTAGGTGGCGCCGGCAAGGCTGGGGCGCAGGAGGGTCTCGGCGGCGACGTCGGCGATGTCTCGGACGTCGATGTAGTTACAGGGTGCCCCGCGCATGGCGCCGATGAGTACGCCCTCGGCGATCGCTGGGGCGTTCAGGAGCAGCTTTTGCATGAATGCGTAGGGCCGGAGCAGCGTAGCCGTCATGTCGGTTGCCGCCAGGTGTTCCTCGACCCGCCAGTGGCTGCGCGAGATGGCCACCGGTGAGGCGGGCTCGGCTGCCGGGGCGGAGAGTTTGACCACGTGCCGTACTCCGCGGTGGGCCGCGGCGTCTATCACGTTGGTTTCCAGCTCGGCTTGACGCGGGCTGTTGGCCATGGCGAGGAACAGTTGCGTGGATCCCTCGAACGCGTCGCGGAGCGTCCGGGGGTCTTCGGCGTCCGCTCCGACGATCTCGACTGGCGTGTTGGTGCCGATGGCGGCGCGCAGGTTGTCGGGCGTACGGCTGACGGCGCGGCAGGGGACGTCGAGTTCGACGAGCCGCCGGAGCAGGGCGCTGCCGGTGGCGCCGGTGGCGCCGATGATGGTGATCACAGTGTGGCCTTTCGTGTGTGAGGGGTCTGGAGAATCGGGTGGGGTAAGGGCTGGGTCAGGCCTGTTTCCGGGATGTCGTGCCGTGCCACCGCCAGGTGACGATGGTGGTGGCCAGGCCGGCCGACAGCGGCAGGTCGATCCGCAGCCGCTCCAGCCATCGGGCGTCGGGCACCGGTGTGTGCGACGGCAGCCAGTCGGATCCGAACCATCCGGCGAGGCCGGCGATTCCGGCCGCTGCAATGGCGAGCCCGAGGGTGAGGACCGGTCGCGGTGCCGAGGCCGTCCAGCGTCGGGGCCGGCCACGGCGGTGCAGCCATGCGCCGACGATGCAGGCCACCAAGGCCGATGTGGCCCCGATGGAAGTGAAGGCGGCCCTGGTCAGCTCGGGCTGCCCGCTGAGGTATCCGCCGAGCCCGGCGGTGAGCGCGGGGGCCAGGTAGGCGGTCGCGACTTCCTTCCACAGGGTGAACGGGCGCGTGGCGAAACCGCTTTGGGCGGTTCTGGGAGGGGAACTCATGTGGCTCCTAAAATAATTAGCTGGCTAATTAGTTGGTTAGGCAGCTAACTATTGGGGTATGGGAAGGGGTGCCGCGGGGCCGAGACGGCCGCCCCCGCGCGGAAGTGATGCTGCGGCTATTCGGCGGTCAACGCGCCGATCCGCTGAGTGATCCGCTCCAGGAGGTCGAGGAACAGCCCGCGTTCGTCGGTGGCCAGTCCGCCGACCAGCGCCTCAAGCCGTGCGAAGTGGTCCGCGGCCATATCGCGCAACCGCTGGCTGCCGCGCGCCGTGAGGACGACGACTGCGCCCCGCCCATCGTCCACTGAGGCGCGGCGAGCCACCAGACCCTCTCGCTCCAGGCCGACGACCAGGCCGGTCACTGTGGCGCGCGAGACGCCCAGACTCTTCGCGAGCTGCGACGGCGACTTCTCCCCGTCACTGTCCTCAAGATCCACCAGGAGGCGGTAGCGCCCGGTCGACAGGCCGGAACGCGCAAAGTGCACTTCGGACGCCCGGTCCAGACGCGCCCCGGCAGCCATCAGGCGCACCGCGACCAGCACCGCCTGCGGGTCGGCCTCAAGCCCGTACCGTCCGATCTGCTTCCGCGCCTGTTCGAGCGTGGGTGCAGCGGCGGGGTTCGCGTCCTCGTCACTCATGAGAAGTAATATGGCGGCTAACTATCTGCCCGTCAAGTCGCCGCGAGCCGCGCACGCAGTCTCGGCGATGATCCGGGGGGCGGTGTCACCGGGCCGGAGGCGTCGGTGGACCGCGACAACAGCTGAAGCGCGCGCTCTTCCTGGCCGCGTTCGCCTCGCTCAGCGACCTCCTCTGCCTGGCCAGACGCCGGGTCGATGTCCTTCGCCATGCTCCGCGACGGGACCCCCTACGAGTCCCGGCCAGCCGAAGCGGTCAGCTGAGCTGCGGGTCCGCCATGAGCACCACGCGGTCAGCCGCGGGATCGAACCCGAGTACCGGATGCCCGTAGTCGCCCTCGGCCGTCATGACCACCTGCTTGCCGAGCCGACGCCCGACCGCGGCCAGGAGCCGGCACAGGACGTCCACCCCCTCCTGGCCACGAAGTTCGCGGAGGTCGACGTCGAAGTCGATCTCGTCGGCAGACCGCGGACGGAAGATCGCCAGCACGTCCGGGACCGGCCAGACCCGCAGATCGACCGTCTCCGCATCAGCGGGCCGCGCCAGCACCTCCGCCGCAGAAGGCAGCGGACCTGCGACGCCGCCCTCCAGGTACTCCCACGTCCATCCGCTCGACCGGACGAGGTCGAACACCGCCTGCCAGTCCTCGACCGAGGCGCCCTCCACACATACGTCCGGCAGAGCGCCCATCAGGTCAGGGTCGAAGAAGTTCCTGACGTCGTCCCACAACAGATCCGGCATCACGGCACATCCATGGGCTCGTAGAGCACATCCGTTCTGAGAATTGTTTTCGTGCCCTCAAGAATCGGGGCCGAGTCGTGAAGCGTCCGATGCCAGAAGAGGAGCGCATCGCCCGGTTCGGGGCGGTGGGTGCTCAATATTTCCTCGGGCTCTGCGAGCCGGGGCCAGTCCGAGAAGTCGCGTTGCGCGAAGGGAAGCTCGTTCTGCTTGTCGGCGATGAACCGCGTTTCTCCGCCCACTGCCTCATACGACAGGTAGACGACGACCGTCAGGAGAGTTCGCCTTCCGCCGGGGGCGAAGTAGGGAGAATCGTAGTGCGGGACAAGAAGTCCGCCGTGTTGGTATGTGATGAAGCGCATGCGCGGATTGACGGCCGCCGGCCTCCAGGGCCTTCCGTCGGAATCCGTCGGAGCGTCTGATCCCACTTCACACGACAGAAATCCCCGCAGCCTGCGGTAGAACTCTGCCGCCAAAACAGTGGAGTCAGCCGTGGCACGGAGATGGCCGACCGGATCCCCCTCCGCATAGTTGGCGGCAATGCCGTCTCGACCCACCGGCACAAAACGCTGGGAAGCCAGTTCTGCCGCGAATACCTCCACTTCAGCCGGAGTGAGGAAGTGGCGAATCACCCTGGCGTCGACGTTCGGGATCTCCGACTCGATCGGGGCCCATGAGTCATCGGGAGATATTCGGCTCAGCGCTTCTTCGGAGAGCTCAAAGGGATTTACCGGCATTTCGAACATGCTCACTTCTCCGCCCTGAGGTCATCGTCGACACCAGCGTGGCCGTGGACCCAGCCGCCCGGAACTGCCGCGGGCAGCACATTGAGGTGAAGGGCGGCACTGCGGGCCGCGTACTTGTGCGCGTTGAATCCGTGGAGGGACTCGCGGCCCCTGGAGTCGAGGCCTGCAGGGAGCGGGGACCGCTGAGCGGTTATCGTCACGCTGACGATATTAGGCCGAGGTGAACCCACAAGCAAGCAGGACGTACCCAACGCGGCGGAAGGGCCAGGAGGCCGGGCGGGGACCGGCTCATGGGACTACCGATGCGCGGCAGTCCTCCGCAGCGCTGGGTCGTTGCGTACCGGGGGCCTCACGTGCGCTGGGGGAACACCGCTCTGACGCGGGACCAGCCAACGGCTCAAGTGCTGTGATGCTGCTCCCGAGTCAGGAACGCGGCCAGCCTCGCGTCAGGGTCTCCGGTCAAGCGGTGATCGGACCGTCCGGCCGGCCAGGTCGAGATTCCGTCACCCATCCACCGCGGAACGACGTGGAAGTGCAGGTGCGGCACTGACTGTTCGGATCCTGGCCCGCTGGCGTTCAGGATGTTGACTCCGGAGGCGTCCAAGGCGGTCCTCATGGCCCCGGCCACGCGCTGGACCAGTGCCATCGTGGCGGCAAGGACCTCGTGCGGGGTATCAAAGACGTCCGCGTAGTGCCGTGTGGGAACAACCAGAGTGTGCCCGGGCGCCAAGGGATCCAGCGGGGAAAAAGCGCAGGCCATGGCTTCCTGAGCCACCCAGCGCGCGGAGTCTTCACGTATAAGTCGACAGAAAGTGCAGTACACGGGCTGAGCCTGTCACAGGGTTGTGGAGTCGCCGGGGTGCTTGCCAGGGCGGCATCGGGACGCTCCTGGTGAAAGGGCCTGGTCATGCCGCCGATGTCGAAGGTCGAGCTGTACGCGGCGATCCGCCGGGACCATCGCGGGGGCATGAAGAACGGGTAAGTACGCAGTCGCGCGCTCAGATGGTGTGCACGTCGGGGGTCATGTCGTACTCGTCCACGTCGAGTTCGGCGTCGACTGCGGCGAGGAAGTCCAGGACATCGCGGTCGATGTGCCAGCCGAGCAGGTTGGGAGTGTCGGGAGCGTCCGGGTGGCTGGGCGATGCGTCGTCGACGTCGTTGAAGTAGCGGACGACCTGCAGGACTGCCCCGCCGCCGTCGGCGGCCAGTTGGCTCACGAGTTCGGCGATGCGGGCTGTGTGGGGCCGGAGCCTGTCGACGATTCGGGCGATCTGTTCGTCGACACAGAGGTCGGGCTCCCGGCAGACGACCCTCCAGGTGCCGCTCGCGGGAATCACCCTCGGCGTGGTGATTCGGCTACCGCGGACCCTCACCTCATCAGGGGTGATGCCCAGTCGTGAGGTGATCTCGTCGGCGGAGATGTGCCGGCTGGACAGAGCGAAGTAGGCGTACTGGCGGAGAGGCATCCGGGGATGATAGCGATGCCGGGCATGCGGCGGAGCGGATATCCAGGCTGTGCCGGCATCGGCGGTCACGCGACTTCGGCGTCGCCGTCGCCCGTCGATGACGGCGAGTCGGCGGCTCGGGCCGTTGATCGAGATGACGTCGCGGTGGTGAAGGAGTCGGTTGAGGGTCGCCCGTCCACGGGTGGCCGGGCGTGGCTGCGGGCAGATGCCCGGCGACCTGCCGGGAGAGCTCGGGCCGAAGCGGTGCCGTGCGGCCGACCGAGTGCACCAGGCGGACGTGGGCTGGCACGCCTCGGTCAAACGCGACGTTGCATCTGGGCATCGCGGGCATCCGCGACGCGTCCCATGGGCGAAGGGCCCCCACCCGCCTGCGCAGGCCGTTCCACGCATCGGTTCTTGCTGCCTGGACCACTGCGGTGCCGCCGGCCAGTGCCATGACCGCCAACGACTCGACCAATACGCGATCATCTGCGCGGGCCCCGGCGCACACGCGGCAAGACCCCCCCGGCACGTGGTCACGGGTGAAGGCCTCGAAAGGACCGTGCTGCCACCCCCGTCAGGCAGTGTCAGTGCGGGATGTGACGCTGTCGTGGATAGGCGGTGCTTGGAGCAGGTCGCCGGTAGTGGACAGCAGGGCGTTCTCGGGTGTCTCTGGAGGGGTGGATAGGGCGTTGGAGACCGAAGGCGGTTTCGGAGTCGTCGAACGGGGTGAGTGGTCTTATGCGGCGGCTGTCGGGGTCGGACCGCTCCGGTTCGGGATGACCGTCAGCGAAGTGGTCGAGGCGGCTGCGGTTCTCGGCCCGGCGAAGGTCAGCGGCTGCCGCCGGCAGTACGCGGTCTTCTCGCAGACATGGAAGGTCGAAGTCCACCGTCGCGGGGGCGTGGCTTCCGCACCGGCCGTCACGGCCTACGTGAGCCGGGACGCGGGTCTGTTCGGCGTCGCTTGCGACGCTGTGCAGGGTCCCCAGGTCGTCTACAACGGCCTGCTGCTGGTCGGGACGGAGATGGGGGAGCTGGAGAGCGGCGTCATCGCGTATGCGGATGCGCATGACGTGCACTTTCGCTATACGTGCGAGGGCCACGCAGGGCCGGATGATCCCGGGATCGTCATGCGCGCGCAACCGGTCGGCGGAGTCCTGCGAGCGCGTCCGCTGTTCATGGTGCCGCGCGACGGCGCATGGACGGAATGGGATTCGCTCCCCTCCGAGGAGGAGTAGGACCACAAAGCACCAGACGCCCAGGGGCGAGGGGCGAGGGCCATGCCGCCGGACGGTCCGAGGACGGCCCCGGGGCGAGCGCACCGTGCGCTCCTGGGCACGGGAGCGCGGCGAGGTGAAGGGCCCTGACAGCGCCCCGACGAGCGCTTCCCTGCCACATCGGGAGGTGGCCGGCGGCTCGGCGGCGGCCGGGCTGGCGTTGCCGGTGAAGACACCGGCCGCGAGGAAGCGGGCAAGCTCCGGATCGGGGGCCAGGGGCCGGAAGCTGATGGTGCTCGCGAAGGTCGAGCTGTACGAGGATGCGGCCGCGGCTGGCATCCCGGGCCAGCTCGCCGACGCCCTCGCACACACTGGCCGAAGCTGGCGCAAGGCGTCAGGCGGCCCGTGCCCGAACGGCGATCGAAGCACCAGCCGCTCGCGACATGGCCCATGGCGGGGATTCTTCTCCTGCCAACCGGGCCTGTCCGTGAGGGCGGGAATCCGGTGTCCCATCCCGGAGTCTGTCGACCAGGGCGCCCACCGTAAGGGGCGAGGGAAGGCCGGCGTGGGCGATCGGGCGCTCGCCACCCGTTCGACAACTCACGGTGGTCCGCTTCGGGGCACTGGCCTGCTCGCCGCGATCGGCGAATGGATATGACGGGTCTGAGCGGGTGGTCGTTGGCGCACCGCAGGCTGGGGCCGGGATCCGCTGTCCTCACCTTCGTGCAACGGCTTCCCAGGCAGCGGTGACACAGCCTTCCTCCCAGTGCCACCACTCCTTCGTCTCACCATGCTCCAACAGCTCTCGGATCTTCGGCAGGTCCGCCTGCGGCGGGACATCCAAGGCCACCATCCGGAACCGCTCGATGCCTTCGCCCGTCGTGCCGAGGCGGTGGAAGGCCTCCAGCACGCTCTGCCGGGCGGCGGCAGAGCCGTCTCCTGCTGGCACCCCGCCACTGGGGTGATGGTTGTCGCAGGTCGCAGGTCGGACGTCCCCATGTGGTTGGTTGAGCCGTGCACGTTCAGGTCGGGGCCGCGCCCCGACCGACTTGGCTCAGCCCATCGCGTCCATCAGCGATGTGACATAGGCATCCAACCGCTCCTCCACGGCACGTGTCGTCAGATCGGCCCGTCCTGCCTCCCGCCACGGCTGCGCCACCCACTGCACTTCCTCAGAGAACGCCAGCGGCTCCCGCACCTGCCAGTACAGCCGCTCGCCCGCGACCGCGGCCAGCGTCCCGCCGGCCTCCTGGTACGCCTCGGTGAAACGCAGGCCCCACGCCGGGCCGTACAGCAGCGCGAGACTGGTGGAGCAGTGCGCGACGTCGAGGTCTGCCGGGCCCCAGGAGGCCGCCGCCCAGTCGACGACGCCGGTGATCCGGGTTTCGGCGGCGCCGGACGGGTCCTCGGACGGCAGGTCGAACAGCACGTTGCCGGGCTGGAAGTCCCGGTGCAGGAAGCGTCCTTCGTAGCGCGGCGCAGGCCTGCGGATCACGTCGATCGCGGCGGCCCAGACCGCGGCGTGGGCGTGCTCGGGGGTCACGACCGTGTCGGCGGTCGTCAGCGCCACGTACTCCCGGGGCCGGACGGCCGGCCGCACCGCGTGGACCGCCACGAGTTGGCGGGCCAGCAGGGGCAGGCGCGTCTCCAGCCCCTGGTCGTCGAGGACCGTCCTGCCCGGCAGGTGGGTCATCAGGAGCGAGGGGTACTCGCACTGCGCGGCGGTCGGGTCGACGGCGATGAGGCGGGGGGCCGGCACGTCGGTGCCGGTGAGCGTGGTCAAGGCGTCGGCCTCCCTGTGCAGCAGGTCCTCGGCCGGCCCCTGACGGGTGGGGTCGACGAAGGAACGCAGCACCAGGTGCCGGGTGACTCCGTCCCGCGTGCCGATGGTCAGCCTCCGCATCTCGGCAGTGGCGCCGCCGTGCAACGCCTCGGCTCCGATGATCCGCTCACCGGCCTTCAGGTGCCGGCTCACCCAGGCCAGCGTCAACGGTCGGACGGTCGCCGCCTCGTCAGGGGTGGTCACCGTGCCACCTCATCATCCGGGCGGCCGCATACGCGAGCCCTGCGTGCGGGTGGTGGGGGGTGGGGTGAGCAGGTTTGTCCGCGCCCATGGCGAGGGGTGGGGGCGGAGCGTCTTCGGTGGCGGGGTGCGGGGTTGTCTCTTCTGTGGTGCAGGTGGGCTGGGCCAGTTCTCTTTTGCGAGGTCGGCAGCCAGGTCGTCGACGGTGCGTGCCCTCCACCGACGCCAACGGTGGTCGGCCGTCCACGTCAGCGGAGGGAGCGGGACCCCCAGCTGCGCGCCTGGCGGAGAAGCGCGTCCGCTTCGCTCCAGGAGCTGACCTCGTTTCACGGGACGGGGGCATTCGGCCCGTGGGCAGGTCCGCTTTCCCCCCGGCCCTGCACTCCTTGCGGCTTTGCCTCCTGGAGTAAGGCTCGCTGCGCGGACAGCTGGCTACTGGGGTGGGCGGGGGGTGAACCGGTCGAGGAGGCGGATGGCCATGTCGTGGTGGTACGTGTCGGCCAGGTCTCGGGCCGTATGGCCTCCGAGGACCAGGCCGGGGTCGGCGCCGTATGCGAGGAGGATCGCGGTGAGCGCGCTGTCGATCGGCTGTCCTGACTGGAGGGCGGAGTCGCCTTCGAGGTCGATGGCGTGCATCAAGAGGGTCTGGCCGCAGCAGACTTCGTTCACGTCGGCACCCGCGTCGAGCAGTCGCGTCAGGGTGGCGTAGTCGCTCGACTCGACCGCTTGATGGGCCGGCGTCCACGGGTTCTCGAAGGCCTGCTTCCCGGCGTTCTCGGGCATGTCGTTCCTTGGCGGGTGGGGGTGCGGTCCGCTAGCGGGTGCCGTCGAGGAGTGTCGTGGCCGTTTCGAGATCGACTGCGGGATCCCCTGTCGCCTCGACGGCGGCGATGAACTTGTCGAGCTGAGCCGGGGGCAACTGATGGGCCAGGCCCTGCCTCAGCTGGGTGGCGTCGAAGTGGGCGTCGTGGTCGTGCCCGTAGAGATCGGCCAGGAGCTCTTGAGGTCTCGGTTCCAGGGGTTCCAGGGGTTCCACGGGTTCCACTGGGGCCATCCTTTTTCACAAGGGGAGGGGAGCCGGATCCCCGCCCGTAACGGCCCATCCTACGAAGTGGCACCGGACCCCTGCATGGGAGCAGCCTCCCGGCTCTGTCGGTTCACAGTTCCAACCCCGGATCACATGGGTGGCAGGGGGGAGGGCCCCACGCCGCCCTGGTGCGGCGCAACTCAGGTGAACTCCTCGTGCGGCCCGCTCCCGCCGACACCACTGTTCCCTCCTTGGGGTGGCAGCACCTTCCGCCCCCACGGGTCCGCGGGAGGAGGCCTGCTTGATCGTTCGGTCTGCAGGGGCGCGGCCCCCCTGGTGCGCGACCCTGCCCCGGAACGGCAGATCGAGGCCGCCCTCGTCCGGGGCGCGTACGCCCCCGAGGCGTGCCCGCCTCTGGGGGGGGCGCGGAACACCTTGCGGAGCGGGGGGGGCGGGTGATGCCCCCGGTCATCGAGGTGATCGAAGAGTTGCCCGCAAGGGCCAGAACGCGTGTGCCGCGCTGATATCTGCGACACCAGCGCAGATATCAGCGCCGGGCTCGACGCCACCGTAGCGACGGCGTCTTCCTGCACGCGGTGTTCCAGTGTTCTGCGGGAGCAGGGTCAGCGGGATTCGAGCACGGAGTCGTCGAGAGCGCCCGCGCCGGGCAGGTGGTGCCTAGCGGCTATCAGCGCGGCGTGCACGTCCGCCGTGCCTGTGGCCACGCACAGGGCCTGCTCGACGTCCCGTATTTCCTTGCGTACGGGCGAGGCATCGTCCGCGGCGTCCAGCACGGACAGCGCCCAGTAGCGGTCGACGAGGCCGGGGAGCACAGCCGGGTGAGCCATCAACATGGGATTTACCTTCCGCCAACTGATCAGTCCAGTGGCCGTCGCTTACCCTGCCGATCACGGTTGAACCCCGGGATGCGCGCGCTGTCCGCGTTTCGTCAGTGTGTGTGGTTGGTAGGTGACGTCTCCTTCGCGTTCAGGCCGCCACCCGCTGTGACCAGGGCCGCCTCGGCCTCGGCCGGCATTCGTCCGGCGTCTGGCGCACGACGGCCACCGCGGAGTTGCCGTCGCCCGTCATCCCTGGCGGCTGGACGCCCTCATCGGCGTACTCGGCCCGGAACGCGAGTTTCTCGCCGCCAGGGGCGGGGACGGGGGTGTGGGCGGCCGGTCGTCGTCATGTCAAGCCTCTCCTCGGATGCAGCGGCCGGCATGCTGGCGACCGCGCGGACGGCGGCGCTTTCCAGCAGCCGGCGGAGGCGGAGCGGCAGCCAGAGGGCCCCGACCCGGCGTGCTGTTCGGACCAGCTCCCGGTAACGGTGATGAAGGGGGGCGTGACGAGTACGCAGCAAGGCCTGGGCAACACGGTCCATATCGCCCCGGGTCGGACGGGAGGGGCCGCTGCCTCCTGCCCTGCGAGAGAGGTCCGCTGCCCAAGAGCGAGCCGAAGCTGCGGGCCGTCTTCGACAAGCCGACCGTGAAGTTCGGCACCGCGTCCGGTGTACGGGATGACACTGAGGCGGGACGCGGCGGCCTGGTTGATGACGCTGCACTCCAAGACGTTCCCCGGCTCCGGCGGCGACGCGGCCCCCTGATGGCCGCCAGAGCCGCCGGGCGGGCGGGGAATGGGGGTGTGGTGCGAGTGCGGGGGGCGGGTGGCCATGCGCTGGGAGACGAAGGGGCGACGCTCGGTGTCGCCGACCAGCGCCGGCCCTGTCCGAACGGCCCTCACTGGGCTGGATGAACGCCGTCCACGTCAAAACACGACCCGGTGCGAGGCCGCCGCCGTTGCGGAATCCAGCGTAGGGGGGTCCGGCAGGCCAGTGCAGTGACTCCGCAGGGCGTGCGGGCCCGGCGCGTCGGGGAAGGTGAGGTCCCGCAGGTCGCAGACTGCTGCGTCGACATGCCGGAGCGGCCTGGACCTCGTCGAGAGCTCAGGTGGTGTTCCGATCGAGCCGGGCGACAGGGGTGGGGGGCACGGTCGGTCCGTGGCGTCGGCGCTTCGTGCATGGGGCATGAGCCTGGACGCCGGCCGGCGTGAGCCAGGCCTAACGGTGGGAAGGGACCGCCGGCCCCCTGGCGATCAGCACGTCGGCTTCGCGGCGCCAGCCGAGGGAGGAGTAGAGGCGCTGGCCTTCCTCACTGGCGATGAGAAGACCGGTACGTGCGCCCTGGGCCACGGCGGCCTCCGCCAGAGCGCTCATCATGGCGCGGCCCAAGCCGCGTCGCCGGTGCGCCGCGTCCGTCTCGATGCGATCGGCAATCGCATCGGCGCCGACCACCGCGATGGTGCCGCGCGCGGCCACCTGTCCGGAGGAGTCGTGCAGGGAGACGACCGTGACGGGTCCGTCCGTGCGGAGGTCGCGCTCGTTTCGGCGCGGAGAGCGCGTGCCGCGGGTGCTCGGTCAGATCCGTCGTCATGAACCACTCCGACCGGCGGAGCAACTCCAGTCCGGCGGCGCCGACGACGGCTTCGACGGTGCCTGGGCGCAGCGTGGGTACCGTGAGCCAGGTGGTCTGCCTGGCGGTGGCGACGGCCGCTGCCAGCCGTGCCAGGGACTCGGGTTCCTCGTCCGCACGCAGGGCGAACACCTCGACTTCGCGGCCGGGTTGGCCGCACGTGGAGCGCAGGCCGTCGCCGTCGGGCTCGACCGGCTCGGCCTCGGGGAGGGAGCGACCCACTGTCCAGCCGTCCAACCAACGTCGTATCAGCGCTGATTCGATCTTCGTCATCCGGCGATTGAAGCATGGGGCCGGTCGGCGAGCAGTCGACCGCGGAGCTCTTCGTGGGCCTCTCGTTCCCTTCGGCCGGCGCGCCAGGTCGTCCCGTCGATGTCGGTGAACGGTGCGCGTGAGAGATGCGGGAGCTGCCGCGCCCCTCTCCCGTCGGCGCGCTGCTGGCGCTCCCGACCCGCAGCCGCGACCCGGCTTGCATGGCGGATGCGCGCAGCGCGGCAGCGCGGGCCCGTCCCCCTGGGCTTCCGGTCCCTTGTTCGCCGGCGCCTGCCCCCCTCCCCCCTCGGCGGGCGGGACATCCGTCCTCAATTACGTGCCGCCGTCCGCCGGATCGTGGCCTGGTTCCCTCGTTGTAGCGATGATCTTGTTCAAGTAGGGTCACCCTCATGAACACCGGACCGGCACCACGCCACGCACGGATTGGCCATCCGGTGGAGGGCTGATCGCCCGACGGGTGCCACGCACGCACCCCCTCCGTTCGGCACGCGGACCTCCCGGCACTCGCCCCATCGCGCGAGTCCGTTTCCCGTGTCGAACACCCACGAGGTCAGCCGTATGACAGCCACGTTCAACCACACCATCATCGCCGCCAAGGACCGTACCGAGTCGGCCCGCTTCTTCCGCGACCTGCTCGAACTCTCGGACGCACCGTCCTGGGGTCCGTTCACCAACATCCAGCTCGCCGACGGCGTCCTCCTGCAGTTCGCCGAGCCGCCGGTGGAGATCCAGATGCAGCACTACGCCTTCCTGCTCGACGACGAACTGTTCGACCGCGCGTACCAGCGGCTGTGCGAACAGGACGTCGAGCACTGGGCCGACCCGCAGATGCGCCGCCCGGGCGAGACCAACGACGAACACGGTGGTCGAGGGGTGTACGTCAAGGACCCGGCGGGCCACCTGATCGAGCTGATCACCCGCCCGTACCTGTAGGCCTCGGTCGCGGTAGGTGTGCCCGGTCGAGCGCGCGAGCCACGTGCGCCCGACCGGGCGGTCGGCGCGTGATCACACAACGTCCCCGGCACGGCCGGACCGCCGCGACTCCGCGCGCCAGATGGTCGAGGCGCTGGCCCTCGTCACCGACCGGCCTCTATGCGCCTCGCGGCGTCCCCCGGATCGTTCGCTTCAGCGGCTTCAGCACGCTGGCCGTCACCCATCTGATCACGGGCATCGGCTACGCCCTCTTCCCTGGGGGCTTTGCAGAACTCCTACGAGCGCACCCACTCCACGGCGTGGGCCGCAGCCGCGCTCGGCGTCTGGACGTGCATCGCCCCGTGGGTCGTCGCCGGCGACCCCGCCCCCACTCGCTCCATCACCAGCAGCCTGATCACCGGCGCCGTCGTCACGCGTGCACGATGTCGTGCGCCCCGTACGGCCAAGAGGGAGACGGCGCCGTTTCCTCGGGCGGGTCGGCCGCCAGACCCGGGCAGCGCCTACGCCCCCCGCGCGCCCCCGAAGGCCGCCGTGCGAGCAGCACCGTCGACGGCGGAACAATCGAGCTCGGCGTCGACGACGCGAAGGCCGCGCAGCGGTACCTCGTCGGACCCGCCGTCGCGCAGGAACTCGCGGCGGCCCGGGCCAGTCCCATCCTTCCAGCACTCCCGCGGCGGCGGTCAGCATCGATTTCACGCTTTGCCACGCTCATCAACGCGCGGCCGGCGCCTCCACCCGCGCCCCGAAGATCCCGGGTCGACGCAGGAGCCCGGAGCGTCACCGTTCCGATGAGGTCCTGGGACGCTCGCCAGACGGTCGCTCAAGCGAGAACCACCTCGGCGGGTAAGGCGGGTGCCGCCCTCTCGGGTTCGTCATCACGCCCGCCCGGCCAGATGTTCCCGTCCTGGAGGAGATCCGCGTGCCCCGCCAGGGGGACTCCCGCGCACCACGTCCCTGGTCAGCTCATACGGCCCGTCGGGGAGGTCAGGCCGTGGGGCCGTCGCCTCGGTGGACGCGAAGTGCCCACAGCACGAGGGGGACTTGGAGCGGAAGCCGGGCCAGGGCCGCTGCCCGAAGCGGGGTGGGGCGGTGGCGCCAGTCGTAGGCCATCTTCACGTTTGCGGGGAACACGGCAACGAAGAGTCCGGCTGCGGCGAGCGCGCCGGCTCGTCGTGTGCGGGGAGCCGAGACTGCGGCGCCGATGGCGATCTCCGCGAGTCCGCTCACCTGCGTCCACATACGGGGCGAGCCGGGCAGGGTGCGGGGCACGATGGCGTCGAACTGCCGAGGCGCCGCGAAATGCGCGGCGCCGGCCGCTATCAGCAGGCCGCTGAGGAGCCGTGCGGAAGATCCAGATGCAGTCATGTCGCATTCCTTCGCCGGTAGGGCCCCGCGGTGAGGCTGTCTCACTACTCGGCGGTAGCTTACGGGGGAACGCGGCCTGGCTTCCAGGCCTGGCGCTGCGGGGAGGCAGAACCGAACGAGGCCGTCCGAGCCATGCGGATCGCCGCGCGGTCCACCATCAGTGCCATCGGGCGCGTGCCGGGGGCCAGGCCGGTGGGCCCGGCCCCCGGCAGGAGTGGTGCCGGCCCCGGGGCTACTTGGGCATGAGGACGGTGTCGACGATGTAGACGTTGGCGTTGGCGGTCTTGACGTTGCCGCAGACCACGGAGGCGCTGTCGTCGACCGTGTAGGACTCGCCGGAGCCCTTCGTGGTGACCATGCTGCCCTTCTGGAGGGTCTCGAAGGAGCCGTTCTCCAACTGCTTGGGGCTGAGCTTCCGGCCGACGACGTGGTACGTGAGGATCTTGGTCAGCTGCTCCTTGTCGGCGAGGACCTTGTCGAGGTCGGCCTTCGGGATCTTCGCGAAGGCGTCGTTGGTGGGTGCGAAAACGGTGAGGTCCTTGGCGTTGTTGAGGGTGTCGACGAGACCGGCCTGCTTGACGGCGGCGACCAGGGTCGACAGCGCCGGGTTGTGGGAGGCGGCGGTGGCGACGGGGTCCTTGGCCATGCCGTCGAAGGAGCCTGCGCCTTCCTTCGGTACGCCGGCGCAGGCGGGGCCGAAGGGCTTGTCGCCGGTCGTCGAGTCGCCCATCGGGGTGCCGGCTGCGGAGGCGGCCGTGTCGCCGGCCGCCGGCGGGGGCGCGGCGTTGTCGCTGCCGGAGTCCGAGCACGCGGCCAGGGAGAAGGGCAGCAGGGTGGCTGCGGCGACGGCGATCGCGGTACGGCGGACCTTCATGCTGTTCATAACCGGTTGGTTCCTTTGAGTAGTTGTGTCGGAGGGTGAAGGTTTTCGGTGGTTCTGCCGGGCTCGGGCTGCGCGGGGCCCCGGTGGTCTAGGGGACGGTGACGAACACGTCGTGCCAGCCGCTCGCTCCGTCGGGGCTGGTCCGTGCGCGCTGCTCGGTCTGCACGGCTCCGGTGCCGTCGGTGGCGCGGACGGCGATCGTGTGCCCGCCCGGGGTGGCGCTCCAGCGGTACGACCACTGGCGCCAGGTGTCGACGCCCGCCTGCGGGGCGAGGTCGGCGTCCTGCCACGCGCCGTCGTCGATACGGACCTCGACGCGGGTGATGCCGCGGTGCTGGGCCCAGGCGACACCGGCGACGGTGACGGTGCCGGCGGCGGGGCGGGCGAACGGCTTGGGGGTGTCGATACGGGCCTGGGTCTTGATGGGCGCCCGCTGCGCCCACTGCCGCCTGACCCAGTAGGGGTCGTAGGCGTCGAAGGTGGTCAGCTCGATGTCGGTGATCCACTTGCAGGCCGACACGTACCCGTACAGGCCGGGGACGAGCATGCGGACCGGGAAGCCGTGGTCGAGGGGCAGCGGTTCGCCGTTCATGCCGACGGCGAGCATCGCGTCGCGTCCGTCCATGACGTCCTCGACCGGTGAGCCGAGCGTCATCCCGTCCACCGAGCGGGCCACCAGCTGATCGGTCTTCCCCCCGCCGGACGGGGGCCGTACCCCGGCTTCGGTGAGGAGTTCGGCGAGGCGGACGCCCAGCCAGCGGGCGTTGCCGGTGTACGGGCCGCCGACCTCGTTGGACACACAGGTCAGGGTGATGTCGCGTTCGATGAGGGGGCGGGCGAGGAGCTGGGCGAGGGTGTAGGTGCGCGGGCGGGTGACGCCTTCGCCGTGGATGCGCAGCCGCCAGGTGCTCGCGTCGACTGCGGGGACGGTCAGGGCGGTGTCGACGCGGTAGAAGTCGGAGTTGGAGGTGGCGAACGGGCTGATGCCGGGCACCTTGAGCTGGACGCCCGCCGGCACCGCGGGCGCGGGGGAGGCGGGCGCGGGAAGGGTCAGGGCCTCGCGGGAGGCGACGGCGCCCTGGCCCCGGCGGCCGGTGAAGACGCGGCCCAGGGCTCCGGCGGATGCGGCCGCCGCGGTCGTCACACCGGCTGTGGCGAGGAATCCGCGCCTGCTCCAGCCGTGGGTGCCGTCCGGGCCGTCCGCAGGTGTGGGGGCAGGGCAGGGCACGGCTTTGGACGCCAGGACGTACAGGGCGGCGGCTCCCGCGCAGGCTCCGGCGATCGAGGGCAGTGCGTCGCCGACGCCGGCGGAGTCGGGCCGGCTCAGGGCCGCGGCGGCGCCGGCGACACCGAACAGCAGCACGCCCGTGGCACCCGTCAGCCGGTGGGACAGGGCGAAGACGCCCAGTCCTGCGGCGATGACGGCGAGAACCGCGAGGATCCCGAGCCGCAGGACGGTCTTGTCGTTCTCCCCGAACGTGCGGATCGCGAAGTCCTTCACCGAGGCAGGCGTACGGTCGATCACCGCGCCGCCCACCACGGTCACCGGCCCGGCCGCGGGCCGCACCAGTCCGGCGACGAGTTCGGCCACGGCCAGAGCCGTGAACGCGGCCAGAACTCCGGCCGACGCGCCCCGTGCGGCGCGGGAGAGGGTGCTGCGGAAGCTGCTCACATCCGCCATTCGGCAGCACCCGGCCGGCGGATTGGTCCGTACTCCGAACGAGTGGGTCCGCGCGCCCGTGTTGCCTTCGGGAAGCCGGCGGCGGAGGCGGCGGGGAAGACGACGGAGAACAGCGCCCGGGCCGGCTCGGTCTCGGCGCTGCCGGTCGCCAGCTGGAGCACTGCGGCCGGCTGTGGGCTCTGCCCGCCCGCCAGCGCCCCTGCCCCGGCCGGCGAAACGGGCAGCCGGGTCGCGTGTCGCGGGGCGTCGCCGCTGTGCGGGCGTGGGTGGGCGTCGGCCAGTACCGCCAGCCGATCGCCTGCCCGGGCCGGGGTGATGGTGGCGGCCGCCGCACCTGGTGTCCCAGGGGGGTGGTCGCGTACCTCGGGGGCGGCGTCAACGTCGGCTGGCGCGGCGATGATCAGGGGGCTCGGGCTGCGGCTGGGGCTGGCGGTGTCGGCCGGGATGTGACGCGGCCGGACGTGGTGCTCGGTGACGGAGGGGCACGGCTGGCAGGTCCTGGTGCGGGGGGGGGACACCGCCTTTGGGCCTGGGGCGGGGCGCGGGCCGCTGTCGCGCCATCAGGAACAGGCAGGCGGCTGCCCGTACCCGCCGCGGCGGCCGTATGCCGTAGCGTCCGCCGTCCGCGCAGCGTCGAAGGAGCGGGGTGGAAGGCCAGGGATACGGCGGCGCAGCAGGCCATGGCGTACAGCGTCCCCACGGCCGCGTTGCGTCCCTGCGCCGGGTCGGGCCACCGGTCCGCGGCTCCCCGTCTTGACGACGTCGGACCGGGGCTTCTTGCCGTGGTGCGGTCTCAGGCGTTGATGCAGGTGTTGCCGAAGGGCGGGTTCAGCGGCCCGATGACGTCTAGCGTGTTGCCGCAGGCGGGCACCGGGATGTGGAGGGGCGCCTGGATGAGGTTGCCCGAACCCACGCCGGGCGAGCCAGCCCGTGCGCCCGCGTCGGCGGACGCCGCCGATGCCCCGGCCACCAGCACCGCGCCGGCCGCCGTGGCCCCAGCCAGACCTCGTCGCACACCGGCCATGACGCGTACCTCCCGTGCGGCGGGTCCGCGGCCGCGCGGCGGTCCCGTGCGGCTGGTGAGGGGCATCCCCGTAGGCGCTTTCGGGCTCCCTCACACCCCCGCTTCGCCGCCACCTTCCCACCGGCTGCGGCTTCCCTCGAACGGGTCAATCCCGTGCCGGGGCCGGAGGCAAGAAAGTCTCCCATCCGCAGGCCCGTCGGCTACGAAGAACAGGCGAAACACGTACAGGTTTCCCTGGCCGGACCGTCCCCGGGGGTGGTCCGGTCCCGCACCAGCGACGACACGAGGACCGGCATGCGATGGACGCCCCGCCCCCCGACGGCCGCTCCAGGCCGCCCCTTCGCCTCTTCACCACGGCCGGAGCCCCACAGGTGAACCAACCGATCCCCTTCGGCACCGGCCGCCGCCCCGGCGATGACCACGCCCGCGGCGACCTCACCGAGACCATGCAGAAGGTGGCCCACGGCGACAAGCAGGCCTTCTCCGCCCTCTACGACGCCATCGCCCCGATGGTGTTCGGGATCGTCGTCAAGGTCGTCCGCGACCGGGCGCAGTCCGAGGAGGTCGCGCAGGAGGTCATGATCGATCTGTGGCGCCAGGCCGCCCGCTACCGCCCCGACGCGGGCTCCGTCACCACCTGGGCGGCGACGATCGCCCACCGACGGGCCGTGGACCGGGTCCGCTCCGCCCAGGCGGCCGCCGACCGCGAGCAGGCCCAGGCCGCCCGCGAGCACACCACCGCCTTCGACGAGGTCGCCGAACAGGTCGAAACCCGCCTGGAGTCGGAGCAGGTACGCCGCTGCATGCGCGGGCTGACCGAGCTCCAGCGCCAGGCGGTGTCCCTGGCCTACTACCGGGGGCTGACCTACCGTGAAGTCGCCGAAGCCCTGCGCACACCGCTTCCCACCATCAAGACACGCATGCGCGACGGGCTCATCCGGCTCCGCGACTGCATGGGGGTGACCACATGAAACACCACGCCACCGACACCCACACCCTCGCCGCCGCCTACGCCCTCGACGCACTCGACCCAGACGAGCGAGAGGACTTCGACGCCCACCTGCAAGCCTGCGAGGCATGCCGGCAGGAAGCCGCCGAGTTCGAAGCCACCGCGGGCCGCCTGGCGGCAGCCGCCTCCCAAACGCCGCCCGCCTCGGCCAAGGGGCAGGTCATGGCGGCCATCGAGGGCGTACGCCAACTCCCCCCGCGCATCCCCGCACCCAGCGCGGCGCCCGCCGCCCTCGGCGGCATCCTGCGCCGCCGCGCCGTACCCCTGGCGCTGGCCGCCAGCGTCGCCGCCGCCGCGCTCGGCGGGGTCGCAGCGTGGCAGACCCTGAACGGGCAGGACCTCAAGTCCCAGGCCCGCCAGGCGCAGCAGCAACTCGACACGATCAGCACCGTTCTGGCCGCCCCCGATGCGCGTACCGTCCACGGACGAGCCGCCAACGGAGCGTTGACCACCGTCGTCGCCTCCGACCGGCAGAACAAGGCCGTCTTCACCGCCGCCCACCTCCCCGCACCCGGAGCGGGCAAGACCTACCAACTCTGGCTCGCCCACGACGGCACCATGCGCCCCGCCGGACTCATCGACCACGACGGCACCGTCATCCTCACCGGCAACCCCGCCAACGCCAGCGCCATCGGCCTCACCCTCGAACCCGCCGGAGGCTCCCCACAACCCACCACCGCCCCACTACTCCTGATGACCCTTCCCGCCTGACCGGGAGCCCGGCCCGGCGCGATCCGCCGTGGTACACCGTCCTGGCCCAAACGCGCCGAGGCTCGTGCACGGACGAGGGCGATTCACCCCGGCCGACCGGGCACCCCGCCGACCGCGTCCGGCCCGGCCGGCCGCTGTCCACGCACTGCTGGCTCGCGCAACCGCGCGGGCCGGTACCGTGAGACAAGACGAAGCCCCGCAGGAGACCCGCCCATGCCCCAGCCCGGCCGCCCCACGTACCGCGTCGAGTTCACCGAGTCCGCCGCAGCCGTCCGCGACACCCTTCCCGAGGAACGCCGGGCCCAGCTCGCGCGCGGCATCCGCGTCCTCGCCCGCGACCCCTACACCAAGTACTCCGCCCCCATCGGCCCCGACGACTACAGCCGCAAGGCGATGGTCGCCGAGTCTCTGCTGATCGAATACGGAGTCCTCGAAGGCGTCATGATCGTCGTCGTCGTGGCAGTCCTCGACGACATGCAGTTCATCGCCGACGACGAGGACTGACCGCTCTCCGCCCCCGCTGTGAGCCCGTCGTGGCCGTCAGCCGTCGGCGCCCGGCGGGCCCGGCAGCTGGCGGCGGGCGTCGAGGAGGTGATGGCGCAGTTCGTGCAGCGTGTGCACGGCGACCCAGCTCAGGGACCGCTCGGCGGGTTCAGGGTAGCTGTACACGAGGGTGCGCTCCCATTGCGCGGGCGGCAGGCGGTGCAGGACGTTGCCGAAGAGGGAGGCGGCGTCGGTCAGTTGGCGGGCGACATCGGACGGGTCCTGGAGGGCGTACCCCTCGTGTTCGGCCCGCTCGTCGCGGCCCATGGGGGTGGCGACGGGGGTCTCGGTTCGCCGGGCGGCGAGTACCCGCTCACGCTGGACGAGCAGGACGTCCCGCACGTGGCAGGCGTATTCGAGCGGCGACCAGACCCCGGGCTCGGCACGCCGGGCCAGCGCCGCCCGCTCGGTCCGCAGCAGCAACTCGGCGAACCGCGCCGCGTACTCGCCGGCGAGCGCGGCGACCGAGGGCGCCAGTTCCAGGTCGTAGGCGAACCCGCATTCCGCGCAGTCGTCCGTCACGCACCCACCTTAGCGGCGACGGACCCGCCCTCCCAGACCGAGGTTCGTCCCGGTCGACGGCCACGCGCCCAGGCGCGTCGTGCTGGCCGGCCGCGCGGACGTCCGCGACCAGCTCGTGGACGCTGTGGCGGCTGCCCTGGCCGATGCCCACGCCACGCGGGCGAACGGCCCCGCGGCGCGGAGGCAGCGCGGGCCGCCCCTGCGGGGCGGGCGGGCCCGAGGGACCCGGGCGGGCTACAACGGCTGAGGGATGACCGCCCTCGGTGCGGCCCGGGCGGCACCTGGTCGCGTAGGACGGACACGAGGGGGTCCGCGCCCCAGGTCGGGGCGCGGGCCCGTCCGTGGCCCCGGCCAGCCGTGGGCCGGGTCAGCCGTGGTCTGAGTCGGACTGGGTGGTTACCTTGCCGGTCGTGGCGTCCACGGAGCCGTCCCAGGTCTTGCCGTCGGGCCCCCGTACCGCAACGTGCCAGGTGGCCGCCTTGCCGTTGTCGTCGTCGTCGGAGTTCCACTCGACGCTCCGTGCCTCGCCCGGGTGGGCTGCGACGGCGGCCTTGAGGGCCTGCTCGGCGGTGACCTTGGCGGCCAGCAGGTCCTTGTGATCGCCCGCGTCCTCGTCGCTGTCGACGTTCTCCCGGGTCACCTTCCCGGTCCCCGCGTCGATCTTCAGCTCGGCGTGGCCCTTGCCATCCTTGGCGATCACGTCCGCGTGCCAGGCGTTGGCGTCCCTGTCGAGGGACTCGATCACGCCCGGGTAGTCCTTCAGGGCCGCGGCGGCCGCCCCCTCGGCCGTGACGTCGGCCAGGGAAGCGGCGACGGCGATGGGAGTCGCCGGTACCGCGTGGACAGGCGCCGCGAGGGCGGCGGCGGCCGGGCCGCCGGCCAGCAGGACCGCGGCCGCGGCGACGTACACGGTGCGCTTCATGGGCTCGACCTCCTCAGGCCGGCCGAACCGCGTACCCGCGGTTGCCCGGTGCGGGCGGCCGGCGGCGGGCATCCCGCCCATTGTCCGGCCGTCCGCCACCGCACGCCCCCCGAACCGGGCGTGGTTCCCCGGCGGGGCGCACGCTCGGCTGTGGTCGCCCGCATGGCTGCACCCCGGAGCGTGGACGGCCCGGTACGGCCTGGTGGACACGAGCACGGCCGGCCGCTGGACATGCGGCTGACGGGGTTGGAGAAGGCCGTGGCGGTCCGCACTGCCGAACGGAACGGCGGCCATCTGCCGTCGGCCCGTCTGGCCAACACCGCGCAGACGTCCGAGACCGACCGGCAGGTGGACGGTCCCCGGCCGGTCTTTCGGCAGTGAGCGG
Organism: Streptomyces sp. NPDC032091; assembly: GCF_055580265.1. Lineage (NCBI taxonomy): Bacteria > Bacillati > Actinomycetota > Actinomycetes > Kitasatosporales > Streptomycetaceae > Streptomyces > Streptomyces sp. NPDC032091. The sequence goes on along the minus strand of NZ_JBVILR010000002.1, from coordinate 444,765 downwards.
TCCCACCGTGACGGGCCCGCTGCGTCGCGGGCCGGGGGGCGCCGACGTTCCTCAAGGCGGCTGTGTGGGCACCCGGCGCCTTGCGCGAGGCCGCCGCCTCGCGCCGGAAGCGGGCCCGGGGCTCGGGCGTCCTCGGCCCGTTCGGGGTGCACCTGATGGACGGCGGTGAGGCGGCCTTGGGGGCCACGGCGAACAGGACGCGCGTCCCATGCCGCCCTGCCCTTCGGCGACCGCTCGTCGCCCTGATCCGTCGGCGATGGCGCGGGAAGACCCGCTTGGGTGGTGCCTGTGGCGAACTGCGCGGCCGGTCCGCGGGGCCGCCGCCAGGGTGAACAGGGCCGGCGCTCATGTCTTCGCCGGTTGCCGCGCCAGCAGCACACACGTGCAGGTCCTGGGGGGGGGGGGGGGGGGGGGGGGGGGGGGGGGGGGGGGGGGGGGGGGGGGGGGGGGGGGGGGGGGGGGGTGTGGGGGGGGGGGGGGGGGGGGGGGGGGGGGGGGGGGGGGGGGGGGGGGGGGGGGGGGGACGGGGGGGGGGGGGGGGGGGTGGCC
>NZ_JBVILR010000002.1:158124-444206 GCF_055580265.1 Streptomyces sp. NPDC032091 | reverse complement strand
ACACCAACCCAACCGCCACTCCCTCCAACCACCCCCCCGCTCTCTCGAGAACACCCCCCCCCCCAGGACCTGGTTGATCTACATCCGTGGCCGGTTCAGGGTTCCTGGCGGCGGTCGCCCAGGGAGTCCTTGGCGCCGCGGGCCTGTTCTTCGGCCTTGCCGGCGGCCTCACGGGCCTTGCCCTTGAGCTGGTCCGTCTTACCCTCGGCCTTCATCCGCTCGTTGCCGGTCACCTTGCCCGCGGCTTCCTTGGCCTTGCCCTTGGCCTGATCCATCTTTCCCTTGGCCTTCTCCGCCATGGCGTCACGCTCCCTTTCCGAAAACAGTCGGTCGCTGGACAAACTAGGACAGGTCATGAGAATCCGCTCGCCGGGCGCCAGGCGATCTTGCCGAAGCGCGTGGCCCGTCGTGTCGTGCAGCAGGCCCAGGTGGGTGGTGGTGTCCGCCCCTCTGATGGTGAACCGCAGGGTGTAGCGGAGGCTCGCGTCGTAGCGGAACGGGGTGGTGAACGGCCGGGTGGTGGGGCCGACGACCTGACCCTGACTCGGGGTCACCGTGAAGGTGTGTGCGCCGAAGGGGGAGGTGTTGACCGGCGCGCCGTTGGCGGCCGGCCCGTTGCACGAGGCGACGCCGGAGGTGGCGTCGGTGCAGGAGTAGAGGGCGGTGACCGGCTGGCCGACCAGATAGGTGGTGGCCGCGGGGCGGGTGAGGGTGAGGGTGAGGGTGATCGATGGTGCGGCCTTGTCGAGGCGGACGTGATCGTCTGCGGGTGGAGGTGTTGCCCGCGTGGTCGGTGGCGGTGGAGGTCAGGGTGGTGATGCCCTGGGCCGTGATCGGCACGGTCGCGCTGGCGCCGGCGCGTCTGGCGTTTGGGGCGGGGTCGTGACACGCTCGAAGGGTTACCAGCCTGGTCTGGTGAGAGACCCCGCGCTACCGACCGATCCGACGGTGGCCGGTGGAAGGGCGCGGGTGGTCTCGCTCGGCTGTGTGCGGTCCGTATGCCGCGCGCTTGACGGCCTTCTCCGCCCCGAACACGGGGAGCCGACCGTAATGGGCTCCGATCCCGAAACGGGGCGGTCCACGCATGTCCAACACCCTCGACCTCGACGTCAGCGTGCAGCCCGGCCGAACGGTCGTAGCCGTGGCCGGTGACCTCGACATGGACACCGCACCGCACCTGGCCGAGGCCGCCGACTCCCTCGACCTGCCCGGTCAGAGGCTCACCCTGGACCTGTCGGCCGTCACGTTCGTCGACTCCTGCGGCCTCAACGTCCTCCTCACCCTCCGCCGCCGCGTCAGCCTCGCCGAGGGAACGCTGGAACTGATCGGCCTGCCCGATCAGGCGCTGCGCCTGCTGGACCTGACCGGCACGCGCCCCCTGTTCACCGTGCGCGCCGGGGTCTGACCCGCTCATCCGGGGGGTGGGGCTGCGGCGGGTGCGGGGCATGCCGTACGGTCACCGTGCAGATCCACGCGTACTCGGGAGGCCTGGTGATCGCGCCCAAGGTGACGGTGAAGACCGATGTCGACGGTGTGCGGATGGTGGTCTGTTCCGGCGCATTCGACATGGACACCATCAGCCTGCTGGTGGAGGCCTGCGACGACGAGGACGCCCCGGCCGATCTCCTGGTGCTCGACGTCGCCCAGGTGTCGTTCGCCGACTCCAGCTTCCTCAACGCCCTCGTCCGGCTCCGCAACACCCGCCCCTTGGCGCTTCAGGGCCCACTGCCGCCCCAGCTGCACCGGCTGATGGAGATGACCGGCGTGCTCGCTCTGTTCGACCTGCGCGACACCACCGAGCAGGCCCGCTGAGACGCCCATGGCAGACAGCCGGAATCTCTCGCAGGACTCGGGGCAGTCGCATCCCATGAGGCCTCGACTCGGCAGGACGGGTCTCCCGGCCTCGATGAGCTGTGCGCAGGCGCGGGAGGCCGCCCGGCGTGTCCTGACCGAACACGACGTACCCCCCGTCCTGATCACCGACGTGCTGGTGGTGGTGAGCGAACTCGTCTCCAACGCGCTGCGGCACGGAGGAGGCCTGACCGGCTTCCGGGTCACCGTCCAGGCCGGCCAGGTCACCGTCGAGGTGTCCGACCGCTCCCCTCTCCAGCCCCACCCGCCGGCACCCTCCCCGCACACACCCGGCGGCTTTGGATGGCGCGTGGTGCAGACCCTCGCGCCCGGCGCCTTCGTACGCTTCCACCGAGGCGGCAAAACCATCGTCGCGACCCTCCCCACACTCCCCGGCAGCCCTCCCGCGCCCTGAGCGCAGTCTCCGCAGCACCGTGTGCCGGCTGGATGCCGTCGACGGCTGACGGAGGGAGCCTCCCCGTGCGGGCGCGATCGGGTGGCTGGTGGTGGTCGAGGATCCGTGCACACGGAGGATCTCGGACACGCGACGGTCAGGAGGCGAGGACGTCGGCGACGAGGGTGGCGAATTCCTCGGGGTCGAGGATGCGGATGCCCAGTTCCTCGGCCTTCGTGCGCTTGGAGCCTGCCTTCTCGCCCGCCACCAGGAGGGTGGTGCGCTTGGAGACGGACGACGACGCCTTGCCGCCGGCCCGCTCGATCAGCTCGTTCATCTCGTTGCGGGACAGCTCCGCGAGGGGGCCGGTCATGGAGCCGGTGACCACGACGGCCTGTCCGGCCAGCGGGCCGCCTTCCGGGGCCTGGCCGTCGTCGGTCGCGTCGGTCGTGGGCCGGTGCTGCGGTTCGGTGACCTGCGTGCCCACCTGCTGGGCCTGGAGTCTGTCGAGGAGCGGGGCGAGTTCGACAAGTTCGGCCGCGATGACGCGCGCCTTCTCGCTGCCGATGCCGTCGACCGTGGCCAGCGTCTCCGCGTCGGCCGCCCGGATCGCGGCCATCGAGCCGAAGTGCGCGGCGATCCGGCGGGACATCGTGCGTCCGGTGCCGCGCACGCCGAGGGCGCAGAACACTCGGTTCAACGCGGCGCCGCGGGCGGTCTCGATCGCGGTGAGGAGGTTGGCGGCGCTGGTCTCGCCCATCCGCTCCAAGCCGAGGAGCTGGTCGTGGGTGAGGGTGAAGAGGTCGGCGATGTCGGTCACCAGGCCGGCCTCGACCAGTTGGATGGCGCGGGTGGCGCCGAGGCCTTCGATGTCGAGCTGGTCGCGGCCCGCCGCGTAGATCACGGAGCCGACGGCCTGGCAGTTGCGGCCGCGCACGCAGCGCCAGCGCTGCTCGGTGGTGTCGATGGCGTCGCCGCAGCGGGGGCAGGTTTCGGGGAAGGCGATCGGGGTTTCGGTGCCGGTGCGCTGGTCGGTCAGTGGTGCTTCGACGCGGGGGATGACGTCGCCCGCCCGGTAGACGAACACCTGATCGCCGATCATGAGTCCGCGGCGGGTGATGTCGGAGGGGTTGTGGAGGGTTGCGTAGGTGACGGTCACGCCGTCGATGACCACGGGTTCCAGGACGGCGCGGGGGGCGATGATTCCGGTCCGGCCGACGTTCCACTCCACCGCCAGCAGGCGTGTCACCTTGTGCTCGGCCGCCAGTTTCCGGGCCACCGCCCATCTGGGGGCGCGTGAACCGTTGCCGGCCTGCCGCTGGTCCTGCGCCCTGTCGGCCTTGACGACGACGCCGTCGATCCCGAACGGCAGCTCGGCGCGCAGGCCGGCGATGGTGTCGATGCGTTCCTGTACTTGCTCCAGGGTCTCGCAGCGCGTCGGGGCGGCGGCCGTGGTGGCGGCCGTGTTCGCGCCGAGGGCGGCCAGCCGCTCCAGCAGGGCGAGGTGGCCGAGATCGTCGTCCAGGCCGATCGCGCCGTAGGCGAAGAAGGTCAGCTCGACCCGGTAGGGGCGGTCCTTGGCCCGCAGGGTGCCGGCCGCTCCGCTGCGCGGGTGCGCGAAGGGCGTGGCCTCGTGGGCGAGCCGGATCCGGTTGGCCTCCTCGAACTGAGAGGTCGTCAGCAGCACCTCACCGCGCACCTCGGCGTCGACCGGCTCGGTGAGGGCCGGGGGCAGACCGAGGACGGCGCCGGCGGCGTGGGTGATGTCCTCGCCGGCCAGTCCGTCACCGCGGGTGAGGAGCTGGACGAGCCGGCCGGCCCGGTAGCGGGCGGCCACCGCGAGGCCGTCGAGTTTCGGCTCCACGCACCATCCGGCCACCGGGTGCCCCAGGCGCCGTTCCAGCCCGGCGGCCCACTCGGCGAGCTCGTCGGCGTCGAAGACGTTGTCGAGGGAGAGCATCGGCACCGAGTGCGGAACGTCTCCCTGGACGGCCCCGCCCGCCACCTTCCCGGTCGGCGACTCGGCCAGCACCTCCTCCGGGTGGGCCTCCTCGTAGGCCGCGATGGCGCGCAGCAGCCCGTCGTACTCGTCGTCACCGAGCGGGGTGGTCCCGTCGCCGTAGTACGCGGCCGACGCCGCCACGGCAGTGGTCACGGCTTCCGCGTAGGCGGCAGGGGAGAGCAGCAGGGCACTGTTTTCGGTCATGAAGGTCATCATGCTGCCCGGCACTGACAACGCCGCGGACCAGGCCGCCTCGTGGCGGGAGCGGGAGTACCGTCACGTTTCGACGGACCACGACGTGTTCGGGGTGGGGGTCAGGGGCGGGTCGGGAGGTAGCCCAGTTGTACGGCGCGGACGCCGGCCTGGAAACGGCTGCGGGCGCCGAGGTGGGTGAGCAGGCCGGTGGTCAGCCGGCGGGCGGTGCGGGTGGAGATGCCCATGCTGTTGGCGATCGACTCGTCGGTGCGGCCCTCGGCCATCAGGCGCACGACTTCGGTCTGCTGGCGCGTCAGTTCGCCGGAGGAGCGCTGCGGTGCGGCGCCGAAGGGTTCGGCGGAGTCCCACACGAGGTCGAAGAGGCGGCACATCAGGGAGATCACGCCCGGGTCCGTGATGGCCAGCGCGCCGTCGGCGGTGCTGCCGGAGTCGGAGGCGATCAGGGCCGAGCGCCGATCGATGATGATCATGCGGTTGGGCAGGGTCGGCACGGTGCGGATGTGTGCTCCCTGCTCGGTGAGCCAGGCCGCGTGGCCGGCGGTGGGGGCGTCGCGGCGGATGCTGTCCAGGTAGACGGTGCGCATCGTGATGCCGCGGGAGAGGAGGCGGCGGTTGAGCGGGCGGGAGGCCTCCATGTTGGCGGGCGTCTGGGGTCCGCCGGGGGCGAAGGTGAGGAACTCCTCCTTGACGTTGTCGTTGAGGGCCTCCAGGTGGTCGCGGATGGCGTCGATGCCGCGGAGGTAGCGGATCCCGGCGCCCATCGACATGGTGTCGTGCTGTGCGTACTGGGCGATCAGCTCGGCTGTCGCCGCGCGGCTCTGCTCGACGCGTTGCTGCTGCTCGGCCAGCTCGGCCTGGCGGCGCGCGAGGAGTTTCATGAGCCCGAGGTCGGGGCTGATGGCGCGCATCGGGGACTCGTCCGCCGACGACGTGCGGATCAGGGCCAGCTCGAAGAGCTGGTCGAGGGCGTCGCGCACGGCGTCCTCGGACAGTTGCAGCTGTCCGGAGAGCTCGGCCACTCCGTACAGCGGGTGGGCCAGCAACTCCCGGTAGACCGCTTCGGCTGCGGCGCTGAGGCCGAGTGGACCAAGCATGAACGTTCCTTTGTGGTGCGAGTGGTGCGGGTGGTGCCGGTGGTGCAGGGTGGGTGGTGCGAGCGGGTGCCGCGCCGGGATCCAGTGCTCCGGCCTGCGGCGATCTCGTCCGGTATACGGATGATCGACGCCGCATTCTATGGCTCCGGGCCGTGCCCGAGCGGCCCGGCCCGGGCCGGAGCGTCGGGAAGTGGCCAACTGCGACCCCTGGCCATGGGAGCCCGAAACCCGCATGGTCTAAACCATGTTCCTCATCTGCTCATCGCTGACCCCGCGCCCCGGCGGCAGCGGCCCCTTCCCCACCGACACCGCCACCGCCGTCAGGTCCGCCTCCGCCGCGGCCGGGGTGCGGGGCGTCGAACACGTCGTCCAGCGCGCCGAACCGGGGACACGACCCGTCCTCGGCATCTACGTCGTCGCCGCCACGCAGCAGGCCGCTGCTTCCGCTTGCGAGCGGGCGTGGCAGGCCGCGGTCGCCGCCCGACCGGAGCTGGGGGGATGGACGGCTGCCTGGGAGGACGTTCCGCTTTCCGAACCGCCCGTGGCCTAGGGCGGACATGGCCGTTTTGACCCTCCGGATCTCCCTTCTCCTGGCCCTCGCGCCCGGGCAGACTCGTGATCGCCAAGGAGAACAACCGAGGAACGGAGCATGAACATGAAGAAGACCAAGGCCCTGGCCATGTCGCTGATCGCGGCCACCGCCGTGCTGATCGGTGCCGGCACCGCGAGCGCCGGCACCGTCACCCCCGAGCACCCCCGCACCCCGGTATTCACCGTGCAGCCCGGTACGAACTGCTCCACCCCCGGCTTCGGCTGCCCGCACGACTCCGGCTGGCAGGGGATCAAGCCGCCCGTCGCCCTGTGACGGAGCCCGGGTCCGGCAGTCGCGCCCCGCACCGGGGCGCCGGGACCCGCCGGCTCATGGTGTTCCTCGACCGGCTGTCCCCCGACTCGACCGTGGAGCCCGTCCCGCTGCGGGACCTCCACACGGCGCACGCGCCGCGCAATGCCGAGGAGGACGAGCGGTACGCACGGACGCTCGCCGCCTCCGGGGAGGACCTCGCGCCGGTCCTCGCGCACCGCTCGACGATGCTCGTCATCGACGGCGTGTGCCGGGCCCGCGCCGCCGCGCTCCGCGGCCACACGCATATCCGGGCCCGCCTCTTCGACGGCACGGAGGAAGACGGCGACATGCTGTCGGTGCTGGTCGACGTCGCGCACGGCATGGTTCCGCCCGCGGCGGACCGCGCCGCCGCGGCCCGGCACGCGCTCCGCGTCCAGCCCGACTGGTCCGACCGGGCGCTGGCCGCTCTCACGGGACTGCCGGGCAAGCGCGTCGCAGCGCTCCGGCGGGAGAGCGGAGCCGCCACCGCACCGCACGGACGACGGCTCGGCCTCGACGGCCGGGCCCGGCCCCTCGACTCCGCGGCCCGCCGGCAACTCGCCGACGGACTGCTCAACGACGACCCGCACGCCTCCCTGCGGCAGGTCGCCCGCGCGGCCGGACTGTCACCGGCCACCGTGGCCGACGTACGCGAACGCAGGCGCCGCGGCGAGGATCCCGTACCCCGCCGCGGCTCCGGGGCCCGGTCCGGGCGGACCGGCCTGGTGCCGTCCCCCCGGACCGGTGGGACGCCCGTATCCGCGACGCCCGTACCCGCGACGCCCGTACCCGCGACGCCCGTACCGCCGACGGCCGCCACCGCGCTGCGCCCTGTACTGGCGTCCTTGACCCAGGACCCCTCCCTGCGGCTCACCGAGAGCGGCCGCGCGCTGCTGCGTGCCCTCGACGTCTCCTGCGTCCTCGCGGACGGGATCGAGGGCATCGCCGCGCACGTTCCGGCGCACCGGCTGGACGCCGTCGCCCGGCTCGCGGAGTCGCACGCCCGGCTCTGGGAGGCGCTCGCCTCCCATCTCGGGCAGCGGCGCACCGGCCGGGACGACCGCACCCCGCTGCCCGCGGGCATCGGCGGCGCGGCCGGCTGACGGCGCTGCCCGCTCCTGCCACCGCCGCGTCCGGTGGCCGCGGCGGACGGGCGCGCCGTGCCGCCCATGTGCCGGACTCCACGCGTCTGCACCCCCTCATCGCCCGCGCACCTCACACGCGCACCACCAGAAACCTCCCCAGAAGGGCACACCCATGTCCATCCTCGCTTCCCCCGGTGACCTCGTGCCCGGAGCAGTCCCGGACCCCGTGATGGCGGCCGTCGTCTCCGGCGAGACCTCGCCCGAGGCCGTCTACTACCCCGTCAGCGACCAGCGCATGGTCACCGGCGAAGGGGTGTACCTGTACGACTCCGAGGGCCGCGGATACATCGACTGCGCCTCCGCGACGTTCAACCTCAGCCTCGGCTACCGCCACCCGGCCGTCATCAAGGCGATCAAGGACCAGGCCGACGAGCTGATCCACGTCACGTCGAGCTTCCAGACGGAGCCCATCAACCGGCTCTCCAAGCGCCTGGCCGACCTCGCCCCCAAGCGCCTCACCAAGACCCACCTCAAGGTGTCCGGCGGATCGGTCGCCAACGAGGGCGCGATCAAGATGGCGCAGCGGGCCACGGGCAAGCGCGACGTCGTGACGCTGTTCCGTAGCCACGTCGGCCAGACCATGATGATGGCCAGCCTGTCCGGGAACGCCTTCCGCCGGGCGCCGTTCGCCCAGCTCTACCCGGGCGGCATGCAGGTGCCGGACCCGTACTGCCACCGCTGCTTCTACGGCCAGCAGGCCGGCAGCTGCCGCATGATGTGCGTGGACCGCATCAACGACTTCCTGGAGTTCGCGAGCAGCGGCAGCGTCGCCGCCGTCCTCGTGGAGCCCATCTCCGGCAACGGCGGCAACATCGTCCCGCCGGACGGCTACTTCACCAAGCTGCGCGAGCTGTGCGACGCCCACGGCATCAAGCTGATCTTCGACGAGATCCAGACCGGCATCGGCCGCACGGGGCGCATGTTCGCCGCCGAGCACTTCGGCGTCGAGCCGGACGCGATGACGGTAGCCAAGGGCCTCGGCGGTTCCGGCGCGCAGGTGGCCGCGATCATCGCGAGCGACGAGATGGCGGGCCTGCCCACCAACGACCACTCCTTCACCTACGGCTCCAACCTGCTGGCCGCCTCCGCCGCCCTGGCGACGCTCGACGTGATCGACGACCCGCTGTTCCTGGCGAACGTCCGCGCCACCGGCGACCTGATCATGGGCCGGCTGGAGGAGATGAAGAAGCGCCACCGCGTGATCTCCGACGTCCGCGGCGTGGGCCTGATGATCGGCATCGAGATCGCCGACGCGGACGGCACCCCCGACACCGCCCTGACCAACCACCTCGCGGACAGGGCGATGGACCACGGACTGATCCTGCGCACCTCGCGCTACGGCAACGGCAACGTGCTCAAGATCCGGCCGCCGCTCACGCTGACCCTGGCCGAGGCCGAGCTGATCTGCGACCGCTTCGACGCGCTGCTGACGGAGCACGCGTGATGGAACCCGGCCTCGTCCTGGTGGGCGGCGGGTTCCGCGCCACCACCTTCCTCGCCTCCGCCCCCGAACTCCTCGCCCACGGGGTCGCCGTGTTCGAGCGCGGAACGGCCTTCGGTCCCGGCGGCTTCGCGGACTACGCGATCACCAGCACCTCGATCGGCTCCCGCTTCCTCAAGGAGCTCTCGGCCCGCGGTCCCTTCGCCGCGCTGAGGGACGATCCGCTGGTCGCCCGGGTCGCCGGCGCCGACGCACCGGTTCCCATGGCGCACCTGGCGACGGCGCTGGGCCGGGTCGGTACGGCGGTGGCCGCGGCCCTGGGGCCCGGCCGGCTCGCCCTGGGCACGGAGGTGACCGCGCTCGACGTCGTCGAGGAGGGCTCGGCCGTGCTGGTCCGCCTCTCGGACGGGCGGACCGTCCGGACCCGGAACGCGGTCATCGCCACGGGGCGGACCGAGCGGCCGCACCCCGAACTCGCGCCCTGGCGGGCGAAGGTGCGCCGGTCCGCGCAGATCATCAGCCGCAGCGGGCGGGACGGGCTGCGCCGGGAGCTGGCGGCCCTCGGACGGCCCGGCGAGGACGGCCGCCGGATCGTCGTCGCCGGCGCGTCGCACAGTGCCATGTCCGTGCTCCGCGTCCTGCTGGAGCTGTTCGACGAGATCCGCGCGACCGACCCCGGCTACCGGCCCCCCGCCGTCGACGTGCTCCAGCGCAGTGCGGCACGGCTCGTCCACCCCGGCCTCGCCGAGGCGCGGCGGGACCACGTGGAGGGCCGGGAACGGGCCCCCGATCCGGCCACCGACGTGTGCCCCGCGACGGGCATCGTCTTCCGCGACTCGGGGCTGCGGCACGAGTCGCGGGACCTGTACTGCGCACTGTGGGACGGCCGGATCCCGGGCGCCCGGCTGGTCCGCACGGGCCGGCTCGCGGAGGCCGCCGACCTGCTCGACGACGCCGCTCTGGTGGTCCAGGCCCTCGGCTACCACGGCCACGCGCCCGACGTGCTGATCGACGGCCGGCCCGCCCGCCCCAGCGGCTCGCCGGAGCGGTTCGCGCACACGGACGACGGCACGGCGCTGATCGCCGGCCGGCCCGTTCCCGCGCTGTCGGTACTCCGGGTCGAGCCGACGCCGTACGCACTGCGCGACCACGCGGTCTACGGCAGCGGGCTCTACGGCAGGCTCGCCGGCCGGCTCCTCGCCCGGCTCGAAGCGTCGCAGCCCCCTTCCCCGTCCCCGTCCGTCCTCCAGGAGAGCGCCGTATGACCACCGAGACGACGACGGCGGCCGCCGGGCCCCGCGTCCGCACGCAGCAGCAACTCGTCGAGGAGCTGGCCGATCTGCTCCATGGCCGCAAGCAGCCGGGCCGGCCGCTGGTGGCCGGGTTGACCGGCATGGACACCTCCGGCAAGTCGCAGCTGGCCACCGCGCTGGCCGCCGAGTTCGAGCGCCGGGGCGCCCCCCACCAGCTCGTCCGGATCGACGACTTCCACCGGCCGCGCGCCATCCGCTACCGCTCCGACCTGCCGGAGGCCGAGGCGTACTACCACCACAGCATCGACTTCGACCGGGCCGCCGGGGAGCTGCTGCGGCCCGTACGGGAGGACGGCCGGCTGTCGGCGGAGCTGACCCTGCTGGACCTTCCCACCGACACGTACACGCTGACCCGGACGTACGAGGTCGGGCCGGAGACGATCGTGCTGGTCGAGGGGGTCTTCCTGTTCCGCGCCGAAATCCGGGACCTGATCGACCTGTTCGTGTACCTCGACGTCGCCGAGGACGTCGTACTGGCCCGCGGCCGGTCGCGGGACGTTCCCTCGCAGGGCGAGGAGGTCATGGGCAAGTACCACACGAAGTACCTGCCGGCGCAGCGGGCGTACCTGGCCGAGCACCCGCCGGGCTTGCACGCGGAGGTCATCGTCGACAACTCGGACTGGGCCGCTCCGGCCGTACGGGTGTGGCCGGCGGACGCGGCCGCGGCCCGTGCAGAGGACGGCGGACGATGAGCGCCACGGCCCCCGGCGGCCGGGGACCCGTGCGCGCGGTCGTCTTCGACCTGTGGAAGACGCTCGTCCCGCTGCCCGACGACGTGAAGCGGCAGGCCTTCACCGAGACGGCGCGGGCCCTGGGCCGGCGGCCGGAGGAACTCGCCGGGCCGTGGGCGCGGACCCGGGTGCGGCGCGAGACCGGCCCCCTGGGCGCCTACCTCGACGGTCTGCGCGAGGACCTCCGCGAGGACCTCCGCGCTCCGTGGGACGACGCCCGACAGGCCGAGGCCATGCGGGTGCGCCGGGCCGTCCACGGCCGGGGCTTCGCCCGGCCCGCCGACGGCGCCGTCGAGACGCTGACCAGGCTGAAGGCCCTGGGCTTCCCGATCGGGCTGGTGTCGAACTGCAGCTCCGACGTCCGGGAGATGCTCGACGCCTCGGATCTGGGGCCGCTGATCGACGTGTCCGTGCTCTCGGCGGAAGCCGGGCTCATGAAGCCGGATCCGGAGATCTTCCTGCTCGCCGCCCGCCGACTGGGCGTGGAGGCCGGTGCGTGCCTCTACGTCGGGGACGGCCACGACGACGAACTGGACGGCGCGTCGAAGGCCGGGATGACCGCGGTGCTGCTCGACCTCGGCGAGGACCACCCCTGGGCCGGCCCCCGGATCGGCGCACTGCCGGAGGTCCTGGGGCTGGCCGGCCGATCCCACTCCGACAGGCCCGTACCGGGCGGTCCCCCCTTTCCCCGTTCCGACAGGAGCTCGTGAACCCGTGAAGCACGTCATCGTCACCAACACCGGCAACACCAGGCAGGCCCGGCAGCTCGCCGAACGGGGCGACCTGCGCATCCTGTTCGTCACCGAGCCCCGGTTCGTCGACCAGTACCCGGAGGGCACCGAACTCGCCCTCGTCGACGACCTCAACGACCCCGAAGCCGCCACCGCCGCCGTCACCGCTGCTTGGGAGCTCGGGGAGTTCACCCACGTGCTGGCGCTCTCGGAGCGCGCCTCCCAGACGGCCGCCCACCTGCGCAGCCGTCTCGGGCTGCCGGGGCCGTCGTTCGACACGGTGGTCAACTGCACCGACAAGCAGGCCATGAAGCAGCGGTTCCGGGAGGCCGGGCTGCCCACCGCACGGCACGCCGTCGCGGCCGACGCGGCAGAGCTCGCCGCCGCGCTCCGGGAAACCGGCTACCCGGCCATCGTCAAGCCGGTCATCGGTGCCGGCGCCGACGCGACCGAGGTCATCCGCTCCGCCGCCGAACTCGCGACGCCCGCCGTGCGGGCGTACCTCGACCGGCTGGCCCATCCGGCCACCACCTCCGAGAAGGCCTTCCCGGTCGTGGTCGAGCAGTACCTGGACGTCCTCCACGAGTACCACTGCGACGGGCTGGTCACCGACGGCGAGGTGACGTACGTACGGGTGTCGCGCTACCTCAAGCCCGTCCTCGCGTACGGGGAGGGCGGTGTCTTCGGCTCCCACCTGCTGGACCAGGACTCCGCGGAGGCGGCCGCGGTCCGCGAGCTGCACGAACGGGCTGTGCGCGCGGTGGGCCTGCGCGACGGGGTGACCCACTTCGAGGCGCTGGAGACCGCCGACGGCATCCTCGCCGGGGAGATCGCGTGCCGTCCGGGCGGCGGCGGCATCCGCCGCATGCTCCAGCTCGACAGCGGGTTCGACAGCTGGGACGCGTACATCGCGAGCAGCTTCGGGGAGGCCTACGAGGTCCCGGCCGCCGCGGCCGCCCCGGGTGCCGCGGACACCGGTGCCGCGGACCCGGGCCTGCTCGTCGAGATGCTGTTCCCGGCCGTGCGCGGCACCGTGACGGCGATCAGCGCGGCGGAGGACTTCACCGCGATCCCCGGCGTCGTCGAGGTCGACATGCGGCTGAAGGCGGGCGACACGGTCGGCGGGCTCATGGACTCCTCCACCGTCAGCGGCCTGGTCTTCGCCCGGACGTCGGCCGACCGCGACGTGGCCGCTCTCGTACGGGACGTCGAGGCGGCGTTCCGCATGGAGACCGCGGCTCCCGAGGAGACGGCCGCGTGAAGATCCTCGTCCTGAACCGCTCCAACCTCGCCACCACCCCCTACGCCCAGTGGCTCGGCGCCGGGCACGAGGTCGTCCTCGTCACGTCCACCGGCGCGATCAGCACCGACCCCGACCGGGCGCGGGCGGAGCTGTCCGGCTACCGGGAGGTGGTCACCTTCGACCGCTTCCACGCGAACGCGGCCATCGAGACCACCGCGCTCGACCTGCACCGGCGCCACGGCTTCGACGCGGTCATCGCCATGAACGAGTACGACCTGCTGCGGGCGGCCCGCCTGCGGGAGGCGATGGGCATCGGCGGCCAGGGCACGGCCGAGGCGGAGGCGTTCCGCGACAAGCTCCGCATGAAGGAGGTCCTCACCGCGGCCGGCGTCGGCACGGCGCCCTTCGCGCCCGTCGCGCACGTCACCGACCTGTACGCGTTCGCCGCCGAGCACGGCTACCCGTTCGTGGTGAAGCCGCGGCGCGGCGCCGGTTCGACGGGCGTGGAAGTGCTGCGTGACGCGGAGGAGCTGGCGGCCTACGCCGCGGGCCACACCGCGCTCGGGGACGACGACGGGGCCGCGCTGCTGGCGGAGGCGTACGTCGAGCACGAGCTGTTCCACATCGACGGGCTGATCGTCGCGGGCACCACGGTCCTGGTGTGGCCGTCCGCCTGCACCTCCGCCCTCACCTACCGCGACGGCACCGTGTTCACCAGCACCACGCTCGACGCGCACGACCCGCTGACCGGGCCGCTGCGCGACCTGACCCTCCGCGCGGTGCGCGCCCTGTCGGTCTGGCCCACGCTCACGTTCCACGCGGAGGTCTTCCGCACCGCGGACGGCACGCTCCTGCTCAACGAGATCGCCTCCCGGGTCGGGGGCGGCAAGATCTACGAGACGATCCGGCTCGCGACGGGCGTCGACCTGGTCCGCGAGTACATCCAGGCCGTCGGCGACGACAGCGTCCACCGCCCGCCGGTGGACCGGCCCGAACGGACCGCCGGCTTCGCCCTGTTCCCCGGCAGTCCGGGAACCCTGACGGCGGCTCCCGCCGAGGGCACCTGCGACGTGGCCGGGGTGGACCAGTACCGCCTCAACGTGCCGGTGGGCACGTTCCTCGGGGTCGCCGAGCACAGCAGCGCGCGAATCGCGTCGGTGGTCGTCGCCGGCGAGGACCGCGCCGCGGCGGGGGCGGTCCTCGCCGAGGCCGTCGACTGGTTCCGGGCGGCCTGTGAGATCACGCCGCCGGGGCCGGACCCCGCTCCCTGACCCGCCCCCCGTCCGCTTCCCTTCCGTACTCGAAAGGCCCCCCGTGCACGTCAGTCAGACCGTCCTCATCGTGCCGATGCAACCCACCCCCAACGGTCGCATGCATATCGGCCACGGCGCCGGAACGTATCTGCGCGCCGACGTCCTCGCCCGTGCGCTGCGCAGCCGCGGCCACGACGTGTCCGTCATCAGCGGCAGCGACGGGTTCGAGGACTGGGTCACCGCCGCGGCCCGGGCGGACGGGCGCACCCCCGAGGAGACCGTCGCCCGTTACCACGCCGGCATCAAGGAGGACCTGGACGGCCTGTCCATCGGCCTCGACGCGTGGATCGACCCGACCTCGGCCGAGCACCACGACGGCTACCTGGCCGTTCACGAGGACACCCTCGAACTGCTCCGCTCCACCGGCGCGGCACGCGCCGAGAGCGAGCGGATCCCGTTCTCCGAACAGACCGGGCGGGCCGTCGTCGGCACCTGGATCGCCGGCGACTGCCCGCACTGCGGCCAGCCGTGCGGCGGCGCGACCTGCACGTTCTGCGGCCAGTTCTTCCAGCCCGAGGAGGTCGTCAACCCGCGCTCGCGGCTCGACGACTCCACACTGGAGTGGCGGGACGAGGAGAACTGGTTCACGTACCCGGGCGATCCGGACGCCATCACCCGGCACCACGAACGGGCCGGGGTGCGCCCGCAGTTCCTCGACACCGTGCGCCGCTACCTCGACGCCAGCGCGGGGCGGGTCAACCTCACCGGCCAGGGCACCTGGGGCATCAGGAGCCGTGCGCTCCCGCCGGGCAAGGTCATCGCGAACAGCTACTACCTGTACAGCGTGTACTGCGGCGAGGTGCACCGCCGGCTGACCGGCGCCGGCGCCAACCCGTTCGCCGCCGGCAGCGGCGTCACCACGATCGGTGTGTTCGGCAGCGACAACTCCCGTCCGGGCTTCGTGTCCCCGCACGTCATCGCCCAGGGTTCGGGCGGCGCCCTCAAGCCGTTCGACGCGGCCGTCGTCACCGGCATGCTGCACTTCGAGGGCCAGAAGTGCTCCACCAGCAAGGGCCACGGCATCTGGCTGGGCGAGCTGCTCGGCAGTGGCTCCGTCACGGCGGACGAGCTGCGCTTCCACCTGCTCCACGCCCCGCTGGACCACGGCACCGCCGACGTCACCCTGGACGGTCTGGTCGACGACGTGGTGCGGCTGCGCGACTGGCAGCGGAGCGTGCTGCTGCCCGCGGCCGACCGGGTGCGGTCGGCGGGCGCCGCCGTGGCGTGCACCCCCGCCGTGCTCGACGCCGTCGACGCCCAGCACACCGGGCTCAGCCCCTTCCACACGGACCTCACCGCGGCGGTCACCGCGCTCGCCGACTGGATGCGTCGGGGCCCTGGTTCCGCGCCCGAGGACCGTGGAGCGTGGCTGCTCGGCCTGGCCCTGCTCGGCGCGCCCCTGGTGCCCCGTCTCGCCGGTGAGATCTGGGCCCAGCTGGGCTTCGAGGGGACGCCGGACCTCGCACGGGCCCGGGCCGGCAGCCCCGCGCCGTGCCCCGAGGCCCGGCTGACGCCGCCGCCCGCGCAGCCGCTGACGGCCGAGTCCCTCCTGCCGTTCGTCCACCGGGCGGCCTGAGGCGCGCGGCCGCCGCCCCGGCCCGTACCTCCCCGGCCCCTCCCTCCCCGGCCCCTCCCTCCCCCACCCCTCCTGCCCTCACCGACCCGACACCGGAGTACCCCATGCACATCACCAGCTGGCTCGACCACGAACCCCACCGGCTGCGCGAACTGGTCCGCAGCGCCGTGGCCCGTACCGCCCCCTGGCGGGTGGCCGTGCTCTACGGCGGGACCTCCGCCGAGGACCGGCTCTACATGGAGAGCAAGCCCGCCGCCGACTGGTCGGTGCACGACGTCCTCGACGGGCTGCGGCAGCTGGGGACCGACGCCGACTGGATCGACCCGACCTCCCCCGCCTTCCCGTCCGAGATCACCGCCTACGACGCCGCGTTCCTCAACGTGCACGGCGACTTCGGCGAGGACGGCCACCTCCAGGGCACGCTCGCCTACCTCGGCGTCCCCTACACCGGCAGCTCGGTCGCGACGGGCGTCATCGGCGCCGACAAGCGCCTGACGAAACTGCTCCTGGCCTCCTGCGGCGTCACCGTCCCCGCCCACCGCCGGCTCAGCCCGGACGAGACGCCCGAGGCCGGCCTGCCCTGCCCGGTCATGCTGAAGGCCGTCAACGGCGGCAGCAGCGTGGGCATGGTCCTCGTCACCGAGCCGGACGACGTCGTCCCCGCCCTGCGCGGCCTGGGGAAGGCCGGCTTCACCGACGTCATCGCCGAACCCTTCGTCGACGGCACCACCGTGACGGTGTCCGCGCTGCGCATCGACGGGGACGTGGTCCTGCTGCCGCCGGTCACCTGCGGCACCGAGCGGGAGTACTACGACGAGTACAGCAAGCTGCACGGCGAGCAGGCGGGCACGGTGACCTACCTGGCCCTGACCGACGCCGACGACCCGCGCCTGCACGCCCTGCACCGCGCCACCCGGGAGGTCCTGGAGGTCATCGACTTCGAGGGGGCGATCCGGGTGGACTTCATCCTCACCCCGGAGGGCGACCCGGTGCTCCTGGAACTCAACACCATCCCCGGCGTCCAGCACGGCAGCAACCTCGTGCTCGCCGCCGCCGCGGCCGGCATCACGTACCCCGAGCTGCTGGGCGTCGTCCTGGCCAGCGCCGCGAACACCGCGAAGCTCGCGCCGTGGCGGCGGGAACGGGCCGACCTGGCCTGAGCCCGGCTCCGGCCCGGGCCACGGCGACTCCCCTTCCCTCCGCACAGAACGGACACCCACCCCATGCTCCATGACGGCTACAACACCGCCGCGGTAGCCGTGGTCGACGCGCTCGGCACCGGTCACCTCCTCGGCCCCGCCCTCCGCTCCCGCGGCGTCCCCGTCGTCCACGTACGCAACCAGTCCGCGGCGTTCGAACAGCAGCTCCAGACCTTCCACGCCCCGGACTTCACCGCCGCGCTCGACTTCACCGGTGACCCGGCGGCCACCGCACGGCAGCTGCGCGGACTGGGTGTGCGGCACGTCCTGGCCGGCGCCGAGAGCGGCAGCGACACCGCCGACCTCCTCGCCACCGAGCTGGACCTGCCCACGGCGAACGCCCCCGGTTTCGCCGCGGCCCGCCGGGACAAGCGCACGATGCACCGGATCCTGCACGAGGCCGGGGTCGCCGTACCGGCCCAGCAGCACCTGGACGGCGAAGGCCGCGTCGACTGGCAGACCGGCCCGCTCGCCCCGGCGCGGCCGACCGTGGTCAAGCCGCCCGCCAGCGCCGGGACGGACGGCGTGCACATCTGCCCCACCGCGGCGGACCGCGACGCCGCCGTCCGCGGCCTGCTGGGCGCCCCCAACCTCTTCGGCCAGCCCAACGACGGCGTCGTCGTCCAGGAACTCCTCACCGGCCCGGAGTACATGGTCAACACCGTGTCGGTGGACGGCTCCCACATGGCCGTCGAGATCTGGCGCTCCGACAAGAAGCCGGTCGACGACGCGCCCGTCTACGACCGGCAGGAGCTGCAGAGCCCCGACGCCCCCGGTATGCCCGCCCTCCTCGCCTACGTCCGCGAGGTCCTCACCGCGCTGGGCGTGCGCTGGGGCGCCACCCACACCGAGGTCATCCTCACCGACCGGGGGCCCCTGCTGCTGGAGGCGGGCACCCGGCTGCCCGGCGGCCACGACCCCTCGCTCAGCCTCAAGGCCCTGGGCACCAGCCACCTCGACGAGGTCGTCGACTCCTACCTCGCCCCCGACGCGGTCGCCGACCGCGGTCCGGTACGCCCGCTGCGCCGCCACGCGCTGGGCGTCAGCCTGATCTCCCCGGCCGCCGGCGTCCTCCTGCGGCCGCTCGACCTGGACCCGGTCACCTCGCTCCCGTCGTTCCACGGGATCCGGCTGACCGTCCGCCCCGGATGCGAACTCCCCCGTACGACCAGCCTGCACAGCAAGCCCGGCGGCCTCTACCTCTGCCACGAGGACCCCGCGCAGCTCGAACGCGACTACCTGGCCGTACGGGCCTGGGAGCGGGACGAGTTCACCGACGCGGTGGCCGGCCGCTGACGGACGTCACCACTGCCCTGCCCCTCCCGACCCCTTGAGGATGCCGCCATCAACGCCCGAGCGAACACCACCACGCCCCCGCCGGAACCCGGCACCGCGCTGACCCCCCGCGAGCTGCTCCGCCGCAGACCGCTGCGGCTGCTCTTCCTGGCCCGCGGCACCTCGGTACTGGGCGACATGGTCACCCCCGTCGCCCTGGTCTTCGCCGTCCTCGCCCTGGGCGGCGGCGCGTCCGGCATCGGCGTGGTGCTGGCGGCCCGTGCGCTGCCGAGCGTGGCGCTCGTCCTGATCGGCGGGGTCATCGGCGACCGCTACCCGCGCCGGTCCGTCATGGTGTGGTCGAACCTCGCGGGTTTCGCGGGCCAGACCCTCACCGGTGTCCTCATCCTCCTCCAGCACGCCCCGCTGTGGTGCCTCGCCCTGCTGGCCGCCACCCGCGGGGCGACGGGCGCGTTCTTCAACCCGGCCTCCACCGGCGCCATCGCGGAAGTCGCCCCGGAAGGGAACCTCCGGCAGACCTACAGCCTCTTCTCCCTCGTGGGCAACACCGCGGAAGTCGCCGGACCGTTCCTCGCGGCCGCTCTCCTGGCCTGGACCGACCCCGGCTGGCTGCTGGTGGCGGACGGCGCCACCTTCCTGGTCAGCGCGCTTCTCGTGGCCGCTGTGGGCCCCCTCGGCAACCCGCCCGCCGCCGCCCGGCGCTCCATGGCCGCGGACATCCGCGAGGGCCTGCGCTGCGTGGCCGAACGCCGCTGGCTGGCCGCCCTCATCGCCAGCGCCGCCGTCTTCCAGCTGTGCCTCCTGTCCGCCCTGAACGTCCTCGGTCCGGTCGTCGCCGACGACCACCTCGGCGGTGCCTCCGCCTGGGCCCTCATCGTCGGCGCGCTGGGCGCGGGCGGGCTGTGCGGCACCGCCCTGTCCCTCAAACTGCGCATGCGACGGCCCCTGTTGACCGGGTACGTCGTCATGCTCGCGGGCGCCGGCCCGACCCTGCTCCTCCTCGCCCTGCCCGCGCCCGGGTACGTCCTCGCCGCCTCCGAATTCGTCTCCGGCATGGCCATCGCGGTCTTCACCTCCGTGGAGTCGGCGGCCATAGCCAAGGAGGTGCCCCGCGACCTCCTCTCGCGCGTGGACGCCGTCAACCGCTTCGGGTCCATGGGCCTGCGCCCCGTCGGCACGGCTCTGGTCGGCCCCGTCGCCGCCGCCTGCGGAGTGCCCCTCACCCTCGTCTGCGCCGCCCTGCTCTCCCTGCTCGCCATGGTCGTCCCGCTGTTCGTGCGGGACGTGCGGCAGCTGACCGAGTGAGCGGGACGACACCCGAAGCGACACCCGAAGCGATCCCCCCTCCCCCGCACGCACGACCCCCGTGGAGACTCGTATGACGGACCTCACGCCCGCCCCCGTGCTGATGGCCGACCCCCGCGTCGCCGCCATCCCGGTCACCGGCTCCGACGAGCCCCTCGTCGACCTGCGCACCCACTCCCGTCTGCGCATGGACCCCCGCAAGGCCGACCCGGCCGGACACTACGCCCACGTACGGCAGGGTGTGGCCGACCGCCTGGCACACGCCGCCGGCCTGCTCCCCGACGGGATCACCTTCCTCTTCGTCGAGGGCTACCGGCCGCCCGACCTCCAGCGGCACTACTTCACCGCCTACCGCGAGCGGCTGCGCGACCTGCGGCCCGACCTGGACGAAGCGGGCCGGCACCTCGCCGCCAGCCGGTACGTGTCTCCCCCGGAGATCGCCCCCCACTCGGCCGGATCCGCCATCGACCTGACCCTGTGCACCGAGGACGGCCGCGAACTGCCCATGGGTACGAGCGTCAACGCGTCCCCCGAGGACAGCGCCCTGCGCTGCTACACGGCGGCCCCGGACATCGACCCCGAGAGCCGCGCGAACCGGGACCTGCTCGGCGGCGTCCTCACCGAGGCCGGTTTCGTCAACTACCCCACCGAGTGGTGGCACTGGTCGTACGGGGACCGCTACTGGGCCCTGGGCACGGGCCGCCCCGCGGCCCTGTACGGGCCGGTGCACCGCACCGTGGAACCGCCGGCCGACGGCAGTGCGGGCGCCGCCGACGGGGCCGCCCGGTGATCCCGGACCCGTCCCACCTCACCCCGTCCCACCTCACCCCGTCCCACCTCGCCCCGCCCCACCCCGTCGCGCCGCTCTCCGCGCAGCGGCGCGTCCGCCACGAGGTGCCGTACTT
The DNA here is from genome assembly GCF_055580265.1 of Streptomyces sp. NPDC032091. Classification (NCBI taxonomy): domain Bacteria; kingdom Bacillati; phylum Actinomycetota; class Actinomycetes; order Kitasatosporales; family Streptomycetaceae; genus Streptomyces; species Streptomyces sp. NPDC032091. The sequence goes on along the minus strand of NZ_JBVILR010000002.1, from coordinate 423,568 downwards.
CGCGCAGTGGGAGTCGCCCGAGCTGGTCTCGCAGATCGTCACGGGCCGCCTGGACGCCGCCGAAGACCCCCGCTGGCGGGCCTCCGGCGCCGACTCCCCCGAGGAGTACTCCTTCTGGTCCTGGCGGGTGTGCGGCATGGCCTGCCTGCGGATGGCACTGACCCACTGGGGCCTCGACGCGCCCCCGAGCGTCACCCTCGGCAAGGAGTACCTCGCAGCGGGCGCGTACGTGCCCAAGGAGGGCGGCCTGCACGGGCTGATCTACGAGCCCTTCGCCCGCCACACCCGGGACCGCTTCGGCCTCCACGCCGAATCCCGCCCCTGGCTCCCGCTGCGCGAGGTCGCGTACCAGCTGCACGCCGGCCGCCTCGTCATGCTGTCCGTCCACCCGGGCGTCCGCAGCGGGGACACCGAGCCGCCCCACCGCGGCGGGCACCTGGTGCTGGCCGTGGGCGCGGACCGGCACGCGGTCACGATCCACAACCCGTCGGGCTGGCACGGCACCTCGCAGGAGTTCGTCGACGTCCCCTGGCCGGTGATGCGCCGCTACTACGCCCGCCGCGGCGTCCTCCTCGGCCACCCGCCCGACTGACCCCGGGGGCTCACAGGACGGAGAACCGGGATCAGCCGGCCGGGCACCCGGGGCCGACGGATCGGCCCGGCACATAGGCGGTCCGCTCCGCTGGAGTGAGGGCGCGCGCTACGGCGCGGCAGACCTTCTCGATCGCTGTGGCGGGCTGGGGGAGGGCGGCGTCGACATCCCACAGCCGCGCGGTCCGGTCGCTGCTCGCCGTGGCGAGGGTCCGACCGTCGGGGCTGAACGCCACCGACATCACCGAGTCGCTGTGCCCGATGAGGCTGGTGAGGGTCTTGCCGCTGGCCACGTCCCACAGCCGGGCCGTGGTGTCGGTGCTGCCGGTGGCCAGGGTGCGGCCGTCGGGACTGAACGCCACCGAGGGGACCTCCTGGGTGTGGCCGATGAGGGTGGTGCGGGTCTTGCCGCTGGCGACGTCCCACAGCCGTGCCGAGTAGTCGGTACTGCCGGTGGCCAGGGTGCGGCCGTCAGGGCTGAACGCAACGGAGTACACCTCGTCGGTGTGCCCGATGAGGGTGGTGCGGGTCTTGCCGCCGGCGACGTCCCACAGCCGTGCCGAGTAGTCGGTACTGCCGGTGGCCAGGGTGCGGCCGTCAGGGCTGAACGCAACGGAGACTACCGGGCCGGTGTGCCCCTCCAGGATGCTGCGGGTCTTGCCGGTGCCCACATCCCACAGCCGCACGGTTTCATCGCGACTGCCGGCGGCGAGGGTACGGCCGTCAGGACTGAAGGCCACCGCATACACGTCACCGGCTGCATACGTGTCACCGACGTGGCCTCGCAGGATGGCGCGGGTCTTGCCGCCGGCCACGTCCCACAGACGCACGGTGCCATCCAGGCTTCCGGTCGCGAGGGTGCGGCCGTCCGGACTGAACGCCACCGAAGTCACCTCGCGGCTGTGCCCGGCCAGCGTGGAGCGGAGCCGGTCGCCGGCCACGTCCCACAGCCGTGCCGTACGGTCGAAGCCGGCGGTGGCGACAGTTCGGCCATCCGGGCTGAATGTGAGGGAGTACAGCTCGGCCGTGTGCCCGACCAAGGTCGATCCGGTGGCCTTGCCGGCCACGTCCCACAACCGCACGGTCCTGTCACGGCCGGCAGTGGCCAAGGTACGGCCGTCAGGGCTGTACGCCAACGAGGACACCTGGTCGCTGTGACCGGACAGGACCGCCCTGATGGCGCCGCTGGCCACGTCCCACAACAACGCCACCTTCTGATCGTTCGCGGTGGCGAGGGTGCGGCCGTCAGGGCTGAACGCCACCGAATACACCTCTCCGGCGTGGCCCTGGAGGACTGTGCGGGTCTTGCCGCCGGCCACGTCCCACAGACGCACGGTGAAATCCAGGCCTCCGGTGGCGAGGGTGCGGCCGTCCGGACTGAACGCCACCGTGAACACCTCCCCGGTGTGGCCCTGGAGCGTCGCGCGCAGCTTGCCGGTGGCCGCGTCCCACAGCCGTGCGTTCTTGTCGCGGCTGGCGGTGGCGATAGTACGGCCGTCGGGACTGAACGCCACGGAGAACACCACATCGCTGTGGTCCTCCAGGACGGTCCGCTGCCTGCCGGTCACCACATCCCACAACCGCACCGTCGCATCGGAGCCGGCGGTAGCGAGGGTGCGGCCATCGGGGCTGAACGCCACGGACTGCACGTCGCTGGAATGGCCTGTCAACCTGGTGCGCAACGTGCCGGTGGCGGCATTCCACAGACGCACGATGCCGCCGCCGCCTCCGGCGGCGATGGTGCTGCCATCGGGGCTGAACCGCACTGCCGCCACCTCGTCGATGTCATCGAGAGTGGCGCGGGTCCTGCCGGAGCGCACGTCCTGCAGTCGTACGGTGGTGTCATAACTGCCGCTGGCCACCGTCTTCCCGTCAGGGCTGAACGCGACCGAGCTCACAGCGTCGGTGTGACCGGTCAAGCGCCGATGAAGTGGGAGCCCTGCGGCGGTTCGCAGGCTCACGACGGACTCCGGCGTAGGGCTGGCTCGGTATGCCTGAACTGCCAGGAGGGAGGCGAGTTCGGGGTTCGTGGCGAAGAGCGTGTCGGACTGGGCGGCGAGCTGGCGGGACAGTGCGGCCTGCCGTCCGGCCACTGCCGTGCGCCACTGCCACACGGCGCCACCCGCAGCGACGAGCGCGAGAACAAGGAGGCCGGCGAGGACGGTGCTGAGGCGTCTGCTGCGCCGGATCTCGGCCTGCTGGCGTTCCTTGCTCGCGGTGAGAAAGGCCGTGATGTCCCCCGGCAGGTGCCGCTGCTGTGACAGTTCGAGGCCTTCGGCCAGCGCTGTTCCCGCCAGCAGGTCCCCAGGATCCCTCTCCGCTGCCCAGCGGACCTGTCGTTCACGAGTGCGGTTGAGCCATTCCTGGAAGCGGCGGTCCTGCCTCACCCACGCGTGCAGAGTGCCCCAGTCCCGGATGAGCGCGTCATGGATGAGTTCGGCCACTGCCTGTCCCGGCGCCGCGTCGGATCCTTCGCCGGGCCGGAGCGTCTGCGTGGTGATGATGCGATGGCGTGTGAGAACGGCGATGACCTCGTCGACGGCTTGGTCCTCGCCGGGGCCCGCGGCCATCTCCCGCAACTCGTCAAGGGGGACTTGTGCACGGACAGGGGGGATACGGCGGCTGAGGTCGGCCGGTCGCACCAGGGACGTCAGGATCCGCTGGGCGATCGGGCGCCGCACGGTGGATACCTTGCTGAGCGCGGTGTCACACCACGTGGTCAGGCTGCCGCTGACAGCGCCGAGACGGCGGTAGGCGTCATGGGTCAGGTGGCCGTCCTGCCGCCGCTGCCACAGCTGGCTGAGGGTGAGTTCCAGCAGGGGCAGCACGGTGGCCGGCGCCTGGTGAGCTTCAGGGGTGATGGCCAGGACGTCACTGATGATCAGTTCGGGCAGTCCCGGCTGGAAGTGGGCCCCGACATCCTCAGCGGGGAGGACGATGATGTCGTGCAAGTCCTGTCGGGTCAGCGTGCCCGGCACGTTGAGCAGACCCGGCATCGCGGCCGCCAGCAGCCCTGGGACACGAGCCGCCAGTTGAGGGTAGAAGTCGTCCCGCATCACCAGGATCACGCTGAGCCGGGCATCCGAGGCGACGGCCGCGGTGATCTGGTCCGCGACGGCCAGGCAGTCCTGCCTCGCGCCGGCAGCGGGCTGGGTGAACAGTTCCTCGAACTGGTCGACAACCAGCAGGATGCGCTCGTGAGAAGGCTCGGCTGTGAGTCTGCGCGCCGTCGCCGCGGAGATGCCTTCGCTGACCGCACCGGGCAGTCCGGCTCGCTCGATCTCGCCGAGCAGGTCCTGCCGCGGTCGGACGACCACCGGCAGCCACCGGTCGCTGCCCGGCAGCTCGCCGTCGGCCAGCGCCCGCATGACCCCGGCCCGGATCAACGAGGACTTGCCGGAGCCGGAAGGCCCGAGCAGCAGGGTCAGCCGCTGCTGCCGCGCAAGCTTCTCAACGACCTGGCGTACGGCCTCGTTCCGGCCCTGGAACCACTGGGCGTGCTCGGCGCTGAACGGCTCCAGACCCCGGTACGGGCATACGTCCTGCAAGGCCAGCTCGGGCAGGATCTCCCGCAGCACCTGCGCGGGCGTGGCATAGGCGATGCCCTGGCCTCGCAGGAACGTGTCGGGTACGACGATCTCTGTGAGCATGCCGATGACCAGGCCGGTCACCTCGTCGAGGATCGGGCCGCCGCTGAAGCCGGTGGTGAGGTCGTTGGCCTTGGTCAACTGTAAGCAGGTGCCCCTGCCTTCGATGGCCGGCAGCAGATCACCGGCCTCCCCGAACCCCCAGTGGCCCCCTTCAGCGGCCTGGGCAGGGAAGCCGAAGGAGCGCACGGGGTGGCGCCTGCTGCCTTCTGCGGAACCCAAAGGCAATGGCGTCAGGCCCGCCCATGCCGGATCTGCTCCCAGCCGGACCACCGCGACGTCTTCGTTCTCGACATCGCGCCACGGCCCTTCCAGGACCTCCCCCTCGGTTTCGATCGCACCCGCCCCACGGGGAAGGGACAGCCGCACGGTCTCCCCCGGGCCGCCGCCCGCGGCCCGGACGACGTGGGCGCAGGTGACCAGGAGGCCTTCGGCCACCAGGAATCCCGCTCCGGCCACCCGTCCGTCCGCATCGAGGATCCTGGCCACGGAGGAGCGCAGTCCCGACGCGATGCCGCTGTTGCCGTCGCTGTCCAACTGATCAGTCCTGACTCTCGGCCGGGCGGCGAGGAGCGGGACCGCCGCTCCGCTTCGGGCGCATGCCCACGGTCAGGTGGCGGTGTCGGCTCTTGGTGATCACGGCTCCCACTTGCACCGCTTCCTCGAAGGCGGCTCGCTGCTCCACCAGCATCGCCACGTCAGGTTCTTGCCGCACGCCGGAGTACACCGCGCGCGGGACACGGTGCTCACCGGAAGCCCTCATCAGCGATGACGGCCGCAACGTCGACGCCGCTCGCAATCCTGATCCTGAGGCCCTCTCGGTGGCGGATGGAGGCGAGGCAGGCAAGCATGGCTGCCGAAGGGTGGGATTGGCGCCTGAGACCGCTCGCCAGGAGGTCATCGTGCATTCCAGTTCTTCTGACGGAGAGCCAGGCTCAGAGAAATCTGATGGAGGAAGAACACCTCTCTGGAAACGCCCTTTGGTGTGGTTGGTGACCGTTCTCCTGGGATCCTTGGCGGCAGCCCTCGGCGGCGCCCTGCAGAACGTATTCACAACGGCCGGCGGCAAGGTTGTGCACGAATTCCGGAACGAGCGGCCGCCTTTTACCGCAGTATACGAAGACGATTCATGCCCGGCCGCCTGGACGCATTTCCCTGACGAGCTTCAGGATGCCGTCATCGGGAAGCCGGAGATGGAGGCACGCGACATCCTGGCCAAGAACAGGGAAGCCGACGGCAACGCCACCGAACTCACGGTCACCCTTCAGGGGAGCACGCAGAGCGCGGTGGTCATCACCGGGGTCCGCGTAGTGATGTCCAGCCCGCCTCAACCGCCGTTGGTATCCGCGTTCGGCACAGGAGGGTGCGGTGGCGTGGTGCAGGCACGATCTTTCACCATCGACCTCGACAACCCATCGCCCACCGCGTCACCGGTGCCTCCGGACGTGCCATCCACTCCATCGCCGGCGATCGTCAATTTCCCCTACAAGATCTCCACAACCGATCCCGAGGTATTCCATTTCTCGGCACAGACCACCAAATGCGACTGCACCTGGTATCTGGAAATCGAATGGAATAGCAACGGGAACGCTGGAACATACCGACTAGACAGGGGAGGGAAGCCGTTTCGCACGCTGGCGTTGAAAGACGATACCTGGCAGCCTGTCGGACTCCGCGTGGGCAAGGACGGAAGGGTAACCGGCTTGTCTCGAACCTCGTACTGAGGGTCTGCTTCCGGGCCGGCGACGGCCTGATCCCCGAGGAACGCGCGGGAGCCCTGCGCCACCTCGAACACGTGGCCGCCGCCTACGGCACCCACCCCGCCACCCGGGAGCACGAATGGCCTGCCGGGTCCTGGGCCGCCCCCGCTCCGCGGGAACCGATGCCCGGGTGGGCTTGGTGCGCCTTAGGATGACGAGTACCAGTGACATCGAGAAGGCAGCCGATGTGCTGCGTGGCGTCGGGCTGGTGGCTCTGCCGACCGAGACCGTTTACGGCCTGGGGGCCAACGCCGAGGATCCCGCCGCCATTTCGCGGATCTTCCAGGTCAAGGGGCGTCCGCCCTCCCATCCGCTGATCGTCCACATCGCCGGCGCGGAGCAGCTGGAGGAGTGGGTGCGGGGCGTGCCGGCGGCGGCGCACACGCTCGCCGGACACTTCTGGCCGGGCCCTCTCACGCTCGTCCTGCGCCGCGGTGCCCGCGTACCGCTGGAGGCGACCGGCGGTCTGGAGATGGTGGCCGTGCGCGTGCCCGACCACCCCTTCGCCCTCGCCCTGGTGTCGGCCTTCGGCGGCGCGGTGACGGCCCCGTCCGCGAACCGCTTCGGCTCCGTCAGCCCGACGACCGCGGACGACGTGCGTGCCGAGTTGGGCAACGCCGTGGACCACGTGCTGGACGGCGGCCCCTGCGAGGTCGGCGTCGAGTCCACCATCGTCGACGTCACCGGTGGGACACCGGTCATCCTGTGGCCCGGCGGGACGACCCGTGAAGACCTCGAAGCGGTCCTGGGACACCCGCTCGCGGTGCCCTCGAACAGCGACGTCCGGGTGCCGGGGCAGCACCCGTCCCACTACGCGCCGCGTGCGCGCGTCGTCCTCGTCGAGCCCGAGAAGGTCGTCGCGGAGGCGGAACTGGCTTCCGCGCTGGGCCACCGGGTGGGCGTCTTCCTGCCCGCCGCCGTCGCCGACGCTCCCCTCAAAGCGCACGCTGTGGTGGCGGTGCCCGCATCGCCGGCCGCCTACGCGCGCCGGCTGTACGGGTTCCTGCGCGAGTTCGACCAGCAGGGATGTGACCTCGTCATCGCGTCACTGCCGGCGCAGGAGGGGCTGGGACTCGCGATCGCCAACCGGCTCCGCCGAGCCGCGGGGCCCAGCCCCGGCCCGGTCAGTTGGCGGTGGGGGTGGCCGGGTCGAAGCCGCGGGTGGCGACGAGTTGTGCGCTGCCGTCGGCCAGGCGGTAGGAGAGACCCACCACGCCGAGGCGGCCTTCGGCCACCCGGTCGGCCAGGATGCGGGAGCGTTCCAGCAGCAGGTCCACCGTCTGCTCGATGTGCTCGGCCAGTATCTCGTCGGCGCTCTCGCGTCCGGCGGCGCGGGCCGCGAGCACGCTCGGCGTCACCCGCTCGACGACGTCGCGGACGAAGCCGCCGGGCGTCTGCCCGTCCTCCAGGGCGGAGCAGGCCGCGGCGACGGCGCCGCACGAGTCGTGGCCGAGGACGACGACCAGGGGGGCGTTGAGGACGGCCGCGCCGAATTCGATCGACCCGAGAACCTCCGTCCCGGCGACGTGTCCGGCGGTGCGCACCACGAAGAGGTCGCCCAGGCCGCGGTCGAAGATGATCTCCGCGGCCAGGCGGGAGTCGGAGCAGCCGAACAGTACGGCGAAGGGCTGCTGGGACGGTGCGGTCTCGGTGCGGCGGGCGGCGTCCTGGTTGGGGTGCTCGGAGGTGCCGGAGACGAAGCGCTGGTTGCCGGCCATGAGCAGCTCGAAGGCGTCACGGGGCGTCGGCGTCAGAATTTCAGTCATGCCCCGAAGGCTACGGCCGGTCTCGCACAGGCGCTCGACCGGGGCCCGCACACCGCCGTTCAGCCCTGCCGGGGCGGCACGGCCACGGTCGTGCCCTCGGCCACGCTGGGCGCGGTGGCGAAGGCCAGCTCGGCCCCGGTGATCTCCAGGAGCCGGGCCAGCCGGCGCGGCACGGTGCCCGCCAGGACCACCGGATGGCTCAGGGCCGCTTGCAGCATGACGCTGAGCCCGGTCGAGTCGATGAACGTCACCTCGGCCACGTCCAGGACGAACCGGGCGACCCCGGGCGCCGCGGGATCCATCGCGGTCCGCAGAGCGGCCGCGTTGTCCATGTCGAACTCCCCCGCCATCACCACGATGCGCACGTCCCCTTCGGCACGGGTCTCGACGCGGCTGCGTGCCTCGGCGTCGTGCGTGTGCGTGTGCGTGTGCGTGTCCCTGCTGTTCACGTCCGGTCTCCCCACATCGTGCGTTCGCATTGCGGTCTGTCCGATCTGTCCACTCCGTCCGCGTGGCCGGCCGACGGCCTCACGTCGCGCGGGGGAGCTTGACCACGGTGACGAAGAAGTCGTCGATCTGCTGGATCGCCCGGATGAACTGGTCGAGGTCCACCGGCTTCGTCACGTAGGCGTTGGCGTGCAGCTTGTAGCTGCGCAGGATGTCCTCCTCGGCCGCCGATGTGGTGAGCACGACCACGGGGATGTGCTTCAGCTCCGGATCCGTCTTGATCCGTTCGAGGACCTGCCGTCCGTCGTACTTGGGCAGGTTGAGGTCGAGGAGGATCAGGTCGGGGCGCGGGGCTTCGGTGTGCTCGCCGCGGCGGTACAGGAAGTCCAGAGCTTCCAGGCCGTCCCGCACGACGTGCAGCACGTTTCCGATCTTGTTGTCCTCGAAGGCCTCCCGGGTCATGAGCTCGTCGCCCGCGTCGTCCTCGACCAGCAGGACTTCGGCGGGGGCGGCGTGGGGCCGGCCGGTGGGAGTGCTCATCGGGCGGTTCCTTCGGTGGGTACGGGTACGGGCTCGGGCTCGGGCGCGGGCGCGGGCGCGGGGGAATCGGTGTCGGCGGCGGACTCGGCGAGCGGGAGGGTGAAGAGGATCCGGGTGCCCTCGCGGTGGCCCGTGTCGATCCGGATGCGTCCTCCCGCGTGCTCGACGATCTTCTTGCAGAGCGCGAGGCCGATGCCGGTGCCGCCGTAGGTCTCCCGGCCGTGCAGGCGCTGGAAGATGACGAAGACCTTCTCGGCGAACTCGGCAGGGACCCCGATGCCGTTGTCGGTGACGCTGAAGGTGTGGAAGCCCGGCTCCGCGGCGGGGTCGTCGGCCACGGCCACCTCCACGCGCGGGGCCCGGTCGGGAGAGCGGAACTTGACGGCGTTGCCCACGAGGTTCTGCCACAGCATCGTCAGCAGCGTCGGGTCGCCCACCACGTCCGGGAGCCGCTCGGGCCGGACGATCTCCGCGCCGCTCTCCTCCACGGCGGCGTCCAGGTTGCGCAGGGCCCGGTCCAGGGGGGTGTCCATGGCGACCGTCTCGCGCGTGTCCTGGACACGGCCCACCCGGGAGAAGGTCAGCAGGTCGTTGATGAGGACCTGCATCCGCTTGGCCCCGTCGACGGCGAAGGCGATGTACTGGGTGCCGCGCTCGTCGAGCCGGTCCCCGTACCGCTTCTCCAGGAGCTGGCAGAAGGAGGCCACCTTGCGCAGCGGCTCCTGGAGGTCGTGCGAGGCCACGTACGCGAACTGCTCCAGCTCGGCGTTGGAACGGCGCAGCTCCACCGCCTGCGCGTCCAGTTCGGCGGCCGTGCGGTCGAGCCGCTCGGCGTTGCGCCGTGAGGCGTTCAGCTCGGCCACGGTGTGGTGCCGCATGGCCTCCACCGCCCGGGCCAGGGCCTTCAGGTCGGAGGGGCCGCACAGGGGGATCTCCTCGTCGAGGGCGCCGTCCGCGACGCGCCGGGAAGCGGTGCGCACCCGGGCGAGCGGCCGCAGGACGCCCACGTGGAGCAGTACGGCGAGGGCCGAGCCGGCGAGCAGGAAGGCCACGACGATCGCCAGCAGGACGCGGTCACGCTGTGCGCGTGCCGCGCCGAAGGTGGTGCGGGCGTCGTTCTGGAGGCGGTCCAGGCGTTCCTGCTGCGCGGCGACCCGGCGGCGGACCTCGTCGAAGCGGTCCTTTCCGGCCTGGGCGGAGGGCGGGGTGGTGCCGTTCTCCACGGAGGCGATGGCCGGGGCCGCGAAGGCGTCCCGCCAGGCCCGGGCGGCCTCCTGCACGGCGGCCAGGTCCTGGCGTACGCCGTCGTCGCCGTCGAGGACCGTCGTCAGGCGGTGGGCGGCCCCGTTCTCGTCGGTCAGGCCGCGTTCGTACGGTTCCAGGAGCGCGGGCTCATGGGCCAGCAGGTAGCCGCGGACCCCGGTCTCCTGGTCCAGCAGGGCCGTCTCCAGCCGCAGGGCGTCCCGCTGGGCGGGCAGGATCTCGTCGACGAGCCGGTTCCCGGCCGTGGTGGTGCGGGACAGGAGGGCGGCACCGAGCGCTCCCGTGCCGGCGACCATGAGGGCGAGCACGACCAGCACGGTGGTCAGCCAGGCCCGGAGACTCGGTCCGTGGCGGTCCGGGGCTCGCCCGGCGGGGGGCGCGGCGGGCTGTGCGGGGGAGGTCACGGGCTCGGGTTCCATTCGAGGTGGAGGACGGCGACGTCGTCGGCCAGGCCGCCCCAGTCGGCGGCGAGGCCCTGCGCCGTCCGGATGAGGGTGTCGACGAACGGTTCCGCGGGCAGGTCGGCGTGTTTGCGGGCGATCTCCAGGAGTCCCTCCTCGTCGAGGCGGTCGGAGCCGGGGCCGACGCGTCCCTCGATCAGGCCGTCCGTGAAGAGCATCACGGCGCCGCCCTCCTCCACCGCGACCTCGCTGACGGGCCAGCCGGCGCCCCAGCCCGGCAGGATGCCCAGCGCGGGACCTCCCGGGACGGTGCGCAGCTCCACGCCGCCCGTGGAGCGGACCAGGAGACCGGGGTGCCCGGCGCGCTGGACGGACACGGCGCGGGTGCCTGCGGGACGGGTGAGGGAGACCAGGGTGGCGAAGGTCTCCGGTCCTGATCGTTCGGCCACCAGGATCCGCTCCAGGAGTGCGAGCAGTTCGGCGCCGCGGGCTCCGGCCATGACGAAGGAGCGCCAGGCCACGCGGAGGCAGACGCCGAGCGCCGCCTCGCTGGGGCCGTGGCCCGACACGTCGCCGACCACGGCGTGCGTGGCTCCGTCGGGGGTCTGGACGACGTCGTAGAAGTCACCGCCGAGCAGTGTCTGGGCGCGTCCGGGGTGGTAGCGGGCGCAGACGGTGACGGTGTCGGCCGCGTCGTCGAGCAGCAGGGGGGTGGGGAGCAGTCCGCGTTCGAGGCGGGCGTTCTCCTCGGCGCGCAGCCGGCCCGCCTGGAGGGCGACGGCGGCCAGCTCGGTGCGCTTGCGCTGGATCGCGTAGCGGATGGCCCGCATGAAGACGTCGGCTTCGAGGCGTCCCTTGACCAGGTAGTCCTGGGCTCCGGCCGCGACGGCCGTCAGCCCCGCCCGTTCCTCCGACAGGCCCGTCAGGACGACGACCGCGGTCTCGGCGGACAGGGCGAGGACCTTCCTCAGCCCGTCGAGGCCCTGGGCGTCGGGAAGGTGCAGGTCCAGCAGGACGCAGTCGGGGGTCGTGGTCTCCAGCAGGCGGAGGGCGTCGGTGAGGGAGCGGGCCCGGGCGAGGTGGACCTCGGTGCCGCTGTCCTGGACGAGTTCCTCGACGAGCACGGCGTCGCCTTCGTCGTCCTCGATGAGGAGGACCTGCGGCGGTACGCCGTTCCACAGCGCCAGGGAGTCGTCCGGATCCGGCGACGGTGCCTCGCGGGGCCGGATCACCGGCTGCTGCGGGGTGGGGGCGCCCGGGCGCTGGGCCCCGAGCCCGGACGTGCTCACCATGGCGTCGGGTCTGTCCCTTCTCATCTCGGACGGCGGACGCCCGGCGGACGCGTGATTGCGTCGGACAAGCCTAGGGTGATCATTTGCCGTTAGGCAATATTTTATGGAGCGAACGATTCTACCGTCACCCGACCTGACCGGAAACCGCCCCTTCGTCCGCGGGGGGCAGCCCGTCGGCCGGGGAGCCGCCCACGGCCGCCTCCCGGAACGCCAGCAGGCCCGCCACCAGGGCGTCCACCGCCCCGGGGGCCATCCGCCCGAGCACCGCCGACAGCTCCCGCAGCCGGATCACCCGCCGCTCGTCCAGGAGCGTCCGTCCCCTGGGTGTGAGCCGCACCTCCACCTCGCGCCGCCTGAGGGGGTGGGGCGAGCGGGTGAGCAGTCCCATGGCCTCCAGCCGGTCACAGAGCCGGGTGACCGACGGCGGACGGGATCCGAGCACCTCGCCCAGGGCCCGCAGGTTGATGCCCTCGGCGCCCTCGACGGCGAGCAGCGCCCGCAGCTGCGACGGCGACACCGCCGGTGTCACACCGTCCTGCCCCCGGGCGTGCAGCACCGCGAGGAGGTCCGCCGCGGCGGCGAGGACCGCGGCCGGGTCCTCGTGCGCGCCGGAGCGGCCGGGGCGGGGCATGCCACCACTGTGCCACCGTGCGACGCGACCGGCTCCCGACGCGACCGGCTCCCGGCGCGACCGGCCCCGGCGCTACCGCCCGCGGCCGTCGGGCTCCGGGCCGGGCCGGCCGTGCCAGTCCAGACAGACGACCATCGCGTCGTCGGCGGCGTCCACGCCGCCCCGGTACCCCGGCAGCTCTTCCAGGAGCGCCCTCGGCACCTGAGAGGGCGGCAGCAGCCGCGTGCTCATGACGGCCCTGGTCAGGGCGTGCAGGCCATACGGTTCTCCCGCCGGGGAGAGGACGTCGTAGACCCCATCGCTCAGGACGACCAGCCGGTCCCCCGGCAGGACCTGGAAGCGCTGACAGGTGTACACGGTGTCCTCGAACATGCCGAGCGGCAGCTGCGCCTCCAGCGCGACCGGCTCCACGGTGCCTCCGCGCAGCCGCCAGAGCCGGGGCGAACCGGCGTCGACGACCTCGACCTCGCCGGTGTCCAGGTCGAAGCGGAGCAGCAGCATCGACAGGTGCCGGCGCCCCTGGTAGTGACCGTAGAGGGCCTGGTCCGCCAGGGCCGCCTGGTCGGCGAGGCCGAGGCCGGCCCGCCGGGCGTTGCGCAGGGCGCTGACGGCCAGACCGGTCAGCAGCGCCGCCTCGACGCCCTCGCCCATGCCGTTGTTGACGGTCAGCGTCAGGTGGTCGGCGGAGGCCGACCAGTCGAAGCTGTCGCCGAAGATCGCGTAGGCGGGCTCCAGCTGGGCCCCGAGGTCGTACTCCGGCCGGGAACAGGAGCGCCCCGGCAGCAGCTGCCACTGCATCTCGGCCGCCAGGGTCAGTCTTCTGGCCCGGCGCGCCTGGAGGAAGAAGTCGGTGTCGCGGTCGGCGACGAGGATCTCGTGGGCCAGCGCGTCGGCCGCGTCCTGCAGCGGGCCGAGGAGTCCGCCGACCGGGACGCCGGCCGGAAAGCGGACGCTCAGGACCCCGAGCCGGTCGCCGCGCACGGTCACCGGCAGGTGCACGGTGCTCCCGCTCCCCCCGGAGACCACGTACGGCTCCTGGGCGCCGAACGCACGGCCCTCGGCCCCGTTGTACGCCGAAACGGAATCCGAGGTGAAGGGCCGGGCGGTGACGGGCTGGAGCCAGTCCGAGGCGTAGTCGGCCATCAGCAGCTCGGCCCCGGCCGCGCCGTGGTCGCGGGCCAGGATGCCCCGGACCTCCTCGAACACCTCGTGCGGAGCGGCGCCGCGCAGCGCGCGCTCCACGCCCCCGCCACCCGCGCCGCCCCCGCCGTGTACGACTTCAGTCACCGGCCCCGTACCTGTCTCTCTCGCAACTGCCAAGATGGGGACGACGAAGCCGCCGGTCCGTCGAGGAAGGGCCGCGCGTACGTCCGGTAGGGAGTGTCACATGAGTCAGCGGTCGATCGGCTCCTCCGGGTCCGGCGCCCCGGCCGTGGCGGAGATGAGCGAACTGATCGAGCTGCTGGGGGTGGTCTGGGAGCGGGGCCGGGACACCGCCAGTGTCCCGCCGGTCTCCTCCGCGCAGGCCCGGGTGCTGTTCCTCGTCGAGGCGAACGGCCGGCTGAACCTGCGCGAGCTGGGCCGGCTGCTGGAGGCGGCCCCGCCGTCCGTCACCCGGCTCTGCGACCGCCTGCAGGCCGTGGGCTTCCTCGAACGCCACCCGGGGGCCGACGACCGCCGCGAGGTACTGCTCCGGCTGACCCCCGCCGGCCTGACGTACCTCGAACGACTGCGGACCCGCCGGCAGGAGGTGCTGGCCGAGGCGATGGCCGGGATGCCGGAGGCCTCCCGGGCCGCCTTGGCGGCGGGGCTCGCGGCCTTCTGTGCCGCGGTCGCGGAGCCGCTGCGGCTGCCGTCCCCGCAGTCTTTCACCACCAGGACGGCCTGAACCGGACGGGGCCGCGGGCACTGCGCCGGGTGCGGTCAGCTCAGGCGGATCGCCGCCGTGATGGTCTTGCCGTCGGCACGGGTGCTGCAGTCGACGCGCTCCGCCAGGCGCTGGACGAGGGGCCACCCGTACCCGCCGGGGTGGTCGGCCGTCCCCGTACGGGCCGTCGGCGGGCGGGGGTTGGCGTCGGCGACCGACAGGCGCAGGAGGCCGTCCGCCAGGTCGGCCCGGAAACCGGTGACGCCGTGGCCGTGCCGGATCGCGTTGGAGACCAGCTCCGAGGTGACGAGCAGCGCGTCGGCGGCGGGGACGCTGTCGAGGTCGGCCCCCGCGCGGAGCAGCAGTGCGCGGACGAGTTCCCGGGCCGCGGCCGCGGAGGGGGGCGGCGGTGCGGTGTGCCGGCCGCCGACGCCCTCGTCGCGGTGCCGCTGCGAGCCCAGGGGGGACGGCGGGGGTGGGTGGTTCATGCTCATCGCCTGCCCATCACCGTACGGATCGTACCGGGACGCCCCGTGCGGGGACGTCGGGTGGTGGTCAGCATGTCACCGCCGTCGCCGTCACGCCCGGTTGCACGGCGGACGGTCCATGGAGGATGGTTGCCGGAGGACAACTGTTTTTCCGAGGTCCTTCCGACGTGATGAAGAGGTGAGGGGCCCGCGCAGCGGGCCTTCAACGTTTGGTTCCTACCACCGAGACGACGTCGAACCCGCCCGCGGCCGCCCGGCCGTGGAGCCAGGCCCCCTACCCGGTGCTGGTGGCCGACGCCGATGCGGTCGTGGTCCACGCCAACGAGGCGGCGGGGCTGGTGTTCCCGGACGCCCGCCCCGGCTCGCCCCTGGCGGACGCGGTCCCCGGCTGGTTGGTGTCGGCGCACGCGCGCTGCACCACCCCCCTCCCCGCCCAGCGCCCGCAGGCCCGTGCCGGGACCGTCCAGGGGCGGGTCGGCGAGCGCTCCTACGAGGCGCACCCGACTCCGCGTGACGACGGCACGGTCGTGTGGTGGCTGGTCGACGACACCGACCACCGCCTGGCGCGGGAGGCCCTGTGGACGGAACGCAAACGCACCGAGTTCCTGATCCGCTCCTCCAACCTCCTGCTCTCGTCCCTGAACCTCGACCGCTGCATGGACGTCACAGCGCAGATGGCGGCCGACCACCTCGCCGACGCCGCCCTGGTGATCGCCTCCGCACGGGGCCGCGAGCTCCCCGTCGTCTCGTGCGTCCGCGGCGGCGGCCCGTCCGTGTCCCGCGCCGCCGTCGACCCCGGGGACGTGCCCGGGCTGGCCGAGGCGCTCCAGGGCTTCCCGCCCGTCCCCTCCCGGTGGATCGACCCGGCGGCCGCGCCGGCCTGGCTGGTGCCGGACGGCCTCGACGCCGTGGGGTCGATCGTCATCACGCCCCTGCCCGGGCACGGGGTGCCCGCAGGCGCCCTGGTGCTGCTGCGCGGCAGCGCCGCCACGGCGTTCACCGAGGGCGAGGAGGTGTTCGCGCGCCTGTTCGCCGCTCGGGCCGGCGCCGCGATGTCGGCCGCCCGGCTCTACGCGGAGCAGGCGTCGATCACCGACACCCTCATGCGCGAGCTCCTGCCGCCCGCCCTGCACCAGGTCTCCGGGGTGGAGTACGCCGGCGGCTACCGGCCGTCGGGGGACCACGAGCGGGTCGGCGGCGACTTCTACGACGTCCACCCCGCCGCCGATGAGGGCGCGCCCTCGCTGGTCGTCCTCGGCGACGTGTGCGGCAAGGGGCTGGAGGCCGCGGTGATGACCGGAAAGATCCGCAACACGCTGCACGCGCTTCTGCCGATGGCCGACGACCACCACCGGATGCTCAGCCTGCTCAACACCTCGCTCCTGAACTCCGAGAACGCCCGCTTCGCCACCATGGTCCTCGCCTCCGCGGCCCGGGAGGGCAACGCCGTACGGCTGCGCCTGACGAGCGCCGGACACCCCGCGCCCCTGATCCTGCGCTCCGACGGCCGGGTGGAGGAGGCGCGTACCAAGGGCACCCTGGTGGGTGCGCTGCCCGAGATCACCACGGAGACGGCGCGTGTGACGCTCGCCCCCGGGGATACCTGCGTGCTGTACACCGACGGAATCAGCGAGGCGCGGGGAGGGCCCATGGGTGGTGTGATGTTCGGGGAGGAGCGGCTGCGCCGCGCCCTGTCGGAGTGCGCGGCGATGCCCGCCGAGGCGGTGGTGGAGCACGTGCAGATGCTGACCTCCCAGTGGGTGGGGGCGGGTCGCCACGACGACATGGCGGTGGTGGTCATCTCGGCCCCGCGCACCCATCACCTCAGTGCCGTGGACGGCCACACCCGCGGACGGTTCACCGCGTGAGCCCGTACGAGACCACGGCACCGGCGCCGGCGTCGGCGTCCGCGTCGGCGTCCGCGTCGGGTGAACTCCGTGCACGGGTGTGGGAGTCGGTGATGGCGTTCGACGAGGCCGCCACGATCGCCGCGGTGGTCCGCGCGCTGGACGGGGGCATGGGCGCGGAGGACCTCCTGCTCGATGTCATCGCCTCCGTCCAGGGGCGGGTCGGCCGGGAATGGGCCGGCAACCGCATCACCGTCGCCCAGGAACACGCCGCCACCGCCATCAACGACCGGGCCGTCACGGCCATCGCCCTGCACCGCTCGGTGCACACGGCGCCGACGCGCGGCCGGATCACGGTGGCCTGTGTGGACGGCGAATGGCACGCCCTGCCCGCCCGGCTCCTGGCCGAGGTACTGCGCATCAGGGGCTGGCGCGTCGACTACCTCGGGGCGCAGGTCACCGCCCCGCACCTCGTCGCACACCTGCACCGGACCGGCCCGGACGCCGTCGCCCTCTCCGGCTCCCTCGCGACCCGGCTGCCCGCCGCGCACGCCACCATCACCGCCTGCCAGGCCGTCGGGACCCCCGTGATCGTGGGCGGGGCCGCGTTCGGCCCCGGGGGCCGCTACGCCCGCCTGCTGGGCGCGGACCGCTGGGCACCCGACGCCCGGGCCGCCGCCGATGAGCTGGCCGGCCCGCTGCCGCGGGTCCGGCCGGGCCACCAGGCCATCGACGACCTGCCCCACCTCAGCGACCAGGAGTACACGCTGGTGGCCCGCGGCCGTCCGCGGCTGGTGGCCTCCGTGTTCCACCGACTGGAGGCCACCCACCCGGCGATGCGCACCTACACGGAAGTCCAGCGCGAGCGCACCGCCGAGGACCTCTCCCACATCGTCGACTTCCTCGCCGCCTCCCTCTACACCGGTGACGAGGACCTCTTCTGCGACTTCCTGGTGTGGACCGCCGGAGTCCTGGACGCCCGCGGGGTCCCCGCCGCCTCGTTGCCGCCGGCGCTGGAGCTCCTGGAGCGGGAGCTCCAGGACTTCCCCCGCGCCACCGCCACCCTGCGGGCCGGAGCCGCCCGCCTGACCCGTACGCCCCTCACCACTGCCGGGACCGCTGAATGACGAGCACGCCCCCCGCCGCCCTCGGCCTGACGTACTCCGCCTCGCACGACACGGTGCGCATCGAGCTGAGCGGCGACCTCGACCACCTCCACGCCGACCTCCTCGTCGAGGCCGTGGACCGGGCGCTCTCCGCGCATCCCGCGCCGCGCGACCTGCGGCTGGACTGTGCCGGGCTGTCCGCCGTCGACTCCAGCGGCCTGGCGGCCCTGCTGATGGTCCGCCGGCGCACCGGCACGGCGGGCGCGGGGCTCCACCTCGACGCGCGGACCGTACGGCTGGACCGCCTCCTGGAGATCACCGGCACGCTGGAGTACCTCACGGCGCCCCGCGCGAGCGCTCCCCCCGGCGCCGCGGAGCCGCACGCCTGAGCGAGCCCCGCGGCGCCGAGGTCACCGGCCCCGAGGTCACCGGGTCTCACCTCCCGGCGGGGTGCGCGGCCTCCTGCCCGTCGACCGCGTCGGTCACGTGCTGCCAGGCGTCGAGGCCGGCGATGCGTGCCTCCAGGGCGGCGCGCATGCCGGTGGCGCTGGAGGTGCCGAGGGCCAGGCGCAGGGGAGGGTGGGGGCTGTCGACCGCGGCCCGGATGCCCGCGGCGATCCGCTCCGCGGTGGAGAACGCGGACGCCGGCAGCTCCGCGATGCCCTTCTGGACCTCGCGGACGGTCCCGTCGTAGTCGCCCAGCCCGGCTGCGACGTCGAGGTTGGCGAGGAAGGGGGTCGCGGTCATCCCGGGCTGGATGAGCGTGACCTTGACGCCGAGCGGTGCGACCTCGGCCGCGAGCGCGTCCGACAGGCCCTCGACCGCGTACTTCGTGGCGGCCAGCAGACCCACGCCCGGGTGGGCGGTCTGCCCGTAGACGGACGAGCCCTGGAGGATGTGCCCGGACCGCTGGGCGCGGAGCACCGGCAGCGTGGCGCGGAGGACGTTGAGCACTCCGAAGACGTTGGTGTCGAACACGGCGCGGGCCTGCGCGTCGGATGCCTCCTCGACGGCTCCGAACAGTCCGTAGCCCGCGTTGTTGGCGACGACGTCGATACGGCCGAACCGCGCGAGCGTGCCGTCCACCGCGTCACGGACGGCCCGCTCGTCGCGTACGTCCGCCTGGATGAGGAGCAGGCGTTCGCCGTGCGCTCCGGCCAGTTCGTCCAGGGGGGAGGTGTCGCGGGCGAGGGCCGAGACGGTGTCGCCGTTCTCCAGTGCCTGGAGCGTGAGTGCGCGGCCGATGCCGGACGTGGCGCCGGTGATCAGCCATGTGCGGTGGGGGGACTGGGAGTTGGATGCCTTCTTCATGTTGCGACCGTAAGGCGTTAGCTCGCAACGAGTCAACCCGGATCGAGATGTCGGTTGCCCACTAGTCGGATTAGTGCGGTCGCTCTGAGGTATCGTGGGGTGATGATCACTGCGGCATCCGGATCCCCCAGACCCAGCCCGCGCACCGTCACGCCGACGGTGGAGGCCGTTCTCGCGTTCGTGAACACGCGCGCGGACGGATCGGGCCGCCGGGAGTTGTTCGAGGACGGGAACGCGTTCGCGGCATGGCTGGCGGAGCGCGAGGAGTTCGGCGGCGACACCGTGGTGACCGACGCCGACGCCGCCGTCGCACGGGAGCTGCGCGATGCCCTGGTGACCCTGCTGCTCGCCCACTCGGGCGATGAGGAGAGCCTCGGTGAGCCGCTGCTGCGCGCCGAGCGGCACCTGCGCCGCGTGGGGGCGCTCTACCCCCTGGCGCCGGTGGTCACGGCCGGCGGTGTGGAGCTGGCCTCGCCACAGACGGGGGTGCCGCGGGTGTTCGGAACCGTACTGGCCGCGGTGACGACGTTCGCGCAGAGCGGCGACTGGGGGCGCATCAAGGCCTGCCGGAACCCCCCGTGCCACTTCGGTTTCCTCGACCGCACCCGCAACGGTGCGGGGCTGTACTGCAGTACGGGCTGCGGCTCCCAGGTGTCCATGCGCAAGCACCGCCGACGGCAGCGCGACAGCAGCGACGCGCCGCCGTCGGAGACGTAGGACCCAAGAGCCGAGACGGGCCCCTCCGGGATCAGGTGCCCGTCGCCGCCTGATGTCGCAGCTGGGCCCAGGCCGTCTCCTGCAACGCGGCGTCCCTCAGCACGTCCGCCGCCGTGCAGGCCAGCGCCCGCGTCGAGGCGAGCATCGCCCGCCGCCCTCGCGCGGAGGCCGCGGCGCGCGCGAAGCCGGCCGTGTGGTCGGAGCCCGGTTCGTCCATGATGGCCACGAACGGGTGGATGGCCGGAACGCGGTGGCTCACGTCACCGATGTCCGACGATCCGAGGTACACACCGGGCGCCGGACTGCCGACCTCGATTCCGGCCCGCCGGATGTGGTGGGCGAACCGGTCGGACAGCGCCCGGTTGTTGCGGAAGTGCCGGTATCCGGCGCCGACCGGGGTGACCTCGGCCGTGGTGCGTGTCGCCGTGGCGATCCCCCGGGCGCACGAGGCGAGTTCCGCCGCCAGCTCGTCGAGCGCGCCCGTCGTGGCCCCGCGCAGCCCGAACAGCCCCTCGGCGTACGCGGGCACCACGTTGGTGGCTTCGCCCCCGTGCGTCACGATGCCCTGGAGGTGCGAGCCGGGCGGGAGCCGCCTGCTCAGTACGGCGGTGGTGTTGAACAGCTGGATCAGGGCGGCGAGCGCGTCGATGCCCTCCGTCGGGTTGCCGGTGGGGTGGGCGGCGCGGCCGTGGAAGCCGACCCGGACCTGGCGCTGCGCGGTCAACGGCGCCCACGCCCAGCTGTGCACCCCGGGGTGGAACATGAGAGCGGCGTCCACGCCGTCGAAGACCCCGGCCGAGGCCAGCGCCACCTTGCCGCCGCCGCGCTCCTCGGCCGGTGTGCCCACGGCGAGCACCGTGCCCGGTGCGTCACCGAGCGCCGCCCGCACCGCGGCCGCCGCGCCCAGCCCGGCGGCCGCGATCAGGTTGTGCCCGCACGCGTGCCCCAGGCCGGGCAGGGCGTCGTACTCCATGAGCAGGGCCACCCGAGGCCCTTCGCCGCTGCCGGAGCGGGCGACGAACGCGGTCGGCAGTCCGGCCGTGCCCCGTTCGACGGCGAAGCCCTCCTGTTCGAGCTCGGCGCTCAGCAGGGCGCAGGCCCGATGCTCCGCGTAGGAGGGCTCGGGGTCGCGGTGCAGGGCGCAACCGATGTCCCAGAGCCTGCCGGCGCGCGAGGCCACCTCGTCCTCGATCCGGGCGTACGGGCCTTCAGGGGGCGACACGTGTCCTCCCATGTCAGGGGGTGGCGTCCGGCCTGTGGGGTTCGGCCTGTGGCGTTCGGGATTCCGGCCGCGAACGCTCCTGCTCGTGCCGCGCGTGCCCCGGGGCGCTCCGCACAAACCCGGACGGGGAGTGGCATGCCCGTGCGATCGAGCTCGTGGTCGGATTCCGGCCAGCGTCCGCGGACCACGTCGCGCAGGCTGGGCGCATGACCACACTGACCTACCGCCCGTTGGCCATCGCCCCCCACGTCCTCCAGGAGCTCCGCGACCACGACGACGCCGGTGTCGTCCCTCGCCCCTATGCCCTTGACGCGGCAGGAGCACCGTTGCGCTGCTGTCTGCGCCGGAGCCGCGCCGATGAGCGGATCTCGCTGGTGTCGTACGCTCCGCTGCGCAGGTGGGCGGCGGAGGTGGGCTGCGACCCGGGAGCCTATGACGAGACCGGCCCCGTCTTCGTCCACTCCGGCCGCTGTGAGGGCCCGGATCCGGTCTCCGGCCATGCGTTCGCCGAGACCGGAGCGCTGCGCGCCTTCCGCCGCTACGACACTGCGGGCCACATCACCGGTGGCGCGATCGTGCGGTTGCCGGACGATCCCGCCCAGTCGCAGGCGGCCGTGGACCAGGCCCTGCGCACGGCCTTCGCCTCCCCGGACGTCGCCCTCGTCCACGTACGGGCGGTGGAGTACGGCTGCTTCCTGTACGAGGTGCGCAGGCCCTGACCGGAGAGTGCCTGGCATTCGTTGTCTTGACAACAGTTGTCTCGACAATGATGCTGGGAGGGTGACAGCATCAAGCAGCGGTCTTCGCGACCACCTCGGGTACTGGCTGCGCCGGCTCTCCGACGAGGTCCACGGCCGCTTCGAGAAACAACTCGCGGAACACGGGGTGACCGTCTCCCAGTGGGCGGTCCTCATCACCGTCCACCGTGACGACGCCAGCACCACCCGGGAGGTGGCCCGCTACGTCGGCATCGACGCCGGCGCGGTCTCCCGCCTGGTCGACCGGCTGATCGCCAAGGGGCTGATGTCCCGCGAGAGCGACCCCGGATCCCGGCGCATCATGCGGCTCACCCTCACCGAGGCCGGCCGCGACCTCACACCGCGCCTGGCGGAGATCGCCGATCTCAACGACGCCCACTTCTTCGCCCACCTCGACCCGGCCCGGCGCCTCCTGCTGGAGGACTGGATCCGCGGTCTGGTCGGCGACGTCCCACCCGACCCCCCTGCCCCCGGAAAGGCCCCGCCATGAACACCCCCCACGCCACCGCCCGCTCGGTGACCAAGACCGTCGGCATCGACCGTCCCGCCGCGGAGGTCTTCGCCTACCTCCGCGACCCCGCGAACTGGCCCGCCTGGGCCGTCGTCAACGTCAAGGCCATCGAACCCACCGACGACCCCGACTGGTGGCTGATGGCCACCCCGCACGGGCCCGCCCGGCTCCGCATCCGCGCCAACGCCGCATTCGGTCTCCTCGACCACGACTACGTGGAGGAGCAGGCGTCCTGGCAGGTCCCGGCCCGCGTCGTCGCCAACGGCACCGGAGCGGAGTTCATGATGACCTTCTTCCAGCCGCCCGCCTTCACCGATGCCTACTTCGACGCGCAGACGGCCCTCGTGGACACCGAACTGGCCACGCTCAAAAGCATCCTGGAAAGTGCGGCGTGACACCGGGCGGGGTTCAGCGCACGGTGTCGGGCACAGGGCGGCCGGTGCCGTACGAGGCGGCCATGGGCGACGTACCGGTGGTGACGAACGCCTTGATCCCCGCCAGGTAGGAGTCCCGGTCGATCAGCCCGTCACGGTCGACGTCCAGGCCGTCGAAGGCCGCCGCGGCGTCGGACTCGGCGTTTCCGGCCGCCGTGCGCATGCGGGTGAACTCCGCACGGTCCAGGCGCCCGTCGCCGTCGGCGTCCGCGATGTCGAACAGGGAGCCCAGCGCGGGCCGGCAGGAGCGCTCGAACGCGTCATGCCCCACCCACGCGCGGTACTCCTCGAAGGTCACCCGGCCGTCGTGGTCACCGTCCATGTCCGCGAAGACCGCCTCGTGCGCCGCCCGCGACGCCACGACGACCGGGTGCGAGGTGTCGCGGCCCATGGCCGACGCCACCCGCTCCACCCGTCCGAGGTACTCGTCATGGGTCACCACACCGTCACCATCGACATCCAGCATGGCGAAGATGCGGTGCCGCGGAGAATCGGACACGGACTGGGACACGGGGCCTCCCGGCTGCCTTGGACGCACGACGACGCTCGCTCTGAGCACTGTCAGCGACCTTAGAAGCAGCGCACCGGAGGCGAATCGATACGCCGGAACCTCATCCCCTCCCCCGGCCCGCACATCACCCGTTCGCACCACACCGGCAGCCCGGGGAAGGAGACCGCGTAAGGTGAGGGCGCAGCTGGTTCGCCCCCCGTCAACTCCGTGGCGTGGTGCGTCGTAAGAGGGAACCCGGTGGGAATCCGGGACTGCCCCGCAGCGGTGAGCGGGAACGACCGCCGTCATACGCACTGGGACCGGAGCCGGTCCTGGGAAGCGACGGCCAGTAGGTGCCCGCCGGGAGACCGGCAGGCGTGTCCGCGAGTCCGAAGACCTGCCCGCTGCCCGTGCGCGACGAGCGCGTACGGAGACCCGAGGGCCTCGTGGGCGGGCCGGCGGCAGCGGGCACAGCGTGCCCGCCGCTCCTTCGCGCCCCGAACGCCGTCGGGTCGAGCCACGACTCGCGAAGGAGAGTTCCGTGACCACGGACATCACCGCAGGCTCCCGCGCCCACAAGGCGCCCGCCGACTCCCGGGTGACCCTCGCCCACATCATGAGCGAGCACGACACCAACCTCTACGGCACCATCCACGGAGGCGTCGTCATGAAGCTCATCGACGACGCGGCCGCGGCCTCGGCCGGCCGCCATGCCGACGGGCCGGCCGTGACGGTCTCCGTGGACCGCATGACCTTCCTCGCCCCGGCCCGCGCCGGGGACCTCCTCACCGTCCACGCCCTCCTCGAACGCGCCGGCCGCACCTCGATGACGGTGGGCGTACGCGTCACCGCCGAACGCTGGAACGCCACCACCACTCCCGCGACCGACGTGGCCACGGCCCGCCTGACCTTCGTCGCCATAGACGCCGAGGGGCGGCCGCGACCGGTCCCCGGTCTGCTGGAGGCGTAGGCGGCGACGTCAGTACCTCGCGGCGGCGGGTGTCGGTGTGGCGTGTACGGAGCCGAGCAGGCGCAGGGCCTGTGCGCTGGGGCTGCCGGGCTCCGCCTGGTAGACGACGAGCTGCTGGCCCGGGGCGGCCCGTACGTCGAAGGCGTGGTAGGTGAGGTGCAGGGCGCCGACGTCGGGGTGGAGGAAGTGCTTGGCCGCGCGGGTCTTGGCGCGGACGGTGTGGGTGCTCCACAGGCGGGCGAAGTCCGCGCTGCGTGCGCGCAGTCCGTCGACGAGGACGCGCAGCCGGGGGTGTGCGGGATGCAGGCCTTCGGCTTCGCGGAGGTGGCCGACGACGGCTTCGGCCGTGTGGTCCCACCGGGGGTGGAAGGGGCGGCTCGCCGGGTCGAGGAAGACCATCGTGGCGAGGTTGTCCGCCGGGTCGAAGGGGGCGTAGAGGGCTTCGGCGAGGGCGTTGGCGGCGAGGACGTCGAGGGTCGGGGCGATGACGAAGGCGGGGGTGTCGGGGTAGCCGTCGATCAGCGTCCGCAGGGCGGGGTCGGCCCGGGGCATGTCGGTGCGGTGGGGGCGGGCCGGGCTCGTGCCGGCCAGCCGGTGCAGGTGGGCGGCGGTGTCGGCGTCGAGGAGCAGGGCGCGGCCGAGGGCGTCCACGACGGGGGGCGAGGGGTGGCGTTCGCGGCCTTGTTCCAGGCGGGTGTAGTAGTCGGCGTTCACGCCGGCCAGGACGGCCACCTCCTCGCGCCGTAGCCCCGGTACCCGGCGCAGGCCGTGGCTCGCCATGCCGACCTCGTCCGGTCGGACGGAGGCGCGGCGTGCGCGCAGGAACTCACCCAGGTGGTTGCCGGTCATGACCTGAAGGTTAGGGCGCCGGCCGCGGGCGGTGCCTGGGTGTGCCGCACCCAGGCGGGGTGCGGCCTGGTGGCTGCGCGGCGCCCGGCGCAGAGTCGGTGCCCTGCCGAGAAAGAGGGAGCCGGGATGTTGAGTACCCACATGGCCAAGGTCGTCGCCGTCACCGGGGCGAGCAGCGGGATCGGTGAGGCGACCGCCCGCCGGCTCGCCGCCGACGGCCACCGCGTGTTCCTCGGAGCACGCCGCACCGAGCGTCTCCAGCGGATCGCCCGGGAGATCACCGCCAGCGGCGGCACGGCGGAGGCCCGCCGGCTGGACGTCACCGACCTCGCCGATGTGCAGGGGTTCGTCCGGGCCGCCCGCGAGCGCTACGGGCGGGTGGACGTGCTGGTCAACAACGCGGGCGTCATGCCGCTCTCGCCGCTGGAGGAGCTACGGACGCGGGAGTGGGACCGGATGATCGACGTGAACGTGCGGGGCGTCCTGCACGGGATCGCCGCCGTGCTCCCCGGGATGCGCGCCCAGGGCGGCGGGCACGTCGTCAACGTCGCGTCCGTCGGAGCGTACGAGGTCGTGCCCACCGCCGCCGTCTACTGCGCCACCAAGTACGCCGTCCGCGCGATCAGCGAGGGTCTGCGCAAGGAGTCCGCCGGCGACGTCCGGGTGACGGTGGTCTCCCCCGGGGTGACCGTGTCCGAACTCGCCGACCACCTCACGGATCCGGCCGCCCGGGAGGCGATGCGCAGCTACCGCTCGGTCGCGCTGCCGGCCGGCGCCATCGCGGACGCCATCGCCTACGCCGTCTCCCAGCCGCCCGAGGTCGACGTCAACGAGATCGTGGTCCGTCCCTCCGCGAGCACCCAGTGAGCGGCGGAGCCGGCCCGTGCTCCCGGGGCGCGCGGCCTCCTACCAGCCCCCGGTGAGGTCGCGGGCGGAGGCGAAGGTGCCATCGCCCCGGCCCGCCCAGGCCTTCAGGGTTCCGGTGGTGTCGTCTCGGGCGATGAGGCCCGCGTGGCCGTCCTTGGTGAGGGCTCCGGCGGTGGTCTGGGAGAAGTTCCAGCCGCCGGTGACGTCCTTGGCGTTGTTGAAGTAGCCGCCCGCGTTGTGCGTCCACATCTTCAACGTGCCGGAGCCGTCCTTGGCGACGATGTCCGCCTGCCCGTCCCCGTTGAAGTCCGCCAGGACGGTCTGGGTGAAGTTCCAGCCCGAGGTGAGCTGCCGGGCGGCTCCGAAGGTGCCGTCACCGTGGCCGGCCCAGATCTTGAGGTTGCCGGAGGAGTCACGGGCGATGATGTCCGCCTTGCCGTCCCCGTCCACATCACCCACGGCGGTCTGCGTGAACTCCCACCCGGACGTGACCTGCTTCGCGGCCCCGAACGTACCGTCACCCCGGCCCAGCCACATCTTCAGGTTCCCCGAGCCGTCACGGGCCATGAGGTCGGCCTTGCCGTCGCCGTCGAAGTCGGCGGCGGTGGTCTGGGTGAAGGGACGCCAGCCGCCGGTGACGTCGGTGGGTGAGGAGAAGGTGCCGTCGCCTCGCCCGAGCCACATCTTCAGTGTGCCGGTGGCGTCGTGGCAGGCGACGAGGTCCGCGATGCCGTCGCCGTTGAAGTCGCCGGCCGTTGTCTGGGACATGGCCGGCGGGATGCCGTTGGCGCCGGCGGCGAGGGTGTCGGCGAGGTGCTTGGTACCGAGGTCGTTGAAGTGGAGGTGGTCGGCCGGGTCCACATAGGCGTCCTGGAGACGGCTGGGGACGTCGGGGTCCCGGGTGGCGAGGTCGAAGTCGGTGTAGGCGTCGATGTCATGGGTGGTGCGGATGTAGGCGTTGATGCCCTGGCGCACGTTCTCGTGGGCGTCGCTGTAGGCGCTGTTGCCGCCGAACGGGGGAAGCGTGGCGACGGTGATGCGCAGACCGCGGGCCCGGGCCTGTGCGGCGATGCGCTGGATCCCCTCCTTCAGGGCGCTGACGTCGGCGTTGCCGAGGAGGATGTCGTTGACGCCCTCGTACAGGACGACGGCGCTGGCGTTGGGCTGGGCGAAGACGTCGCGGTCGAGGCGGGTGAGGGCGCTGGGGCCGGCCTGGTCGGTGCGGTCCAGCAGGATCCGGTTGGCGGAGATACCGGCGTTGAGGACGCCGGGGGCGGAGGCGCGCCCGTTCAGGGCGGCGGCGTAGTGGTCGGGCCAGCGGTGGTTGGCGTCCTTCGTGGTGTGGGCGCCGTCGGTCTGGGAGTCTCCCAGGGCGACGACGGTCCCGGGGTTCCCGCTCGTGGCGACGTCCACGCCGCTGAGCAGGGTCCAGAAGGAGAAGGAGCCGGTGAAGGCCGTTCCGCTGGTGTCGGACGTGTGGTCGCCGCCCAGACGGCTGGTGGTGTACGAGGTGGCCAGGGCGTACGAATGGATCGGGGCCGCGGTGACGGAGTCCGGCAGGTGGACACTGACCAGGAGGTCCTGGTCGGGGGTGACGGGGAAATCGACGGGGTCGCTCACGAGTTCCCCGCCCGCCGGGATGGTGGCCTGCCCGCTGCCCCCGAAGGTCAGGGAGACCGGGGTCCGGGCGGCCACCGCTCCGGCTTGCTGCCCCGCGACGGTGACGTGGCCGAGCTTGACGGGGGCGGGCGAGAAGGTGTTGGCGAAGCGGATCCGGGCGGTACCGCCGCTGGTGTGGGGGTGGACGACCATGCGCAGCGTCTGGTCCTTCCAGTCGGGCGACTGGGGAACCGCGGGTGCCGAGCCGAAGGAGGTGGCCCAGCTCCCCGTCCAGGCCCTTCCGCCGGGTGCGGCCGGGGTGCTGCGAACGCCGAGGGAGAAGACGTGCAGCGCCGGGCCCGTGCCGGGGGTGGGGCCCGAGGTGTTCGGCAGGGTGACGGAGGCCAGGGTTTTGCCCCGGGTGAGGGGGACGGTGACCGCGTAGAGGCTGACGGGGCGGGTCTGCTGGCCCGTAGGGGAGTTGGAACGGCCCAGGGTGACGGCGGCGGCCGTCGCGTTGCCGGTGGACCAGTCGTTCGCCGAGAGGGTGTAGGCGGAGGTGCTGCCGTCGCTGTAGGTGAGGGTGCCGCTGCCGGACACGGGGCCGTGGGTCGCCGCGGCCAGAAACCCGAGGGCGTCTCCGGAGCCCGTGACGGACAGGGTCTGGCCTGCGGCGACGACATTGTCCGGCTGGCCGGGGGCTACGTCCGGCCTGGTGTAGACCGTGCCGTTGACGGTGATGTGCGCCCCTTGGGTCCACCCCGCGCTGTCGAGGGCGGTGGCGGACAGGCTGTTGCCGTATCCGTCGAAGTCCGCGGTGGACGGATTGCCGTCCGCGCTGATGGCCGTGTTGTTGAAGACCCGGTTGACGGGTGGGTACACGGCCTCGGCAGCACTCGCACTCGCGCTCGCGCTCGTCAGACCGGTGGCGGCCAGCCCCAGAACGGTGATCGTCGCTGCTGCTCGCGCCGTGGCGAGGCGGTGTTTTCTGCGGGGCATGGGGGTCCTGTCTCTCGGCTCTACGGAGGAGTTCGTCAACGGGTCGTCCGCCGCCCGGGGGTGGGCCGGGCGGCGGACGGGACGGGGTGGGGCGGGGGGCGGGGGTTACCAGCCGGAGGTGAGCTTGTTGGGGGCACCGAAGGTGGTGTCGCCGTGACCGGCCCAGATGGTCAGATCGCCGTTGGTGTCGTTACGGGCGATCAGGTCGGCCTTGCCGTTGCCGTCGAAGTCGGCGGCGGTGGTCTGGGAGAAGCTCCAGCCGCCGGTGACGTCCTTCGCGTTGTTGAAGTAGCCGCCCGCGTTGTGCGTCCACATCTTCAACGTGCCGGAGGAGTCCTTGGCGACGATGTCCGCCTGTCCGTCCCCGTTGAAGTCCGCCAGGACGGTCTGGGTGAAGTTCCAGCCCGAGGACAGCTGCTGGGCGGCTCCGAAGGTGCCGTCACCGTGGCCGGCCCAGATCTTGAGGTTGCCGGAAGAGTCCTTGGCGACGACGTCCGCCTTGCCGTCCCCGTCCACATCACCCACGGCGGTCTGCGTGAACTCCCACCCCGACGTGACCTGCTTCGCGGCTCCGAAGGTGCCGTCACCCCGACCCAGCCAGAGCTTGAGGTTCCCCGACCCGTCACGGGCCATCAGGTCGGCCTTGCCATCGCTGTTGACATCACCCGCCACGGTCTGGGTGAAGCTCCAGCCGCCGGTCACGTCCTTCGCATTGTTGAAATAGCCGCCCGCGTTGTGCGTCCACATCTTCAACGTGCCCGAGGCATCCTTGGCGACGATGTCCGCCTGCCCGTCCCCGTTGAAGTCGGCCGCCGCCGTCTGCGTGAACACCGCGGGTGGAACGTTGTCCTCGGGGTACGGGTTGGCCGTGTCGGTCGCCAGACCGGTCCCCGGTGCGCAGGTCCAGGCGTCGGGGCCCTGGGCCTTGAGGATCTTCTCGGCGATGAGGATCTGCTGCTTCTTGGTCGCGAGGTCGGGGCGGGCGGCGTACTGGGTTCCGCCGTAGTGCTGCCAGTTGTCCAGGGTTATCTGGAGGCCGCCGTACAGGCCGTTTCCGGTGTTGATGCTCCAGTTGTCGGTGCTTTCGCAGTGGGCGACCTTGTCCCATGTGCTGACCGAGGCCGCGTGGGCGGTTCCGGTGGTGAGGGCGAGACCGAGGAGGGCCATGGTTCCGGAGCGGGCGAGGCGGTGGGCGATGGGCATGACAGGGGGCCTTCCGGCTGGGTGACGAGCGGCTGTGTGCGCGGGGAGGTGGGTTGCCCGCCGCCCGGGGGTGGGCCGGGCGGCGGGCGGGGCGGGTGGGGCGGGGGCGGGGGTTACCAGCCGGAGGTGAGCTTGTTGGGGGCACCGAAGGTGGTGTCGCCGTGGCCGGCCCAGATGGTCAGGTCGCCGTTGGTGTCGTTACGGGCGATCAGGTCGGCCTTGCCGTTGCCGTCGAAGTCGGCGGCGGTGGTCTGGGAGAAGTTCCAGCCGCCGGTGACGTCCTTCGCGTTGTTGAAGTAGCCGCCCGCGTTGTGCGTCCACATCTTCAACGTGCCGGAGCCGTCCTTGGCGACGATGTCCGCCTGCCCGTCCCCGTTGAAGTCCGCCAGGACGGTCTGGGTGAAGTTCCAGCCCGAGGACAGCTGCTGGGCGGCTCCGAAGGTGCCGTCACCGTGACCGGCCCAGACCTTGAGGTTGCCGGAAGAGTCCTTGGCGACGACGTCCGCCTTGCCGTCCCCGTCCACATCACCCACGGCGGTCTGCGTGAACTCCCACCCCGACGTGACCTGCTTCGCGGCCCCGAACGTACCGTCACCCCGACCCAGCCAGAGCTTGAGGTTCCCCGACCCGTCACGGGCCATCAGGTCGGCCTTGCCATCGCTGTTGACATCACCCGCCACGGTCTGGGTGAAGTTCCAGCCGCCGGTCACGTCCTTGGCGTTGTTGAAGTAACCCCCCGCGTTGTGCGTCCACATCTTCAACGTGCCGGAGGCGTCCTTGGCGACGATGTCCGCCTGCCCGTCCCCGTTGAAGTCGGCCGCCGCCGTCTGCGTGAACACGGGAGACGGCGCGTCGCTGATGTTCTTGTAACGGAAGGGCTTGTATCCGTTGGAGGACAGGTAGCTGCGCGTGTAGTAGCTGCTGTCTTCCCGGGCGTTCGTGCCGGGGTGAGCCTCTTCGAGGATCACGGCGGTGGTGTGGCTGGAGTCCTTCCAGCCCTTGAACAGCACCACGTGACTGTTGATGTCGTCGAGCATGTCGCCGGGCTGCAGGTCGTCGAAGCCGCCCAGTTCGGTGGCGAAGTTGGGCAGCGTCCACGTGGTCTCGCCGTAGTTGTTGGCGGAGCTGGACGGCAGGCCCCACGCCATGGAGACGAAACCGGAGCAGTCCTGACGGTACTTGCCGTTGTCATCGGTGTGGTACAAGTACTCGCTGTACGGGACGCCCGCGTCGATCCAGGTCTGTGCCCTTTTGAGCACCTCGTTGCGGGTGATCTGTCCCCCCGCGGCCAGGCCCGAGGAGTCGATGCCGGGAGCGGCTATGCCGGCGGCCTTCGCGCCTGCGGCAAGCTGCTCCGCCGTCGCCGTGGCCGGGTGGGGAACGGTGGGGGTGAACGGGGTGTCGCCGACGGCGCCGACCCCGGCGGACTGCGCGGTGGCGGCCGGGGCCGCGGCGTAGGCGGCGCTGGGCAGGGCGATCGCGGCACCGGCGGCGATGGCGATGGACAGCGCGAGGAACGTGCCGCGGTGGATGGATGTGGACATGACAATACTCCAAGAGGTCTGAGGTGAGGTGGGCGACGATCAGCCGGACGTGGCTGGGTTCGAGGTCTTGAGTGGTCCGCTGTGGCGGTGCGGCGAGAGGCGCTCGCGCTCAGGCGGAGCCGCGCTGGAGTGCGGCGAAGCCTTCGGGACGGCTGCCGACGGCGAACAGGGTGGACGAGCTACGCGTCGTTGCCGGAGAGGGCGACCGCCGGCGTCGGAGCACAGGGGTCCCTCTCACGGGCCATGGCCCGCCGGGTGGAAGGGGATTTACCGCCCCGTCCGTGGGGTGCCGGGGAGGAGAGAGCCGACAGAGCCGACAGCGACGTGAACGACCGCGGCGGTCGCGGCGGAGCGGGGGCGCATCATGACGTGGTGGTCCTCTTCTCTCGGGCTGGCAGAGGGTTCCGGCTCGCGTCCCGCGGTGACGCACGGCCCCTCGGCCGGACGGGGCTTCCCGTCGATGACCACCAGCATTCCTCCGGGCCGGAGACGACGGAAGGGCCTCGGGCCGGACGGATCCGGCCCTGGACCATTCCGTCCAGCGGGCGGCACCGTGCTCCGGGCCCGTGGGGCGGGGGCCCGAAGCGTGCCTGCTGCATGGGGTCCCTTTCGGCGGGTAGGCCGGTCGCATGGGATCTTTGGGTTCACCGGTGCTGCTGGTGCTGTTCGTGGCCAGCGCGGCCGTCATCTGGGGTGCGGGGATCAAGCTGTCGGACACCACCGACGTCCTCGCCGAACGTCTCGGGCTCGGCAGTGCGCTGGGCGGTCTGATCCTGCTGGCGATCGCCACGAACCTGCCCGAGGTCGCCATCACGGTGAGTGCGTCGATGGCCGGCCAACTCGATGTGGCGGTGGGCAACATCCTCGGTGGTGTCGCCATCCAGACCGTCGTGCTGGCCGTCCTGGACGCCGCCGGGGTCCGTCCGCGTGCTCCGCTCACCCGTCTTGCCGCCAGCCTGCTGCTGGTCCTCGAAGGCGCGCTGGTGGTGGTCGTCCTCGCCGTCGTGGTCATGGGCACGCAGCTCCCGCCGGACCTGCACGCCGCCCGGCTGGCCCCGGCCTCGGTGGCGATCGCCGTCCTGTGGGTCATCGGTCTGCTCCTGCTCGACCGGGCGGGCAAGGAGGGACTGCCGTGGCGGGAGGGCGGCGACGCGCCCGGCGGCCAGCCCGAACCGCGCGGGCACTCCAAGGGCAAGAAGGAGAAGGCCGCCAGCGACAAGGGCGTCAGCACCGCCCGCGCCGCACTCGTCTTCGGGATCTCCGCGCTGGCCACCCTCGTGGCCGGCGTCGTCATCGAGCGCAGCGGCGAGGAGTTCTTCGCCCGACAGGGCCTCAGCGGCGTGCTGTTCGGTGCGACCGTGCTGGCCGCGGCCACCTCCCTGCCCGAGGTCAGCACCGGCCTGACCTCGACGAAGCTGGGCGACTACCAGCTCGCCGTCAGCGACATCTTCGGCGGGAACGCCTTCCTGCCGGTCCTGTTCCTGCTCGCCACCGTCATCTCCGGCGAGCCGGTCCTGCCGGCCGCGCACCACACCGACATCTACCTCACGGCACTCGGCATCATCCTCACGGTCGTCTACATGGCCGGGCTGATCTTCCGGCCGCGCCGCCAGTACGCCCGCATGGGCATCGACAGCATCACCGTGGTGGTCATCTACCTCATCGGCGTCGCAGGCCTTGCCACCATCGCCACCTGAGCGCCGAAGTACGCGTCGCGCCGGGCCCCGACGGGCACGGCTCGGCCGCTCGGCCCGTTCACTTGCCGCTGCCTTCGGCGAGGGTGTGGGCGACGAGGGCGTTGGCGTGGCCGTGGCCGAGGCCGTGCTCGGACTTGAGCCAGTCGACCAGCTCCATGTGCCTGGTCAGTGAGGAGGTACGGATGAGGTCCTTCCACTCGGCGATCGGACGGCCGTACTTCTTCTCGATGGAGGGGAAGTAGCTGGCAGGACCCTTCACGGCGTCAGTAGTCATGGGGTGCATCCGTTTCGTAGCGTGTTGATCTTGGTGGTGGGTTGATGATGCCGGTGTGCGCGGCGGGCCGCTAGCGGTCGGCCGGCATGGCGGCCAGGCGGGCCGTCACCGCGCTCAGCCACAGCAGGCCGAGACCGGCGCCGGCGGTGAACGCCAGGACCGAGGCGGCCGAGGCCATGAAGCCGGCGAGCACCGCCACGGGGACGGCGCGGGACGCCACCGCCCAGCCCCGCAGACCGCGGGCCGCGAGCGGACGGGCCAGGACGACGAACGCGGCGCACAGGGCGAGGTAGCCGATCGTGCCGGCGGCCATGTGGACGGTTCCGTGCGCGCTCATCACCGTCGCCTGGGACGCGCCGGCGGGGAAGCCCGCTCCGGGGTCGGCGGGGAAGGCCGCCGCCATCCAGAAGGAGACGGCGAAGACGGCGGTCAGGGCCGGCCCCCAGGTCCCGCCGGGGCCGCCGCGCAGGGCCTGCCGCAGGGCGGCCGCTCCGGCGGTCAGCAGTGCGCCGGTGAGCAGGAAACTCGCTGTCTGGATCCAGCCCGTCTCGCCGAGGGCGAGCTGGCTGATCGCGTTCCGCGTGAAGTCGAAGCCGTCCCGCGCGAGGCCCTGGGCGAGGCCGGCCGCGAGGAACAGTGGTCCCGCCGCCACACCGCCGGCCACGGTCCACCGCGCGGGGGTCCGCGACGCGGGGGCGGCCGACGGGACGTGGCGGGGCGCGGTGAGCATGCTGGTCATGTGGAGCCTTCCCTGCTTCTTGCTTCGTCGTGGTCACCTGTATGACTGACGGCGAGGAGAAGAGTCATCGCTCCCTTCGATGTGTGCCGCATCACACTCCGGCCGGGGCGCGGGACGCTCAATCCGCCGTCCGTGAAGCGGTCGCTTCGATGCCTGATGCCCGCAGCTTCCGGGCCAGGAGCTCCATCTCGGGCAGGGTGCCCGCATACTGCCCGGTCAGAACCTGCTCCAGCACGGCCCGGACGCCGCCCAGACCGACGCCGAGTTCCGCCCGGAGCACCCGCATGACGGCGGCGTTCCTCGCCCCCGGCAGGGCTATCCGCAGCCTTGCCGGCCCGTGTTCGGAGAGCAGCCGGTCACGCAGTTCCTCCGGTAGGGCGCCGCCGCAGACGGCCAGGGCGAACCCGCAGGCCGGACACGTCGACTCGACATCCCACCGCAGGACCGCACCCACCAGCGCCTGAACACCGCAGCACTCTGCCGAGCCACCGCACTCCTGGCACACACCGGAGTACCTGATGGACTCGGCCACGATCGACTTCTCCACGATCCCACCCCTCAAGAGGAGAGGTTAGACGGCGGGCAGAGGCGCGAGCCGCGGCGGCCCGTCAGCCGAGTCGGCGGCCGAAGAAGTCCAGCATGCGGGCCGCCGCGGCGGTCCAGTAGGGCCAGTTGTGGCCGCCCGGTAGCAGGAGCGTCTCGGTGTCCGCGCCGCGGGCCGCGAAGGCGGTGGTCAGGTCCCCGGTTCCCGGCAGGTGGTTGGCGTCCCCGGTCCCGCAGCCGAGGTGGTAGCGGGTGCGGCGGAGGCGGTCGGGGGCGGTGCGGCGGATGATGTCGGCCAGGTCGTACTCCCGGAAGCGGTCCGTCAGGCGGGCCGAGCCCTCCAGATCACGGCCGAAGGCGTGGCCGAAGAAGCGGTTCCACTCCTTCGTCGGGATCGCGCGGTAGCCCTCGTCGGTGAAGTGCGCCGTGCTCAGTCCGGCGGCGGCGCCGAACAGGCCCGGGTACCGCAGGGCGTACATCAGTGCGCCGTAGCCGCCCATGGAGAGCCCGGCGATGGCCCTCTTCTCCGGCCGGCCGCCCAGTCCATGGGCGTGTTCGACGGCTGGGACGAACTCCGCGATGAACATGTCCTCGTAGCGCAGGGTGTCGCCGCCGCCGGATCCGGCGGCGGCGATGTCGTTGACGTAGAACGTCTCGTCCTGGCCGCCGCCCGGCCGGCCGGGGTCGCGCCGGGCGTCGGGCATGGCGAGAGCGCAAACCGGGATCCGGCCCGCCGCGACGGCCTGTTCGAGGGTCGCCACGATGCCGCCCTTGACGGCCCAGTCGGTGTGGCTCCCGCTCGCGCCGTGCAGGAGGAAGAGGACCGGGATCCCGGAGCCCGCGCGGGCGGGCAGGTAGAGGCTGTACGGGACGTCCCGCCCGAGCAGCCTGCTGCGTACGGTCAGGTCCGTGCGGAGCGAGCCGGCCCCGGAGGCGGACAGAGCCGGGGTTGTGGGGGAGGCCGCCGGTCCCGGTGCCCCGGGGCCGCCCCGCAGGAGGACGGCGGCGGAGACGACGGCGGCGACCGATCCGCCGACCCCGGCCGTGAGCAGGGAACGGCGCGCGGGACGTTTCATCATGGCTTCCTCAGCGTCGGCACCGGAGGTTCGTCTCGGCCGTGCGGGCGGCGGTGTTTCCGGCCGCTCCCGGGCGCGCGTTCCGTCGCGTACGGGCGCCCACCGGCCCGCACACATGACAC
Organism: Streptomyces sp. NPDC032091; assembly: GCF_055580265.1. Taxonomy (NCBI): domain Bacteria; kingdom Bacillati; phylum Actinomycetota; class Actinomycetes; order Kitasatosporales; family Streptomycetaceae; genus Streptomyces; species Streptomyces sp. NPDC032091. The sequence continues at coordinate 387,997 of NZ_JBVILR010000002.1, read as the reverse complement.
GCCCGGTATCGGCACCGAGGCGAGCAGCCACGCCGGAGGACCCGGCTTGGGGGTGATGGACTGCTCCGACCGCGATGCCGCCGCGGTCGTGGTGGCCGGCCTGGGCGGGCCCGTCCTGCCGACCGGCGATGATGGGCGCGCAGGGGCCGGGCAGTGGGTCCGGCGGGTTCTCGGGGGTGGGCAGTGATCGAGGTCGGGCAGTGGGGCGCGTTCAGCGTGAACAGTGTCGGCGTGGAGCGGCGGCCCTTCCCGTTGAGCTTCAGCGTCTGCGAGGCCGGGAGCGAGGCCGGGGCCGGGGGGCTGTGGCGGGTGAGCGCCGGTGCTGCCCAGGCGGGCGAGCTGGTGGACCTGCTCGTGGCCGTGGCGAGCGGCGCGGTGGCGGTGGTGTCGCTGGAGAGCAACTCCTATCTGGATGAGCACTGGCAATCCCTGCGGCCCTCGCTGATCGCGGCCGACCTCGGCGTGCCGTGCACGGTCCACGCCCTCGGATCCTGGGCGTCCGGCACGAACGGACTCGCGGAGGAGTTCCTGGTCGTGGAGCGGGAGTTCTTGCCCCGTTTCCTGGACGGGACCTGGTCGCCGTACGAGCTGGCGCTGATCGACGTGCCTGTCGATGTGACCGCGGAGCAGCTGGACGAGTTCGCCCTCGTGCTCGGCACGACCGACTTCGACGAGCCGCTCCTGAGCCGCCTGGGAGCCTCTCGGGTGTGGTTCTCGGGCCACGACGACTGTTACGTGGCGTTGGAGACGCGGGACCCCGCCCTGCCGGGCGCGGTCCTGGCGCGGCTGCTGACCCTGCTGGCGGGCTCCGCCCTCGCCGGACGCGCGCAGGAACCCCTCGCGCGCGTTCCCGAGCCCGGACCCCGGCTGGCCGAGCGGCTGATCGCCACCGCACCGCACTGGATCGGAGCCCTGGGCGAGGTCACCGAGGACCTGGTCGCCGTCAACCTGGCCGCCCTGCCGGACCCGTGGCGGCTCGGCGTCCCCTTCCCGCCGCACGCCGACCTCACCGCGACCCTCGACGTACGCCGTGGCTCCTGGCGGATCGCGGCCGCGCGGTAGCCCGAGCAGCCGGCCGACGGGCGGCGCGTTCGTTCGCCCTTGGGCCGTGACTCCCGCCGGCCCTGCCCCTATGGCGTTCCGACGCGCGCTGTATATCGTGGACGACGAGTCTTCGGCTGAGGGGAAACGGTCCCGTCGGGCCGGTCCCGGGCGGAGGGGATGTCTCGTGGACCGTGGGGTCGGGCGTGGTGGCGGAGTGGATCGTGGGGTCACGGTCTCCGGCACCGGAGGGCTGCGGCGGGTCACCCGTCCCCTGCACCCCGCGCTACGGCCCTACCTGTGCGGCCGGATCGGTTACTCCCACCTGGCCCCGCCCTACGAGGTCCGGATGGTTCCGACCGGCCGCGTCATCCTGAACCTCAGCCTCGCCGAGCCGTTCAGTCAGATCCGCCGCCTCGGCGTGCCGGGCTCGGGTACCGGCCGGGTCGGTTCGGTGGTGGTCGGCATGGAGGACCGGCCGGCGTGGTGTACCCATCCCGGTGGCCGGCAGGAGGTGATCCGCCTGGAGTTCACCCCGCTCGGCGCCTACCGGCTGCTCGCCCTGCCCCTGCGCGAGTTGACCAACCTCGTGGTCGAGCTGGATGACGTCCTGGGCCCCGAGGCCGGTGTGTGGGTGGAGCGTCTGGTGGCCGCCCGTGGCTGGGCCGCCAGGTTCGACCTGCTCGACGCCGTACTGCTGGCCCGGCTCGGGCGCGGCCCGGAGCCCGCTCCCGAGGTCGAACGCGCGTGGTGTCTGCTCACCGGCTCGGCCGGGGCGGTCCCGATCGCCCGACTCGCCGACGAGGTGGGATGGAGCCGCAGCTACCTGGTGCGCCGGTTCACCGAACAGGTCGGCCTCACGCCGAAGACCTCGGCGCGGGTCCTCCGGTTCCGCCGTGCCGCTCGGCTGCTCGCCCGCGGTCCCGCGGACCTCGCCGGAATCGCCGCCGGCTGCGGTTTCTACGACCAGGCCCACCTCACCCGGGAGTTCCGAGCCCTCGCCGGTCTCACCCCCGGCCGGATGGCGACGGCCGCCCGCCCGGTGGACGAGGCGCTCGCGCTCTAGGGGGTGTCCGCAAAGTAGCGTCGTCCGCCCGCAGGGCGGGCCCCGCGGCGTCCGGTGCGTGCTCTCGGTGCGCCGGGCGCGAGACCTCGTACTGGACGTACTCGGTCTTGCGCCCGGTGCGGCGAGAGTGCGTGCCGGGCGTCGCGGGGCAGGCGGGACTTTGCGGACACCCTCTAGGGGGTTCCTTCCGGGGCGGACCGATGCGGCGGCTGCCGGGCGGGGGTCAGCCGTCCGTGGGCGGGGCGTCGAGGTAGGGGTTGCGTGGTGGGGGGACCGGCTTGAGGACTTCGACCGTCATGGTCGGGACGGGGTTCTCGACGGTGGCGTGTCCGTCCCGCAGGACGCCGGTCACCTCGGCCCAGGTGTCGTCGGCGGGTGCTTTCACGCCGCGCATCTCCACGTGCAGGGTGCGTGCGTCGGCCGCGCAGCAGCTGAGCTTGAGGCGGTTGAGGTACCAGGTGTCGGGGCTCTTGCCGGCGGAGACGAACCCGAGGAGCCGGACCTCGCGGCCGTCCAGGGTCTTCGGCGCGTGCACGGAGCGTCCGATGAACTCCTCCAGGGCCAGCGGCGTGGTCGGCGCGTTGCCCAGATCCCCGTAGGCGCTCTGCTCGCTGCCGCCGGACGCGGCTCCGTCCCGCGAAGCGGTGTACGAGCCGAGCGCGGGCGGGGCGATGAACATCAGGGTGAGGGCGGGGGCGGCGAGGAGCCAGGCGACGTGCCTGCCGGCGCCCTGTCCGTGGTCGTGGCCATGGTCGTGGTCGTGGCCGTGGCCGTGGCCGTCGTGCTGTTCCGTGGGGGTGCCGGTCGGCTCCCGGAGGCGGTGGATCAGTTCGGCGCCCAGGCCCGCGAAACCCAGGGCGAGCAGCAGGAGTCCGGAGGTGACGAGGTAGGGCCGCAGTCCTTCCTTCACGTACCGGAGGTACACGTCGCTGCGCACGGTGGTGTGGAGCAGGCCGGTACCGGTCACCACCAGCAGGAAGGGCCGGCCGAGACCGCTCAGGAGGCGGGTGCGGTCCGCGCGGGCGGGAGGTCGTCCGGTCACAGGAGCACTCCTGCGACGAGAACGGCGCACAGGATCGCCACGACGAACGTGGCGGCGCAGAAGCGCACGGCGAACGCCCGCCCGAAGGCCCCCGACTGCAGGGCGATGAGCTTCATGTCGACCATCGGGCCCACCACCATGAAGGCGAGGCGGGCGGTGGGCGAGAAGCCGGTGAAGGACGAGGCGACGAACGCGTCCGCCTCCGAGCACACCGACAGGAGTACCGCGAGTGCCGCCGCGACGAGCACGCCCAGCCAGGGAGAGCCGGAGAAGGTCTCCAGGACGGACGGCGGTACGAGGACGTTGAAGGTCGCCGCGGCCATGGCGCCGACCACCAGGAAGCCGCCCGCCTGGAGGAAGTCGTGCTCCAGCCCCCGCCGGAAGGTCTCCAGCCGGCCCGCGCCGGGCGCGTGCCGGGTGTGCGCGGCCGGCAGCCGCAGCCACTCCTCGCGCCCCCACCGGATCCAGAGCCACCCCATGACGACCGAGGTGACGAGCGAGGCGCCGAACCGCGCGGCCACCATCTCCGGCCTGCCCGGGAACGCGATCGCGGTGGCGACGAGCACCACCGGGTTGACGGCGGGCGCGGCGAGCAGGAACGTCAGGGCCGCGGCCGGGGCCACGCCCCGGCGCATCAGGCTGCCCGCGACCGGGACGGACGCGCACTCACAGCCCGGGAGCACCACTCCGGCGGCACCGGCCACCGGAACGGCGAGAACGGGGTTGCGCGGCAGGATCCTGGAGAAGGCACGGTCGGGGACGAACGCGCCGATGGCCGCCGAGACGATCGTGCCGAGGACCAGGAACGGCACGCCCTGCATGACGATGGCCACCAGCAGCGTGCGCCACGCCCCCAACGCCGCCAGTCCGAACCGTCGCTCCAGCCACGGTCCGCTGAGTACCGCGACCACAGCGGCCCCGACCAGGGCCGCACCGGTCGCGGCGGCCCTCGCCCGGCGCCGCTCCGCGTCCGCCTCGCCGCCCTGGGGGCCGGAGGGACGGGGTGGCGGAGGTTTCGTCGCCGTGCTCGCCGAGCCCTCACCCACGCTGTGCCCCTCGCTCTTCCTCCACCGTGGCGGCGGAACGTGCCCAGCCCGCCCGGGGCGGCCCGGCACGAGCGGGCACACACTAGCCGACGACAATCGTATTCATCTAGCGGCCGCGGAGGGTGGCCGAGGGTGAGACCCCGTACGCCGACCGGTGGAGGGCGGCGAATCGGCTCGCGTGTGCGAAACCCCATCGCAGGGCGACGGCCGTGACGGTCGTCGTGCCCGGGTCCGCCCGGACGAGCTCGTCGTGTGCGTGGGCGAGGCGGACGCGGCGGAGGTAGGCGAGTGGGGTGGTCGCGGCGTGGCGTTCGAAGGCGTACTGGACGGCGCGGGGTGTGACGGGGATCGAGGCGGCGATGTCGGCGAGGCCGATGTCGCGGTCGGCGTTGTTCTCGATGAAGGCCATGGCCCGGCGCAGGGTGTCGGAGTGGGCGTCGTTGCTGTCGGCCGGGACGGGGTCGGGCAGGATCCGGTTGGGGAAGACGTGCAGGACGGTCGCGGCGGCCAGGCGGGCGGCCTCACCGACGACGAGGCCGGTGAGGGGGACGGTGGCCAGGGTGGCGCGGATGTAGGCGGCGGTGGCCGCCCACAGGCGGGCGTCCGCGGCACGGATGGGGGTGAAGCCGGTGAAGGCCGGCCGGCCCGGAGGACGCCCGTCCCGCGCGGCGGCCACGGTGTGGAGGACGGCCGGGTCGAGGCTGATCGCGAAGATGCCGAGGTCCCGGGACTCGGCCCGGTAGGGCCGCCCCGGCGGGGTCAGGGCGATGCCCTCGCCCCGCAGACGGGTGTCGACTCCGGCCATCTCCATCCGCCAGGAGCCGGCCGAAGGCATCGTGACGACCAGCGCGTCCAGCGGGTCGACGTCGTACGTCCAGGTGCCCGGGACGGTCAGCTCGTCGCAGGCCAGGGGGCCCGCGGTGACCCGCTCGTGGCGCAGGGGGCGGTCGGGCAGGGCGCCGTGCGCGCGCAGGCTCGTACCGTAGGCCCGCTCGGTGTATTCCCAGGTCTCCTCGCTGCCGCCGGACACGAACCGGGACCGCACCGCCTCCACTCGTTCCACGCCCGCTCACCCCGATCGCGACCCGTCCCGATACTCATGACGCTACCCCTTCTGCCCACTGGAAGGCGTGGTCACCGGCTGGAGGGGAGGGTGCCGCCCCTACCCGTGCCGGTTGATCGGAGTTAGCCTGGCCCGTGGTCCGGTGCCGGCTTCCGGCCGTCGCTTGCCGGACGAAGGGGAGGGGAAAGCGCGGAAGATGGAACAGCCGACTCTGTCGTCCCGGATTCTGCCGGACTCCCCTGACGCGGGTCTCACCTGCGCGGAGGCGCGGGAAGCCACCCGCCGCGCCCTGGCCGGTTCGACGCCGTCGGCGGCTGACGTGGACGCCGTGTTGACCGTGGTGAGCGAGCTGGTGGCCAACGCCGCCCTCCATGCCGGTGGCGCGACCGCCCTGCGGATCACGTCCCGGCCGGACACCGTGACCATCGAGGTGTCCGACCGCTCGCGGTCCCTGCCCGAGGTCCGGCCCTGGACGCCGGAGCAGCCCGGCGGCTTCGGGTGGCGGCTGGTCAACCAGCTGGCCTCCACCCACGTGCACGTCCACCCCGACGGCAAGACGGTGACGGCCGTTCTCACCGCCGAGGGGGTCAGCGGACCTCGATTCCGATGAGACAGGTGTCGTCGTCGGTGTCGGAGGCGCTGTACGTCAGGACGCTGTCCAGGCGTTTCTCCAGGGTGTCCGCGGGCCGCGAGGCCACGGCGAGGAGCTGGGCCAGGGAGTCGGTGACGGCGATGTCCCTGCGCTCCACGAGCCCGTCGGTGTACATGAGGAGGATGTCGCCGGCTTCGAGCTGGACCTCTTGTTCGGTGTAGGTGGTGTCGGAGAGTGCTCCCAGCAGCAGTCCGGTGGTGAGGGGGAAGGATTCGGACCGGGCGCCCCTGACCAGGACCGGCGGGAGGTGGCCGGCGCGGGCCCAGGTGAGGGTGCGGGTCCGGGGGTCGAAGAGCGCGCAGACGGCGGTGGCGGTCAGGTCGCTCGTGAGGTGGAAGGCGAGGCTGTTGAGCCAGGCCAGCAGCTGTGCCGGGCCGGCGCCGGTGACGGCGAGGCCGCGCAGGGCGTTGCGCAGGGTGACCATGCCGGTGGCGGCGTTGACTCCGTGTCCGGCGACGTCGCCGACGCTGAGGAGGACCTTGCCGCCGGGGAGGACGACGGAGTCGTACCAGTCGCCGCCGACGAGCGACTCGGATTCGGCCGGCCGGTAGCGTACGGCGATCCGGATGCCGGGCACCTCCAGGGGGGCCGGCGCGGGCGGCATGATGGCGTGTTGCAGCTGGAGGGCGAGCCGGCTGCTCTCGGCGGCTTCCGCCTCGGTGTCGGCGAGCTGGTCGCGGGTGGCGGCCAGGGCGACCTCGGTCCAGTGCTGGGAGGAGACGTCCTGGCAGGCGCCGCGCACCGAGTAGAGGCGGCCCTGGCCGTCGAGTACGGGTTCGGCCACCAGGCGGATGTGGCGTGTGATGCCGTCGGGCCGCTGGAGGCGGAAATCCACGGAGGATTCGCGGTGGCGGTGCAGGAGTATGCGCAGGAAGCGGCCGATGGCGTTGACGTCGTGGGGGTGGGCGTGGGCGGCGAGGTCTTCGAGGGGAACGGGGCTGGCGGTCATCGGCAGTCCGAACAGGGCGAACAGCTGCTCGTTCCAGCTGATTTCCCCGCTGTGCACGATCTGTTCGAAGCCGCCGACCCGGCCGAGTCGCTGGGCGTGTTGCAGCAGGTTGGCCAGGCGTGCCTTTTCGTCCTCGATCTTCCAGATGAGCAGGAGGGCGGTGCCGTGCCGGCTGATGCGGACGTCGGCGACGGTGGTGAGGGGGACCTCTCCGACGAAGGTCGTCAGGGTGGTGCGCGCGGCCTGGCAGGCCTCGCCGGTGGCGTAGACGCGCTCCAGTTTGTCGAGGAGGCCGCCGCTTTCGGCTGCCGCCGGGTAGATCTCGAGGAAGTGGCGTCCGGTGACCATCGAGCGGGGCCGGCCGGCCGGGTCGAGGAAGCTGTCGTTGGTGTGGTGGATGCGGAAGTCCGCGAGACGGCCCTGGCCGTCGAGGAGGGGCGCGAGGACGAGGACGGGGTCGTCCATGTGGTGGGCGAGGTCGGTGAGCTCCGCCAGGGCGACGTGCTGCCCGGCGCCGGCCGGGTCGGGGGCGGGGTACGGGGAGTGTTCTTCGAGGGTGTGGGCGCACAGTTCGGCCAGGGCTTCCAGCTGGCGGATGACCGGTGCGGGCTGCGGGGCCAGTGGCTCGGGCCAGCCGATCTCCAGGACGCCGTGGATGCGTCCGCCGGTGCCGGCGGGGATGACGACGCGGCCGCCGTGCGGGTGCTGGCGCCGCCCGATGGTCGGGAGGCTGACCTGGGAGAGGCTGGTGACGACGGAGAGCTCGCGGTGGGTGAGGGCGAGCCGGGCGCAGGTGGCCACCTCGGGCGGGACGTAGTGCCAGCGGGCGGCGTCCTCGGTGGTGAAGCCCGCCTGGCCGGCGAGGGTGAGGGAGGCGTCGGCGGCGGCGACCCAGATGGCGACGCCGTGGGCGCCCAGGGGGGCGAGGGCGTTGTCGAGGAGGGCCGTGGCGACGGCCTGGGTGTCGCCGGCCGACAGGACGCGGCTCTCGGTGGTCCGCAGCCGGACCGCCGACGTGGCCGGCGTGGAGGTCTCCTCGCCGGCGGCGGTGGCGAGGAAGGTCTGCGCGACCTCGCTGACGCGGTCCCGGGCGGCCTGGTTGACGACGTCGACGGCGAGGGCGAGCAGGGTGGTGCCGGATTGTTCGGCGAGCTTGGCGAGCTGCCGTGACGCCTCGGCGGGCCCGCAGCCGAGGCGCCCGACGAGGACGCCCTTGGCCAGCTCCACCAGGGCACGGCCGTCGGCGTCCGACTGGGCTCGCAGCGCTTCCTCCCGCAGCCGCTCCACGGTCGCGGCGAGCCGGCCGGTCTCCGTGCCGGTGCCCGCGCTCAGGGTGCCGGACGGCGGCGCCGCGGGGGTGGTGGGCGGGGGCTGCGCGCCGGCGGCGGGTGCGGGGCCGGCCGCCGTGGGGGACGCACCGCCGGAGCGGAGCGCGGGGGCCGCGTGGTCGTCAGGAGTGGTGTTCACCGTGCGTCGATTCCTCCGGAAGGGGGTGGCGTGGCCGGGTCCGTCAGGCTGAGGTCGTGCCCGAGGAGGGGTGGGGCGGCAGCCACCGGCGGAGCCGGGTGATGAGGTCGTTGGCGTCGACGGGCTTGGTGACGTAGTCGCTCGCGCCGGAGGCGAGGCTCTTCTCACGGTCGCCCGGCATGGCCTTCGCCGTGACGGAGAGGATCGGGAGGTCGGCGTATTCGGGCATGCGCCTGATCTCGGCGGTCGCCGCGTAGCCGTCCAGTTCCGGCATCATCACGTCCATCAGGATGAGGTCGACTCCCGGCGTGCTGGTCAGGGTTTCGATGCCGCTGCGGCCGTTCTCGGCGTGCAGGACGTGGATCCCGTGCAGTTCCAGGATCCCGCTGATGGCATACAGGTTGCGGGGGTCGTCGTCGACGACGAGCACGGACCGGCCGGCGAGGCTGGCGTCGACGACGGCGTGTTCGGGGACGGCGGGCCTGCCGTCGTCGCGCACGAGCGCGGGGACGTCGCCGGGGCGGTCCACCGACAGGTGCAGGGCGATGCGCTCGCGCAGTTCGTCCAGGCTGGAGAGCACTTCCAGGGGCTGGACGGCCGCACGCTCGGCGAGCTCCGCCTGCTGACGGCCGGTCATGCGCCGGTTGTCGTGGGCGAGGACCGGCGGCGCGGCGAGCGCGGCGTCCCCGGACAGGGCCTGGATGAAGCGGAGTCCTTCCCCGTCGGGTCCGAGTTCGAGTACGACGCAGTGGAAGGGCGTCTGTGCGAGGGCGGCCGCCGCGTCCGCGGCGGTGACGGCGGTGACGACCTCGGTCTGGTCGGCCGGCGCGGTGACCGCCCGGCCCGCGGCCAGGTCCCCGGCCGCGCTTTCCGCGACCAGGCTGAGCAGGCCGTTGCTGCGCTGTTCGATGACCAGGATGCGCCGGGGGTGCGGCTGCTCCTGCGGTGCGGGCTCGCCTGCTCCGTCCGGCCGCTCGGGCGCGGGGGCGCCGCTTTCCGCGCTGTCCAGGGAGGGCACGTCCGGTTCGGCGAGTTCCCGTCCCGCGACCGGGAGGTAGAGGGTGAAGGTCGAGCCCTTTCCGACCTCGCTGCGGGCGGTGACGGCGCCGCCCAGGAGGCGGGCGATCTCCCGGGTGATCGACAGGCCCAGTCCGGTGCCGCCGTACTTGCGGCTGGTGGTGCCGTCGGCCTGGCGGAACGCGGCGAAGATCGCTTCCAGTTGCTGTTCCTCGATCCCGATGCCGCTGTCGATGACGCGGAACGCCACCACGGATCCGGCCTGCGCCAGCTCGTCGGGGAGCTCGGCCGAGGTGGCGGGTTCGATCCGGACGCGGACGCGGCCGTGTTCGGTGAACTTCACCGCGTTGGAGAGCAGGTTGCGCAGGATCTGCTGGAGACGGGCGTCGTCGGTCAGGAGGTCCACGGGGACGCCGGGGGCGGTCGTGATGTCGAAGTCGAGGCCCTTTTGGCTGGTCAGCGGCTTGAAGGAGGCTTCCAGGTAGTTGAGCAGCTGCTTGAGGGGGACCCGTTCCAGGTTCACGTCCATCTTGCCCGCCTCGACCTTCGAGAGGTCGAGGATGTCGTTGATGAGCTGGAGGAGGTCGGAGCCCGCCGAGTGGATGATGCCGGCGTACTCGACCTGCTTGGGCGTCAGGTTGCGCGTGGGGTTCTGCGCGAGCAGCTGGGCGAGGATGAGGAGGCTGTTGAGGGGGGTCCGCAGCTCGTGGCTCATGTTCGCGAGGAACTCGGACTTGTACTTGGAGGCCAGGGACAGCTGCTGCGCCCGGTCCTCCAGTTCCTGGCGGGCCTGTTCGATCTCCAGGTTCTTGGCCTCGATGTCGCTGTTCTGGCTGGCCAGGAGGGCGGCCTTCTCCTCCAGCTGGGCGTTGGAGCGCTGCAGCTCCTCCTGCTGGACCTGGAGTTCCGCGGAACGGGCCTGGAGCTCGCCGGTCAGGCGCTGGGACTCGTCGAGGAGTTCGTCGGTGCGGGCGTTGGCGACGATGGTGTTGACGTTGACGCCGATGGTCTCCATCAGCCGGCCCAGGAAGTCGCGGTGCACCGGGGTGAAGGGGGTGAAGGAGGCGAGTTCGATGACGCCGAGGACCTGGTCCTCGACGAGGATGGGCAGGACGATGAGGTGGGCGGGGGCGGCGTGGCCGAGGCCCGAGGAGATCAGGTATCCGGCGGGCACGTTGTCGGTGGTCAGGATGCGGCGGCTGCGGGCCGCCTGTCCGACCAGGGTCTCTCCGTGCCGCACCCGGGTGGCGGCGGGGCTCTCCGCGGGCCGGCCGAAGGAGCCGATCAGGGTGAGCCCCGCGTCCCCGTCGATCTCCTCGCCGAGGTAGAAGGCGCCGTAGCTGGCGTTGACGAGCGGGCTGAGTTCGTCCATGACGAGTTCGGCGACCACGGCGAGGTCGCGGTGGCCCTGCATCAGGGACGAGATCTGGGCGAGGTTGGACTTGAGCCAGTCCTGCTCCTGGTTGGCGCGGGTCGTCTCGCGCAGGGAGCCGACCATGGAGTTGATGTTGTCCTTGAGTTCGGCGACCTCGCCGGAGGCGTCGACGGTGATCGAGCGGGTCAGGTCGCCCTCGGCGACGGCACTGGCGACCTCGGCGATCGCCCGGACCTGCCGGGTCAGGTTGCCGGCGAGCTCGTTCACGTTCTCGGTCAGACGCTTCCAGGTACCGGAGACGCCTTCGACCTCCGCCTGGCCGCCGAGCCGGCCTTCGCTGCCGACCTCGCGGGCGACGCGGGTGACCTCGGCGGCGAAGGCGGACAGCTGGTCGACCATCGTGTTGATGGTGGTCTTCAGCTCCAGGATCTCGCCGCGGGCGTCGACGTCGATCTTCTTGGACAGGTCGCCGTTGGCGACCGCCGTGGTGACGAGGGCGATGTTGCGGACCTGGCCGGTGAGGTTGTTGGCCATGGAGTTGACGTTGTCGGTCAGGTCCTTCCAGGTCCCGGCGACGTTGGGGACCCGTGCCTGGCCGCCGAGACGGCCTTCGGTGCCGACTTCGCGCGCGACACGGGTGACCTCGTCGGCGAAGGCCGAGAGGGTGTCGACCATGGTGTTGATCACCCCGGCGAGGGCGGCGACTTCGCCCTTCGCCTCGACGACGATCTTCTGCGAGAGGTCGCCACGGGCCACGGCGGTGGCCACCTGGGCGATGGAGCGCACCTGGCCCGTCAGGTTCGACGCCATCACGTTGACGTTGTCCGTGAGGTCCTTCCAGGTGCCGGACACACCCCGGACGGTGGCCTGACCGCCGAGGTTGCCCTCGGTGCCCACCTCGCGGGCGACGCGCGTCACCTCGTCCGCGAAGGCGGACAGCTGGTCGACCATCGTGTTGATGGTCTCCTTCAGCTCCAGGATCTCGCCGCGGGCGTCCACCCGGATCTTCTGCGAGAGGTCGCCCTGGGCGACCGCGGTGGTGACCTCGGCGATGGAGCGGACCTGAGCGGTGAGGTTGTCGGCCATGAAGTTCACCGAGTCGGTCAGGTCGCGCCAGGTGCCCGAGACGCCCTTCACGTCCGCCTGGCCGCCGAGCCGTCCGTCCGTGCCCACCTCGCGGGCCACGCGCGTCACCTCGTCCGCGAACGCGGACAGCTGGTCGACCATCGTGTTGATCGTGGTCTTGAGCTCCAGGATCTCGCCGCGCGCGTCCACCCGGACCTTCTGCGAGAGGTCACCCCGGGCGACCGCGGTGGCCACCTGCGCGATGGAACGCACCTGGGAGGTCAGGTTGCCGGCCATGAAGTTGACCGAGTCGGTCAGGTCGCGCCAGGTGCCCGAGACGCCCTTCACGTCCGCCTGGCCGCCGAGGATGCCCTCCGTGCCGACCTCGCGGGCCACGCGGGTGACTTCCCCGGCGAACGCGGAGAGCTGGTCGACCATGGTGTTGATGGTGTTCTTCAGCTCCAGGATCTCGCCCCGGGCGTCCACGGCGATCTTCTGCGAGAGGTCGCCCTTCGCGACCGCGGTGGTCACCTGGGCGATGTTGCGGACCTGGTCGGTGAGGTTCCCGGCCATGAAGTTCACGGAATCGGTGAGGTCCCGCCACACGCCGGCGACGCCGGGCACCTCCGCCTGGCCGCCCAGGCGGCCCTCGCTGCCCACTTCGCGCGCCACGCGGGTGACCTCGGCGGCGAACGAGGAGAGCTGGTCGACCATCGTGTTGACGGTGTCCTTGAGCTCCAGGATCTCGCCCCGGGCCGCCACGTCGATCTTCTGCGACAGGTCGCCGCGCGCCACGGCGGTCGCCACCTGGGCGATGTCCCTCACCTGGGTGGTCAGGTTGCCGGCCATCGCGTTCACCGAGTCGGTCAGATCCGCCCAGGTGCCGGACACCCCCGGTACCTCGGCCTGACCGCCCAGCGTGCCCTCGGTCCCCACCTCGCGGGCCACGCGGGTCACTTCGGACGTGAAGAGGGAGAGCTGGTCCACCATGCCGTTGAAGACGGTGGCGATCTCCCCCAGCAGACCGTCGGCCTCATCGGGCAGCCGGGTACCGAAGTCGCCGTCGCGCACCGCCGTCAGCCCGGCCAGGAGCTGCCTCAGTTCGGGCTCTCCGACGGCGCCCGCCGCCGTTGCCGCCGTGCGTGACGAACCAGCCCTGTCGACCATCGCCGTCCCATCTCTCGTGCCTGCCGCTCGAAGGACGCCCACGACTCTCAGGCGTCCCGGGGCCAAGTGCACCACACCCGCCTCCCCTCACGAAGCGAAGGGCGAACTTACGTTCGCCCGTCGTGGCCGTGTGCCGCCGCGCGCGTACTCGGTCGCCGGACCGCGACCGCCGGGATGCAGGAGGTCTTGAATGTTCGGTTATCGCCCTATATTGCGCGTGAAGAGGATCACTCTGTGCAGTGCTTTCCACATGCATCCCCGAGACGTGGGCACCCGGGCCTCCGGGCGGCCGGCAGGCCGCCCTGGTTCTCCGTGTGACCGGCGGGGGCCTGTAGGAACGAAAGGCAATACCCGACGTGACCGCAGCACAACAGACCATCCACGTGGGCGGCGAGTGGCGAACAGCACTCTCCGGCGACACCCGCCAGATCATCGACCCCGTCGACGCCACCCCATTCGCCGTCGTCGCGGAGGGCGGGGTCCGGGACACCGACGAGGCCGTGGCCGCCGCCCGCGCCGCCTTCGACGCGGGCGCCTGGCCCCGTACGCCGGTCGCCGAGCGCGCCACCGTGCTGCGCCGGGTCGCCGACCTGCTCGAACGCGACCGCGAGCGGCTCGGCGCCCTGGAGAGCCGGGACGCGGGCAAGACGCTGGAGGAGGGGCGCACCGACGTCGACTGCGTACGCGACGTCTTCCGCTACTTCGCCGACCTCGTGGAGAAGGAGAGCGCGGAGCGCGTCGTCGACGCCGGTTCGCCGGACGTGCGCAGCGTGGTCGTCCACGAGCCGGTGGGCGTCTGCGCGCTGATCACCCCGTGGAACTACCCGCTCCTCCAGGCCGCCTGGAAGATCGCGCCGGCCCTCGCGGCCGGCAACACCTTCGTCGTCAAGCCCAGCGAGATCACCCCGCTGAGCACGGTCGCCCTGGTGGAGTCGCTGCTGGAGGCCGGGCTGCCGCTCGGCGCCGCCAACATCGTCACCGGCCCCGGGCCGACCGTGGGCGCGCGGCTGGCCGAGCACCCCGACGTGGACCTGGTCTCCTTCACCGGCGGGCTCGTCAGCGGCACCAAGGTCGCCCGGGCGGCGGCCGACACCGTCAAGAAGGTCGCGCTCGAACTGGGCGGCAAGAACCCGAACATCGTCTTCGCGGACGCCTGCGCCACCCCCGAGGGCTTCGACACCGCCGTGGACCAGGCGTTGAACGCCGCGTTCATCCACAGCGGCCAGGTCTGCTCGGCCGGCTCCCGCCTCATCGTCGAGGAGCCGCTGCGGGAGCGGTTCGTCGCCGAACTGGCCCGGCGGGCCGAGCTGATCCGGCTGGGCCGCGGCACCGACCCCGGTGTGGAGTGCGGGCCGCTGGTCTCCGCCGCGCAGCGGGAGCGGACCGAGGAGTACGTGGCCTCCGCGCTCGCCGAGGGCGCGGTGCTCCGCGCCGGCGGCATCCGGCCCCCGGGCCCGGGCTTCTTCTACCGGCCCACCGTCCTCGACCGGTGCCACCGCGGCATGCGCGTGGTGCGCGAGGAGGTCTTCGGCCCGGTGCTCACCGTGGAAACCTTCCGCACCGAGGAGGAGGCCGTCGCCCTCGGCAACGACACCGAGTACGGCCTGGCCGGCGCGGTGTGGACGGCCGACGGCGCGCGGGCCGACCGGGTGGCCGCCCTGCTGCGCCACGGCACCGTGTGGATCAACGACTTCCACCCGTACCTGCCGCAAGCCGAGTGGGGCGGCTTCGGCAAGTCCGGGATCGGCCGCGAGCTGGGTCCGACCGGCCTGGCCGAGTACCGCGAGGCCAAGCACGTCTACCGCAACCTCTCTCCCCGCCCCGTCCGCTGGTTCTCCGGCGGTCAGGACGACGGCGCGGGGAACGAGCAGCAGAAGGACCAGGCATGAACCACCCGCACGACCAGCACGACCGGCCTTCCCTCGACGACCGGCCCTCCCGGGACGACGGGCAGCGGGTGTACGACTACGTCGTCGTCGGCGGCGGGACCGCCGGCTGCGTGATCGCCTCCCGGCTGACCGAGGACCCCTCGGTCAGCGTGGCCGTCATCGAGGGCGGACCCAGCGACGTCGGCCGCGAGGACGTCCTCACCCTGCGCCGGTGGATGGGGCTGCTCGGCGGTGAGCTGGACTACGACTACCCGACCACCGAGCAGCCGCGCGGCAACTCCCACATCCGGCACAGCCGGGCGCGGGTCCTGGGCGGCTGTTCCTCGCACAACACGCTGATCTCGTTCAAGCCGCTGCCCTCCGACTGGGACGAGTGGGCCGAGGCCGGGGCCGAGGGCTGGGACGCGGCCTCCATGGACCCGTACTTCGACCGGCTGCGCAACAACATCGTCCCGGTCCACGAGGACGACCGGAACGCCATCGCCCGGGACTTCGTGGAGGCGGCTCAGGAGGCGCTCGGCGTCCCCCGGATCGAGGGGTTCAACAAGGCCGCCTTCCACGAGGGGGTCGGCTTCTTCGACCTCGCGTACCACCCGGAGGACAACAAGCGGTCCTCGGCGTCGGTCGCCTATCTGCACCCCTTCCTGGACCGGCCGAACCTGCACATCGCGCTGGAGACCTGGGCGTTCCGGCTGGAGCTGGAGGGGACGCGGGCCACCGGCGTGCACGTGCGCACCGCCGACGGCGTCGAGCACGTGGTGCGGGCGCGGCGCGAGGTGCTGGTGTGCGCGGGCGCCGTGGACTCGCCGCGGCTGCTGCTGCATTCGGGCATAGGGCCGCGGGCGGACCTGGAGAAGCTCGGCATCCCGGTCGTGCACGACCTGCCGGGGGTCGGCGAGAACCTCCTGGACCACCCGGAGTCGGTCATCGTGTGGGAGACCAACGGTCCGATACCGGAGAACTCGGCGATGGACTCGGACGCGGGGCTGTTCGTCCGCCGGGATCCGGCGGCCCCGGGGCCGGACCTGATGTTCCACTTCTACCAGGTGCCGTTCACCGACAACCCGGAACGGCTGGGCTACGAACGGCCGGCGCACGGTGTGTCGATGACCCCGAACATCCCCAAGCCGCGCAGCCGCGGCCGGCTCTACCTGACGAGCGCCGACCCCGAGGTCAAGCCGGCGCTGGACTTCCGGTACTTCACCGACGAGGACGACTATGACGGCCGGACCCTGGTCGACGGCATCAAGATCGCCCGGCGGATCGCGGCGACCGAGCCGCTGGCCGGCTGGCTGGGGCGCGAGGTCTGCCCGGGCGCGGAGGTCACCTCCGACGAGGAGCTCAGCGCGTACGCACGGCACGTCGCGCACACCGTGTACCACCCGGCCGGGACCTGCCGGATGGGGTCCGAGGACGACGAACTCGCCGTGGTGACGCCTGATCTGAGGGTCCGGGGGCTGTCCGGCATCCGGATCGCCGACGCGTCCGTCTTCCCGACGATGCCCGCCGTGAACCCGATGATCGGGGTGCTGATGGTCGGGGAGAAATGCGCCGAACTGCTGGGAGGTACCAGCCGATGAGTCAGCCGAACACACAGACGACGGTACGGTCCGGGGGCGGCCCCGAGGCCGGCGACGGGGCCGTCTTCGCCGTGCGGAACCTGTGGAAGGTCTTCGGGCCGCAGGCCGGACGCGTCCCCGCCGACCCGGAACTCGCCTCGCTGGACGCCGCCGCCCTGCGCGAGCGGACCGGCTGCACGGCCGCCGTCCGCGACGTCTCCTTCGACGTCCGCAAGGGCGAGGTGTTCGTGGTGATGGGTCTGTCCGGCTCCGGCAAGTCGACCCTGGTCCGCTGCCTGACCCGGCTCATCGAGCCGACCTCGGGCACCCTCGCCATCGACGGCGAGGACGTCCTGGCCATGGACCCGGCCCGGCTGCGCGAACTGCGCCGGCACCGTGCCGCGATGGTCTTCCAGCACTTCGGGCTGCTGCCCCACCGCACCGTCCTCGACAACGTCGCCTACGGCCTGGAGATCCAGGGCGTGGGCCGCAGGGAACGGCGCGAGCGCGCCGCCGCGTTCGTGGCGAAGGTCGGTCTGGACGGCATGGAGCGGCGCCGGCCCGGCCAGCTGTCCGGCGGCCAGCAGCAGCGCGTGGGACTGGCGCGGGCGCTCGCGGTGGACCCCGAGGTACTGCTGTTCGACGAGCCGTTCAGCGCGCTCGACCCGCTGATCCGGCGGGACATGCAGGAGGAGGTCGTCCGGCTGCACCGCGAGGAGGGCCGCACCATGGTGTTCATCACCCACGACCTCGGTGAGGCGCTGCGGCTCGGCGACCGGATCGCGCTCATGCGGGACGGCCGGATCGTCCAGCTGGGGACGCCGGAGGAGATCGTCGGCTCCCCCGCCGACGACTACGTCCGCGACTTCGTCCGGGACGTACCGCGCGAGCAGGTGGTGACCGTCCGCTCGGCGATGCGCCCGGCGCGGGGCGAGGAGTCCGGGGCCGGACCGGCGCTGGCGCCGACCGCGACCGTCCACGAGGCCATCGAGGCGGTGGCCCGGTCCGGAGAGAACGCGCGGGTCGTCGAGAACGGGCGGTGCCTGGGGGTGGTCGACCAGTCGGTGCTGCTGGGCGTGGTCGCCGGGGTACCCGCCGCGGCCGGGAAGGCGGTGGCCTGATGTACCCCCATACGACCTGGCCGCCGCCCTGCGGCGGCCCGCGGGTCACCGGCCCGGGGCGGTGCGGCCGATGAGCGCCACGACCACTCCCGCCCCCGCCGGCCCCGAGGCCACGGAGAAGACGGCCGGTGCCGCCGCGCCGCGCGCCGCATCCGGCGCCGCCCCGGCGACGGGTTCCGGCCCGGACACGGGCTCCGCCGGACTGCGGCCCTGGCTGCGGCCCCGGCGCGGCCGGCTGATCGGTGCGGGCACAGCCCTGCTGCTCGTCCTCGGCGCCGTCCTGCTCGGCGGTGGCGGCTGGCCGGCCGGCCTCGCCGTGGACGTGTCGGGGCCGCTGAAGCGCGCCGGCGACTGGATCATCGACAACCGCGACGGCCACCCGCTCTTCCTCTACTTCCTCGGGCACGTCAGCAACGCCGTGATCGTCTCGGTGCGCGCGGTGTACCTGCTGCTGCTCTCCCTCGGCTGGGCCGGGGTGACCGCCGCCGCCGGAGTGGTGGCCTGGCGGCTCGCGGGGGTGCGCCTCGCACTGGGCTCCGTCGCCGCGTTCGCCGTGTGCGGGCTGCTCGGCATGTGGGTGCCCACCCTGCAGACCCTCGCCCTGATGGTGGTGGCGGTCCTGGCGTCCGTCCTGCTCGGCGCGCTCCTCGGGCTGGCCGCCGGCCTGTCCGGGCGGATGGACCGCGTACTGCGCCCGGTGCTCGACACGATGCAGGTGCTGCCCGCCTTCGCCTATCTGCTGCCGGTGGTGCTGGTCTTCGGTATCGGCGTGCCCGCCGCGGTCCTGGCGACCGTGGTCTACGCGGCCCCGCCGATGGCGCGCCTGACCGCGCTCGGGCTGCGCGGCGCGGACGCCGGCGTCATGGAGGCCGCCGCCTCGCTCGGCGCGACCGGCCGGCAGCGGCTGCTGACGGCCCGGCTGCCGCTGGCCCGCAAGGAGCTGCTGCTCGGCGTCAACCAGTCGATCATGATGGCGCTCGGCATGGCCGTGATCGCCTCCGTGATCGGCGCGGGCGGGCTCGGCGACCGTGTCTACCAGGCGCTGGCCTCGGTCGACATCGGCGCGGCGCTCGCCGCGGGCGTGCCGATCGTGCTGCTCGCCGTGGTCCTGGACCGGGTCACCGCCGCCGCGGGCGCCCGGCTCGGCTCGGCTCCGGCCCGCCCGGCCGGACGCGCCCGCGCCATCGCCCTGGCGTCGGCCGCCGCGGTCGCCGCGGTGGCCGTGGCCGGTCACCTCTCCGGGCGGCTCGGCTGGCCGCGGGCGTGGACCGTGGACACCGCCGGGCCCGTCAACGGGGCCGTGGACTGGACGACCGCGCACCTGTACTCCGGGGTTCCCGTCGTCGGCGGCACCGCCGACTGGGCCGCGCACTTCACCACCGGGGTCCTCAACCCGCTGCGCTCCGGGCTCCAGTGGCTGCCCTGGTGGTCGGTCCTGCTGGTGGTCGGCGCGCTCGCGCTGCTCATCGGCACCTGGCGGACCGCCGCCACCGCGGTCCTGGCGATGGCCGCGATCGGCGTCCTCGGCGTGTGGGGGCCCGCCCTCGACACCCTCTCGCAGGTGCTGGCCGCGGTGGCGGTGACCCTGCTGCTCGGCTTCGCCCTCGGCGCGACCGCCGCGCGCAGCGCCCGCCTGGAGCGCGTGCTGCGGCCCGTCCTCGACGTGTTCCAGACGATGCCGCAGTTCGTCTACCTGATCCCGGTCGTCGCGCTGTTCGGCGTGGGCCGGGCCCCGGCCGTCGCCGCGGCCGTGGTGTACGCGCTGCCCGCGGTGGTACGGATCACCGCGCAGGGGCTGCGGGCGGTCGATCCGGGCGCGGTGGAGTCCGCGCGGTCCCTCGGCGCGACCGGACGCCAGCAACTGCTCCAGGTCCAGCTGCCGCTGGCCCGGCCGGCGCTTCTGCTGGCCGTCAACCAGGGCGTGGTCCTGGTCCTGGCCGTGGTCGTGATCGGCGGCCTGGTGGGCGGCGGGGCGCTCGGCTACGACGCCGTGTTCGGGCTCGCGCAGGGCGACCTGGCGACCGGTCTCGTCGCCGGTGCCGCGATCGTCTGCCTGGGCCTGGTGCTCGACCGGGTCACCCAGCCCACGCAACGCCGCACCCGCACCGGAAAGGGGGCCTGAGATGACCCGCACCCGTATCGCCGCGCTGGCCGCGGCCGCGGCCCTGACCGCCGGGGCCGGGCTCACCGGCTGCGGCGCCGCCGACATGACCCGCCAGTCCTCTCCGTACGCGCACGCGGCGGGATCGCGGACGGTGACGCTGTCCGTGCAGTCCTGGGTGGGCGCGACGGCCGACGTCGCCGTCGCCCAGTACCTGCTGGAACACGAGCTCGGCTACCGCGTGGACACCGTGCAGATCGACGAGGTGCCCGCCTGGGACGCGCTCAGCCAGGGGCGGGTGGACGCCATCCTGGAGGACTGGGGGCACCCGGAGCAGGAGGCGCGCTACATCGACGGCAAGGGCACCATCGCCCGGGGCGGCGACCTGGGGGTCACCGGGCACATCGGCTGGTTCGTGCCGACGTACTTCGCGCAGGCGCACCCGGACGTCACCGACTGGAGGAACCTGGACAAGTACGCCGCCGAACTCCGCACCCCGGAGAGCGGCGGCAAGGGACAGCTGCTGGACGGCTCCCCGTCGTACGTCACGAACGACAAGGCGCTGGTGAAGAACCTGGGCCTGGACCTCCAGGTGGTCTTCGCGGGCTCCGAGGCGGCCCAGATCACGCAGATCAAGCAGTTCGCCAAGGAGAAGAAGCCCTTCCTGACCTACTGGTACGAACCGCAGTGGCTGTTCGAGAAGGTACCGATGACGGAGGTGAAGCTGCCCGACTACGAGAAGGGCTGTGAGGCCGATCCGGAGAAGGTGGCCTGCGCGTACCCGCACACACCGCTGCAGAAGTTCTTCAACGCCCGCTTCGCGAAGGACGGTGGCGACGCGGCCGCCTTCCTGAAGAAGTTCCACTGGACGAAGGACATGCAGAACGACGTCGCACTCATGATCGCGGAGGAGAAGCTGCCCCCGCAGGAGGCGGCGGCCCGCTGGGTGAAGGAGAACCGCGCCACGTGGCAGGCCTGGCTTCCGTCCTGACGCGGGTGCGGGTGTCGGTGGCGTACGAGGGGCGCGGCATTGTGCCAGACGCGGCGGCCGGGGGCATGTCCCCTTTCCTCGTGACGTGCCCGCGGCGCCTCCCCAGGGCGGAATAGAGGGCAACAGACCAGGCGGAAACACCGCCCGGCACCCTTGAAAGGAACCAGCCATGGCTGCCCTGATCCCCCTGCGCAAGTCGCTCCTCGTCGCGATCTCCGCCGTCGCCGCGCTCGTCGGCGGAGGCTCGGCCTTCGCCGCCTCGAACGCGGCGCCCCTGGCCAATGACCCGTCCGGAGCGAGAGTCCAGCGCACGAGCCCGCTCAGCACGCTCGGCACTGATCGTGGCAGTGCGTATTACTACTACTACGTACAGGGTCAGTGACCGTGGCGGTGCTCCGCGTGCCGCCCGGCCCCACCGGGGCCGGGCGGCACGGCAACCGACGCGCCTTCGAACGCGACCAGCTCGGCTTCCTGCTCCACCAGCAGCAGTACGGCGACCTCGTCCGCGTCGACGACGGCCTGTACCTCGCGAACTCGCCGGCCCTCGCCGAGGAGGTCTTCAAGCACACCAACACCACGTACGCCATCAGCCGCGACCTGCTGGGCGAGGAGACCGACGGGGGCCGGGCCTCCGAGGACCTGGCCCGGTGGATGCGGGCCCGCAGCCTGGCCGGACGTGGCCTGAACCGCACCAGCATGCGCGCCGCCGAGGACCGCCTCGCGGCCACGGCCGCCCGGCACGCACAGGCCTGGCGGGCACGCGGCACGGTCGAAGCGATCCCGGCGCTGGAGGACCTCAGCGCCCACCTCATCGCCGAGTTCTGCCTGGGGCCGGAGACGGGCCGGGTCCCCGCCCTGCTGGCCCGGCTGCAGGACGCGCTCCTGCCCCCCGTCCTGCCGCTGCCCGCCCGCTGGCGCGTCCTGCGCGGGCGGCGCCTGCACCGCGTCAACCGCGAGCTGGCGGCCGAGGTGTCCCGGCTGATCGGCCACCGGCGCGCGACGCACCGCGACGGCTCCCCGCACGTGGTCGCGGACCTGCTCAACACCGCCCGCGACGAGGGCGCCATCACCCGTCAAGGAGCCACCAGCATCATCGTCGCCAACCTGTTCGCCGCCCACGAGACGACCGCCGCGGCACTCGCCTGGCTGTTCCTCCTCCTCGACCAGCACCCCCGCATCCGCCGGCAGGTACGGGACGAGGCCGGACGCGAACTCGCGGGCCGCCTGCCGACCGCCACGGACGTCCCGCGGCTGGCCGTCACGCAATCCGTCGTGAAGGAGACGCTCCGGCTGTACCCGCCCCTGTGGCTGATCGAAAGGACCGTCGAGGAACCCACGGAGCTCGCCGGCTACCCCCTGCGCCCCGGGCAGCGCGTCGCCGTCAGCCCCTTCGTCCTCCAGCGCGACCCCCGCCACTACGACCGGCCGGCCGCGTTCCGCCCCGACCGCTGGACCGACCGCTCCCCCGCCGATGCGCTGCCCAAGTACGCGTTCATGCCCTTCGGCGGTGGGCCGCGCACCTGTCTGGGCACCCATTTCGCGACGGTCGCGATGACCCTCGCCACCGCCACCCTCACCAGCAGCTACCAGATCACCCGCACCCCGGGCACCACGCCCGTCTTCAGCACCCGCACCATCCTCCAGCCCCACAGGCTCTCCCTCGACATCACCGACCACCCACGCGGCCGCCGCCCCGATCCCACCGGGATACCAGCGGCCCCCGCGGACCGTCTTACGCCGGCGTCGTGAGAGGGGCGGGGGCGGCGGCCGGGGCCCTCAGCTGCCAGGGGCCCCAGTCGCCGCCCGGCGCGGATTGCCGGATCTCCCACGTGCGGTCCCTGTTCCACTCGCGCGCCGTCACGTACAGCCGGCCGTCCGGCAGTTGCTGCACGGTGCTCGGCTGGCTCAGGCCCACGCCGGCGTCCGGTACCTGGCCCATGGACCGGACCGGGCCCCAGCCGGCGCCCGCGTTCTGCTGGTGGCGCAGTTCCATCGAGCCGCCGCCGTACGCCCCGGAGGCGAAGGCGTCGATGCTGCCGTCCTGCTCCTTGAACAGCACGACTCCGCCGTGGTACGGCGTCGGCGCGAGGCCGAAGCCGTCCGGTGCGCTCCAGCCGCCCGCGGCGCCGCCGCCCTCGACCGTGTGGCAGAAGGAACCGTAGGTGGAGAACAGGACCTCGATCTTCCCCGCCGAGTTCTCGATCGCCGTCATGGCGTAGCTCTTCGGCCCCACGGTCGCCGCGCTCACCCGCTGCCACCCGCCGTACGCGCCGCCGGGTCCGTTCTGCTCGCGGTGCCAGACGAACGGCAGGCCCCCGGTCGCGGTGGCGTCGTAGAAGAGCTGGAGCTGCGCGATCCGGCCATCCGCACGCGGCACGGACACCAGGGTGCCCGCCACCGGCGAGCTCGCCAGGCCCGTGGCCCCGGTGTCCGTCGCGCAGGCGGCCGTGGTCCGCGCCGTCGCCGCGGGGGCCATCGCGACCCCGGTGCACGTCAGCGCCATCACGACGGCGCCGCGCACGCATGCCCCGACCCACCTGTCCCGTAGACCTCGCCGGAGTGTTCTCATCGTTCCCCCGTTCTCCAGAGCGGCCCGTGCGGCCGCAGAGAATCCTCCTGAGGCATCGCGGTTCGCGCCAGGCCGTGAATTCGGCCATTCCCGGGGCCGGTTCGTTCAGCCGGTGTCGATGACGAGGTCGGCGCGGTGGCGGCCCAGGGCGACGAGGCGGGCGTTGGCCTCGTCCGACCGGTCCACCCAGGCACGGGCGGACACGGGATCCCTGCCGTGCGCGACGTGACGGTCGATCAGCCGGCGCAGGCGCAGGGCGTCGTCCGGGGCGAGGTACCAGGCCTCGTCCAGCAGGGGCCGTACCGAGGCCCACTCCCCGGCGTCGTGGAGGAGGTAGTTCCCCTCGGTGATCACCAGCGGTACGTCCGGTGCGACGGGGATGCTGCCCGCGATCGGTTCCTCCAGGGAACGGTCGAAGGCGGGCGCGTACACCGTGGACCCGTGCCGCGGGGCGCGCAGCCGCCGCAGCAGGGCCACGTAGCCGGCGGCGTCGAAGGTGTCCGGGGCGCCCTTGCGGTCGGCGCTGCCCTCGCGCTCCAGCACGGCCTGCGCGAGGTGGAAGCCGTCCATCGGGACCACCACGGCCCGCTCCGGCCCGAGCGCTTCCGCGATCCGGGCGGCCAGCGTCGACTTTCCGGCCCCGGGGGCCCCGGCGATGCCCAGGATGCGCCGCTCGCCCGTGGCGGCCAGCGCCGCCGCCCTCGCCACCGGTTCCGTCGTACGCATCCGTCCATCCTGCCCGATGTGGTCAGCCGATCAGTGCCTCGGTGATCTGGCGGGTGGTCTGCGCGGCGACCCGAGGATCGACGGCGGCGTAGGTCGTGTAGGCGTTCAGGCCCGTGGCGAGGGCCCAGCCGCGGCCCCGGGCCCAGGTGGCGTCGTCGACGCCGAGCGTGGCGCGGAAGGCGGCGCGGCTGCCGGCCGACATCAGGGTGAAGGCGATGGTCAGGTCGCAGGCCGGGTCGCCGATGCCGAGCCCGCCGAAGTCGAGCACCGCGCTGAGGCGGCCGTCGAGGGTCAGCAGGTTGCCGGTGTGGAAGTCGCCGTGGAACCAGACCGGAGGGCGGTCCCACGCGGGGGCGGCCAGCGCCGTGTCCCACACCTCGGTCATGGCCGAGGGGTCGAACACACCGGCGACCGCCGCGATGGCGGCCCGCGTCGCGCGGTCCCGGTCGGCCAGCGGCCGTCCGGTGAGGTCCTCGTGCGCGTCCCCGGCCGGGAGGTCCTCGGGCACGAACGCCTGGAGGGCGGTGAGGAACTCCGCCAGCCGGACGGCGGCCCGGGACGAGTCGGCCAGGGACTCGGAGGTCGCCACCTCGCCGTCCAGCCAGCGGGACACCGCCCACGGCCAGGGATAGCCGAAGCCGGGCTCACCCACCGCCACCGGTACGGGGATGGCCAGGGGCAGGTGCGGGGCGAGCCTGGGAAGCCACGCGGACTCCTTCACGGCCTGCCCGAGGGCTCCCGCGTGGCGGGGCAGCCGGACGGACAGGTGCTCGCCCAGCCGGTGGATCACATGGTCCGAACCGGCCGGGTCGAGCAGCGTGAGGGGCAGCTCGGCCCACTGGGGGAACTGCGCATCGACCAGACGTCGGACCAGCGCGGTGTCGATCGCGGAGCGGGAATCCGCGCTTCTCCTGGGCGCCACGTGCAGCTCCTGCGGTGGGCCCGCTCCACGCGGCGGGCGGTCGGAGCCATCACAGTGCCTCGGGGACACGTCTGTCGACCGGTTTTCCCGCCCGGGCCCGCCTCCGCGGCCGGAGCGGGTCGGCGGGTCGGCGGGTCAGCTCAGGACGGCTTCGCCCAGCAGGCGCGCCGTGTCCGCGACGAGCTTGCTGTCGTTCGGGCCCTGCGGTGCCTCCGGCCTGGTCGTCAGGACCGCCATCACCACCGGCACGCCGGCCGGGCTCCAGACCACGCCCACGTCGTTGGCGACGCCGTAGGCGTTGCCGCCGCCGGTCTTGTCGGCCAGGGTCCAGCCGGGCAGGCCCTCCTTGAACCGCTGGGTGTTGGTGGTGTTGGCGAGCAGCCAGCCGGTGAGCCGGTCCCGGTCCGGGCGGGGCAGTGCGTCGCCGAGCAGCAGCCGGGCGTAGGTCTCGCCTATGGCGCGCGGGCTGGTGGTGTCCTCGGTGCGCCAGGGTTCGGCGGAGTTCAGGGCCGTTTCCCAGCGGTCGAGCCGGGTGACGCGGTCGCCGAGGGAGCGGGCGAAGCGGGTGATCGCGGTCGGGCCGCCCAGCTCGCGCAGGAGGAGGTTGCCGGCGAGGTTGTCGCTCTGGCCCACCGCGGCCGCGCACAGGGCCTCGACCGTCATCCCGTCGGCCACGTGGTCCTGGGTGACCGGGGCCCACTCGGCCGCCTCGACCTCGGCCGCGGTGTAGTGGATCCGCCGGGCCAGGAACTCCCCGTCGCGGTCGAGGTCCCGCAGGACGGCCGCCGCGGCCAGCGGCTTGAACACCGAGCAGACCGGGAAGAGCTCCTCCGCCCGGTGGGCCACCGTGCGGCCGGTGGCCAGGTTGCGGGCGTAGACGCCGAGGCGGGCTCCGTGCTCCCGTTCCATGTCCCGCAGCCGACGCGCCGTGCCCGGGCCCGGTCGGGTGTCCGCGGACGCCCGGCCCGCGGCGCCGAGAGTGAGCGCGGCCAGGCCTCCGCTGCCGAGGGCCAGGACCGTACGCCGGGACGGACGGCTTGCCACGGACTTCACATCGTCTCCTCACCGTTGATCATCTCTACGGGAGGAAACACGCGAACCGCCCCAGGACGGTTGCACGCACGGGGCTACTGGGGGCCGGTGTCGGCCCGGGCCGCGCGGGTGGCCGCGCGCAGCCGGCGGTGTCCCTCCTCGCCACGTGACCAGAGGAACGCCCTGCACGCGCGGGGGACTTGGTTGCTCCATTCGCGGAACTCCATGACCGCGACCGTGTCGGACGTCCACCAGCGCAGCATCGGCCCCGACGCTTCGGCGACCTCGGTGAGGCCGTCCAGGCGGCGGACCACGTCGTGGCCGTCGGGTTCGATCGGCCAGGGGTCCCATCCCGCGACCGAGTCCATGACGGCGTGGGACTCGATCAGGTGCGTGGCCGAGGAGGCGATCTCCCGGAACACCCCGTCGCCGACCTCGACCCCCACGCGTCCGTCGGTGTGGGCGAGGTAGCGGACCGGGCTGGACACGAGCTCTCCGGTCCACTCGAAGTACCAGCCCCCCGCCGGATCCCGCCACACGCCCGTGTCCAGGTCCCAGCTCCACTCCGAGGCGCTCTCCCGCTGCTCCGGGGGCCCTCCCGGGGTGCTGCGCCGCACCGTGTGGCGCAGCCCGCCGTACTTCTGGGCGAAGCCCTCGCGTGCGATCACGAGCTCCAGCGGGGCCGGGACCTGCCGGCCGGTGCGGTCGGGTACGCGCAGCAGCTCCGTCGGAGTCCGGGTGCCTGCGGGCTCCTTGCGGCGCCCGGTGCGCTCAAGCAGTTCGCGGGCGAGGACCGAGAGACCGGAGTGGTGGGGGTCCGCGAGGATGTGCATGTCTTCTTCTTCGAACGTGGGGCGAGTCCGCCGCACCCCACGTTAGCCAACGCGTTCCTTCAGGCCTTGTGGGGGTCTGCTTGACGCGCTCGACACCCTCGTCGCCGCCTGCGGCCGTCAGGCCGCGGTGCCCGGCAGGTGGTGCCAGCCGTGCAGGCCGGCTTCCGCGAGGAGTTCCGGGTGGTCGCCGACGACGACCGGGTGGCCGACGAGGCGGAGCATCCCCAGGTCCGAGACGTGGTCGCCGTAGGCGTGGCACCGCTCGGGGCCGATGCCGTGCTCGGCCAGGAGCTCGCGGGCGGCGCGGGTCTTGGCGTCGCCGATCATCGTGGACAGCACCTCCCCGGTGTACACGCCGTCCACGATCTCCGGGCGCGTGCACAGCACGGCGTCGGCGCCGACGTGGGCGGCGACGGGGTCGAGGGCGGCGGGGAAGGAGCCGGAGACGAGCACGGTGGCCAGGCCGCGTTCCTGATGGGCCGCGAGCGCCGCGAGGACGTCCTGGTGGAACAGGCCGCCCTGCCGCTGGTGACGGGCGAACCAGGCCCGGCCGGCGGCCGCCGCCCGGTCGGCGGCGTAGCCGGCGAAGCGGCGGTAGAAGAGCCGGTTGCCCTGTTCGCGGGGCATGCCGGGGTTCAGCAGGTCGCGGGCCTGCTGCCGGAGCCTGCGCTGTTCCTGCGGGGTGTGTCCGACGGCTTCGAGGAAGAAGTCGTAGAAGTCGAACATGGTCTTGACGGTGGTGAGCGTCTCGTCGACGTCGAAGAAGGCGACGGCGCGCGTGGACGTCGGCAGTGCCGTGGTCATGGAGCACTCCGGGAGGGAGGAGGGAGGAAGGGAGGGGGAAGGGGGCGGGGGTCAGCCCAGGGTCACGTGCAGCTCCGCCACGGTTTCGTCCCGCTGGACGGCGTCCATGCGGAACGCCCCCGGGCCGGCGCCCTCCTCGCATACGGCGGTCAGGCGCACTTCCTCGTCCAGTTCCGCGAACTTCAGGAAGCGCCCGTGCAGCCGGAGCACCCGTGCGGTGCCGCGTTCCGGGTCGAGCAGCAGGGCGCACTGGCGTGCCGCCTCGCTGAAGACCATGGCCGGGACGTGGTCGTACGGGTGGTCGTACATGCTGCGGTTGCCGAACGTACGGGGGCTGAGCAGCGCGGTCAGGGAGGCCGGGGCCAGGCGGGCGGCGTCGAGGACGGCGTTGGCCGGGTCGAGCCGGCGGACCCGGGCCGGGTCGACCGGTGCTCCGTGGGGCAGGGCGGGCAGGGTGAACGCGGTGGGGACGGTGGTGCCCCGCTGCATGTGGCGCAGGGCGTGGTACTGGTCCGTGGGGGTGCAGTTGACGTCCATGGTGAGCCGGCCCAGGGCGCGGCCGTCGAGTACGAGGTCCATGGCGAAGGCCAGCCGGCGCAGCCGTCCGCCGCGCCGGGCGCGGACGGTGACCTCCGCGTCCATGCGCAGTTCCCCGGGCCGGTCGCCGCACCGGAGCGCTTCCGGATCGGTGATGTCGAGCGTCCAGGACGTGACCATGAACGTGGTGTCGCGCGGCACCCCCTCGTGGAGGTGCGAGGCGTAGGTGACGGCCTGGCGGCAGCTCTCCAGGACGAGGAGCGCGTCGTGGAGACCGCGTCCCGGTGCATGGTCCCGGTAGTGGGCGTGGGAGAGCGGCAGTTGCGCCGCGGCGGTGAAGGCGCCCTCGCCGGTGGCGACGGAGTCGGTGAGGAACACCTCGGACAGGGCCCAGCGGTGGACGAGCGAGCGCGACACGGTCCGGTCGTAGGTGAGGGTGGCGGTGGGCGTTCCCACGGGGGCTTCCTTCCGGTTCAGGGGCGTCGGGACGAGGGCAGCGGCGCCGCCGTCGGGTGGTGCGGGGCCGGGGTGGCGGCGCGCTCCTTGCGCTCCGCCGCCACGCCCAGGCCGGCGAGGAGGAGTCCGGCGAGGGTGACGAGGGCCCCGGCCCAGTTGAGGGCGGGGTAGCCGAGGCCGGCGGCGATGATCCTGCCGCCGAGCAGGGGGCCGGCGGCGTTGGCGAGGTTGAAGGCCGCGATGTTGGAGGCCGAGGCGAGGGTGGGGGCGCCGTCGGCCTTGGCCATGATGCGCATCTGGAGCGGGGCGATGGTGGCGAAGGTGGCCGCGCCGAAGAGGAAGACGGTCACGCAGGTGGCGGCCTTGTCGTGCACCGTGAAGGTGAACGCGCCGAGCACGAGGGTCAGCAGGGCCAGCGCACCGCACAGGGCGGCCCTGGGGGCGCGGTCCGCGATCCGGCCGCCGGCCAGGTTGCCGGCGAACATGCCGACGCCGAAGAGCACCATGATCAGGGTGACGGCGTCGTCGGTGAAGCCGGTGACCCGGGTGACCATCTCGGCGATATAGGTGTAGGAGGTCATGACGCCGCCGAAGCCGAGCACGGTGGTGAGCAGGACCAGCAGGACCTCCGGGCGGCGCAGCACCGCCAGTTCGGAGCGCAGCCCCGTGCTCGCGGGCGCCGGGGTGCGGGGGACGAGCGAGGCGATGCCCGCCAGGCCCGCGGCGGCGAAGAGCGCGACCATCCAGAACGCCCAGCGCCAGCCGAAGTGCTGGCCGATGAAGGTGCCGGCCGGGACGCCGAGGATCGTGGAGAGGGTGAGGCCGGCGGCGACCATCGACACGGCGCGGCCCTTGCGGTCCGCGGGAACGAGGTCGGCGGCGACGACCATCGCGACGCCGAAGAACGCGCCGTGGGCGAGGGCGGACAGCACCCGGCCCGTTATCAGCAGCCCGTAGTCGGGGGCGAGGGCGGAAAGGACCGTGCCGGCGAGGAAGAGCAGCATGAGCCGGATCAGCAGGCTCCGGCGTTCGGTGCGGGCGCACAGCACGGTGAGGCCGGGGGCGCCGACGACCACACCGAGGGCGTACCCGGACACCAGGAGTCCCGCGGTGGGGACGGAGACGGAGAGGTCGGCTCCGATGTCGGGGAGGATGCCGGCGATGACGAACTCGGCGACGCCGATGGCGAAGCCGCTGAGGGACAGGGCGATGACGGCTATGGGCACGGGTGTGCTCCTGGGTCGGACTCGGGGCGGAACGGTGGGGTGGGCGGGCCGCGGTCGGGGCCGGACTGGTCCGGAGGGGGCGGACAGGTCCGGAGGGGGCGGCGGCCCGGGTCCTAGAGGTCTCCGGGGAGGTTGCGGTCGCCGGCGATCGCCCGCATGTGCCAGTACGGGTAGGGCGCGGGGCGGTCGCTCGCCGCGTCGAGCCGCTGCCGCTCCTCGGTGGTGAGCTCCCACTCGACGGTGCCGAGGTTGTCCCGGAGCTGGTCGGGGCGGCTGGCGCCGAAGACCACCGACGTCACGGCGGGCTTGCTCAGCACCCAGTTGAGGGCGACCTGGGCGATCGAGACGCCGCGGTCGCGGGCGATGCCGTCGAGCACCTCCACCACGTCGTAGGCCTGCTCGCGGTCGGTGAGCGGCGCGATGGAGGCGGGGCCCTCGTGCGCCAGCCGGAATTCCGGCGACACGTCCTGTCCGCGCCGGTACTTGCCGGTGAAGAAGCCGCCTGCCAGCGGGCTCCAGACGGTGACGCCCACGCCCTGGTCGGCGGCGGCGGGCACGATCTCGTGCTCCAGCTCGCGGGCCCCGAGGTTGTAGTAGCCCTGGTAGGCGGCGAAGCGGACGAGGTTGCGGCGGTCGGAGAGGTCGAGCGCCTTCATCAGCTGCCAGCCGGGGAAGTTCGAGCAGCCGGTGTAGCGCAGCTTTCCCGCGCGCACCAGGTCGTCGAGGGTCCCGAGGGTCTCCTCCAGGGAGGTGCGGGGGTCGGTGCCGTGGAGGTAGAGCACGTCGATGTAGTCGGTGCCGAGGCGGCGCAGGCTCGCTTCGACGGCGCGGACCAGGTGGTGGCGGGAGGAGCCGGCCGCGTTGATGTCGTCGGGGTCGGTGCGGAAGCGGACCTTGGTGGCGATGACGGCCTTGTCCCGGCGGTCCTTCAGTGCCAGGCCGAGCAGTTCCTCGCACTCGCCGTCCCGGTAGACGTCGGCGGTGTCGAAGAAGTTGACGCCCGCGTCGTGGCAGGCGTGGACGAGGCGTACGGCGTCGTCGCCCGCGTTGACGCCGAACTGGGACCAGTTCGCGCCGGGCAGCGCGCCGAACGCGCCGGGGGTGCCGAGGGTGGCGGCGCCGAAGGACAGCTCGGAGACCTGGAGGCCGGTGCGGCCGAGGTAGCGGTAGCGCATGGGGAGGGTACGTCCTCACGTGGTGGTGGCTCGGTGGATCGGGGAATCGAGAGGGGTTTGGCGGGGTGGCTCAGCCGCCGGCGTGCGGGTGCAGCAGGACGGCGCAGCCGACCGAGCCGTCCGGGCCGACCGAGGTGACGAGCGCGGCCCGTTCGCGGCGGGTGTCGAGGTGGGGGTCGTGCCAGCGGGCGAGGACGGCCGCCACCTGGAGGGCGGCGCTCGCGCCGTGGGTCTCGCCGAGCACCTCCCGTACGCACAGCAGGTACCGGCCCCCGGTGCCGACGGAGCCGTCGGAGCCGTCCGTTCCGTCGGGGCCGTCGAGCGCCGCGCGGAGGGCGCGCCGCTCCACGGCCGCCCAGCCCCGCCGGCCGGCCGCGCCGGGTGCGACGACGGCGACGTCGGCGGCCGCGACCCCGCTGCGGGCGAGCGCGTCCCGTACGCAGGCGGTGAGGCGGCGGGCGGCGGCGAGGGGGCCGCCCGCGGCGAAGCCGGTGGCGACGGCCATGAGGAGGGCGAGGGGGCGCTCGCCGGGGGTGTCCGCCGGGAGGGGGCGCAGGGCGAACACCGCCGCGCCTTCGCCGAGCGCGGTCCCCGGCGCGAGCGCTCCGCTGCGGTGCCACGCCCAGGCGCTGTGGGGTGACAGTTCCTCCACGCCTCCGCCCAGCATCCGGCGTGCGTGGCCGCCCGCCAGGGCGTTGCGGGCGAAGCGCAGCGCGTGCAGGGAGGCCAGGGGGCCGCCCGAGACGGTGGCGTTCGCGTCGGTGAGCCCGTGGCGGATGGCCGTGCGTCCCGCGACCGCGTTCATGAGGGTGCCCGGGAAGTCCGACGGGTTCACCATGTCGGGGCGCTCCCGGACGAAGGTGTCCCGGTTGAAGCGGGCGATGCCGCCGCTGCTGCCGAGTGCGCTGCCGAGGACCAGGCCGGTCCCGGAGCGGTCGGGGAGCGGTTCGAGCGCCAGGGTGGCGGCGGCCATGCCGAGGTGTTCGGCACGTGTGAGCCGGCTCAGCCCCTTGGTGCCGAGGAGGTCGGCGGGCTCGAAGTCGGCCGGTCGCAGGGTGAGCGGCGGGTAGTCCTCCGCGTCCCGGGCGGCGGGCGGCCGTCCGCCGGCCGCCGCCGCGCGCCGCAGGGCGTCGGCGAGGGGGCCCAGTCCGGGCCCGGCCGCGCTGATCACGCCGGCGCTGTCCAGGGCCAGGGGGACCACCGTCCGCGAGGTGGCGGCCGGACGCCGCTGGTCGTCCACGATGCTCATCCGGTGAACTCTCCGAAGATCGTCACGGCGTTGTTCCCGCCGAAGGCGAAGCCGTGGTTCTGTACGATGCGCGGCCGGGCGTCCCGGCCCCTTCCCGGGACGCAGTCGAGTCCCGGTCCCAGTGCCGGATCCAGCCGGCGCAGCGTGGCGGTCGGCGGGAGGAACCCTTCGGACAGGGCGGCGCAGCACACCAGGGCCCCGAAGCCGGCCGCCGCTCCCATGGTGTGTCCGAGCATGGACTTGACGGAGCTGATCGGTGGCGGGCCGTCGGTGAACACCTCGCGCACGGCGGCCGTCTCCGTGGAGTCGTTCGCCTTGGTGCCGGTGCCGTGTGCGCAGATGTAGTCGACGTCGCCGGGCTTGACGCCGGCGTTGTGGTGGGCGCGCCGGATGCACTCGGCGATCGACGCGGCGTCGGGGTTGGTCATGTGGGCGGCGTCGCAGGTCATGCCGTACCCGAGGACCTCGGCGTAGATCCGGGCCCCGCGCGCCAGGGCCGTTTCGAGGGGTTCCAGGAGCAGCGCCGCGCCGCCCTCCGCGGTGACGATGCCGTCGCGGTGCAGGTCGAAGGGCCGGGGGACGTCCTCGGCGAGGGCTCCGAGGCGGTGGAAGCCGGCGTGGGTGGCCCGGTTGGAGGCGTCGGCCCCGCCGCACAGCGCGGCGTCGGCCTCTCCGGTGCGGACCAGGTCGTAGCCGTAGCCGATGGCGTAGTTGCCCGCGGCGCAGGCGGTGCCGAGGGTGACGGACTCGCCGCTCAGGTCGAGTTCGGCGCTGACGGCGGCGGCGATCCGTCCGGCGTCGGCCCGGCCGGCGGGCAGCGGGTCGAGCGCGGCGAGGCCGTCGTCGACCCATTGCCGGGTCAGTCCTTCCAGTTCCAGGGACTCGCCGTTGGTCGTCCCGAAGCAGCTCGCCGTGTTTCCGGCCGCCAGGGCCGCCGGATCGGCCGCGGCGTCGGTGACCGCCATCCGCGCGGCCGCGGCGGCGAAGCGGCCGCTGCGGCCCCAGCGCGCGGGGTCGGTTCCCCGTAGGTGCATCTCCGGGTGGAAGCCGCGCACTTCACCGGCGAGGACCTGCTCGAAGCCGGTCCCGTCGAACTGTGCGATCGGGCCGATGCCGCTGCGTCCGGCCCGGACCGCCGCGGTGAGCGCGCGGGCGCCGAGCCCCAGGCTGCTCACCGCGCCGAGTCCGGTGACGACGACCCTGCGCCCGGTGGCGGAGGCCTCGTCAGACACCCAGCGCCTCCGGAGTGCTGTGCTTGGCGACGAGGCGGTAGGCGCTGGGGAGTTCGTCGAGCTCGACGAGGTCCTCCTTCGGGATCCGGATGCCGAGGTCGCGCTCGAACCGTGCGTAGATCTCGATGACCAGCAGCGAGTCCGCGTCGAAGTCGTCGGCGAAGCTGCTCTCGTCGGTCAGGGCGTCCGGGTCCGCTTCGAGCACGTCCGCCACGATGGCCCGGACCTGTGCGCGGCGGTCCTCGGACATCTCCGTGTCGTTCATCTGCCTGCCCTTCGGTTCGCTGGTGTGGGAGGTCGCAGCCGGAGTTCTGTGCGTCTCCGCTGCGGCCTCAACCAGCCAATCCCAGGCGTGGAGGCAGCGGCAAGCACTCCGAAAGTGACATAGGGGGGTGCCTCCGCGAGGGTGCGGGCCGTATGCCCATGGGGGTGTTCGGTCCGGCGGCGGGGGTTTCCGGCCGGTTTTTGCCCGCACTTTCATCGGGGGGCCCGAGCGTTCCGGACGTGAGGACGATCCGACGTACGGAGGGGGCGCGGGGATGAGACCGACCGAGCCGGTGGGCATCGTGACGGCCGGGTTGTGGCTGCCGGAGGGGCGCTCCCGCGCCTCGGACGCGGTCGCCGCGGGGCGGTTGCGCAGCCGGGACGCGGTGGCCCTGGGGCATGAGAGCGTGCCGGACGCGGGGGACGTCGCCCCGCCCGACGCCGCGGTCCTCGCGGCCCGCCGGGTGCTGGCGGCGGCGGGTCCGGACGCGGGTGAGCTGGACGTGCTGGCGCACGCGTGGATGTACTACCAGGGGCACGACCTGTGGTCGCCGGCCCATTACGTCGCCCGCCGGCTCGGCGCCCTGCGGGCGCTGCCGGTGGGCATCCAGCAGGTGTGCAACGGCGGCGCCGCCGCCATCGGGCTGGTCATGGCGTGGCTGGCCTCGCCCGAGTCCTCTCCCCCGTCCCGGCCGCGACTGGGCCTGGTGACGACGGGGGACCGCTTCGCCGGGCCCGGCTTCGACCGCTGGGCGGGCGACTTCGGGGTGGCGTACGGCGACGCGGGTACGGCCGTGCTGCTGCGCCGGCCCGCCGCGGACGGTGACGTGCTGCTGCTGCGGTCGGTCGCGACGGTCGCGGACCCCCTGCTGGAGGAGATGCACCGCGGCGCGGACCCCTTCTCGCCGGTCGCCCGCGGGTACCGCGACCGGGTCGACATGCGCGCCACCAAGCGGGCCTACCTGAGCGCCCACGGGATGCTGCCGTTCACCACGTCCAACCGGCGGGCCGTCCGCGCGGTCGTCGCGCAGGCGCTGGCCGACGGCGGCATGGACGGACGGGACCCGCGGCTGACCCATGTGGTGCTGCCCCGCTTCGGCGCGAAGACGCTGGCCGAGTCGTGGCTGCCGGTCCTCGCGGAGCTGGTGGGCGGGGCGCGGCTGCTCGACCCCGGCCGGGAGACCGGGCACCTGGGCGCCGGTGACGCGGTCGCCGGGATCGCCGAACTGACGGCCCGGGGGCTGCCCGCGCCCGGGTCCGCCGCCCTCGTCTTCAGCGCGGGGGCCGGCTTCACCTGGTCGTGCCTGCTGGTGGAGTCCCCGGCGCGATGACCTTCGCGCCGTTCACGAGGCCGGGCGGGGCGCCCGGTCTTCCGGAAGGAGAACAACACATGTCACGTTCCGTCTTCGTCACCGGGGGCAACAGGGGGATCGGTCTGGCCGTGGCGCGAGCCCTGGCCGCCGACGGGGACCGGGTGGCGGTCGGCCACCGGACCGGGACGCCGCCGGAGGGGCTCCTCGGGGTGCGCTGCGACGTGACCGACGACGCCTCGGTACGGGCCGCGTTCGCCGCCGTCGCGGAGCGGCAGGGCCCGGTGGAGGTGCTGGTGGCCAACGCGGGGATCACCCGGGACACGCTGCTGCTCCGCATGGACGACGCCGCGTTCGACGAGGTGGTGGCGACGAACCTGAAGGGCGTGTTCCGTACGGTGCGGGCCGCGGCGGGCGACATGCTCGCCGCGCGCCGGGGCCGGATCGTCCTGGTGTCGTCGGCGCTGGGGTTCCTGGGCTCCCCCGGGCAGACCAACTACGCCGCGACGAAGACCGCTCTGCTGGGGTTCGCCCGCTCGCTCGCCTGGGAGCTGGGTCCGCGCGGCATCACGGTGAACCTGGTGGCGCCGGGGATCATCGACACGGACATGACGAGCGGGTTGACGGAGCGGCGGATGAAGGAGTGCATGGCGATGACACCGCTGCGCCGGCCGGGTACGCCCGAGGAGGTCGCCGCGGCGGTCCGGTTCCTCGCCTCGGAGGGGGCCGGGTACATCACCGGGGCGGTGCTGCCGGTGGGCGGCGGCATCGGCATGGGCGTGTGAGCAGCCGCCCCGGCCGCGTCCCGGCCTCCGGAGCGCGGCCGGGTGGCGGGGTGGCCGGTGGCCGGGTGGCCGGGTGGCGGGTGGCCGGCCGGCGCTAGCGCAGGGCGGCCTCCGGCAGGGCGCGCGGGGTACCGAGTGTGGCGTCGCGCAGGTGCCGGGTGGTCCGCAGTCCGCCGGGGGCGGTCACCGGAGGGGCGATCAGGCCGCGCTCCACCGCCTTGTTGGCCGCCTCCACCCGGGACCCGGCGTCCAGCTTGTCGAAGATGTTGCGCATGTGGCGTTTGACGGTCCCCTCGGCGATGTCGAGCCGGCGGGCGATGCGGTAGTTGCTCAGTCCGCCGGCGGCGAGCTCCATGACCTGCGTCTCGCGGACCGAGAGCGGCGCGATCTCCGCGGGGGCGGGGGCGGCCAGGCTCCGGGCGGAGAGCGAGATGGTGACCCGGCCGCCGCCGGCGCAGACGTCGCGCACGGTGCCGGCCAGCGACTGGTGGCTCACGGTCTTGTGCAGGAACCCCCGGATGCCCAGCGGCAGCAACGCCTGGACCAGTCCGGGGTCGTCGTGCATGGTCAGGACCAGGACCTGGGTCTGCGGCGCGGCCCGGCGCAGCTGCCGGACGGTGGCGGCCGGGTCGTGGTTGCCGGGCATCTCGATGTCCAGGAGGAGGACGCGGGGCTGGAGTTCGGCGGCCAGGCGCAGGGTCTCGGCCACGTCCCCGGCCTGCCCGACCACCTCGAAGTCGTCCTCGGTGCCGAGGAGTTCGGCCAGGGCGTCGCGCAGCAGGGTGTGGTCGTCCGCCATCAGGATGCGAATGGTTTCCATGCCTCCCCCTCACCCGGGTGCGGTCCGTGGCCGCAGGTCAGCGGCACCCACAGCAGCAGCCGGGTGCCCTTGCGCGGAGCGCTGAGGAGCAGGCAGCGCCCGCCCAGTCGGGCCACCCGTTCGCGCATGGCGGTGAGTCCGCCCCGGTGGCCGCCGGGGCCGCCGGGGGCCCCCGGGGCGCCGGGGCGGAAGCCGCGGCCGTCGTCGGCGGCCCGGAGCGACAGGCGGCGGCCAGAGATCCGTACGGCGATCGTGACGGTCCGCGGATCGGCGTGGCCGAAGGAGTTGCGCAGGAACTCCCCGACGACGAGGGCGATCTCGCGGCGGTGGGCGGCCGGCACCCGCGCCTCGTCGCCCTCCACCGTCAGCCGGACGGGGATCGCGGCCAGGTTGAGCCGGTCCACCTGGCGGCGCAGCGCTTCCCCCAGGCCGTCGTCCGCGGTGGCGCCGGCGCCGCGCAGCCCGGCCACCAGGCCTCGGGTCAGTGCGGTGGCCTCCCGCAGGGCGTCGTGGACCGCCGTGAGGTGCCGTTCGGCACCCGGATCCGCTTCCGCGCCACGGGTCTTGACCCGGTACAGCTCCAGGTGGCGGAGGGCCAGGGCGAGGCTGCCCCCGAGGTGGTCGTGGACGTCGCGGGCCAGCCGGCCGCAGCAGTCGTCGCCGGGGGCCCGCCCGTGCGTCCCCGGCTCCGCGGACCGTAAGCGGTCCGGCGGCGCACGGTGTGCGCCGCGTTGGTCGGACACAGAGACGTTTCCCACGCGAATTCCCCCAGCCGGACCCCGTACCGACCGGCCGACTGTCGACGGCTGCCGGTATCCACCCGTGCGTTCATTTCAGCTGACGATCCGACCGTAGGTGCGACCTGGGGGGCTGTCAACTACGATAGGACGCCGTCACCTTGACGGTTCACGCTGGCGGACGAGAAGGAACGTTGATGCCCTCTTTGGCAGACAAGGTCGACACACTCTTCAGGACCATCCGCACCAACGGCCGGGAGTACACCTACGACGAAGTCGCCCGTGGGTGCAGCGGGCTGAGCGGCGGCACGTTCTCCAAGACGTACGTCTGGCAGCTGCGCACCGGGCTGCGCGACAACCCCACCAAGCGGCACCTGGAGGCGCTGGCGGCGTTCTTCCGCGTGCCCGCCGCGTACTTCTTCGACGACGACACCACCGAGCGGGTCGACGCGCAGCTCGCCCTCGCCTCGGCCATGGGCAACGCCGACGTCCGTGACATCGCGCTGCGGGCGATGAGCATGGACGACTCCGGCCGCAAGCACCTGGCGCGCATCATCCGCGAGGTCAGCCTGCTGCACTCGGCGGCCTCGCGCGGGCAGTCGGGCCGGGCGGCCGGCGGGACGGCCGAAGGCCCGGAGGACAGAGACGCCGGCGCCCCGGCGGGTGCCGGGGAGTAGACCAGCCGTGCGATTCCCCCAGCGGATCCGGCGCCGCGGCGGCTTACGGGCGCTGCGCCGCGAGAGCCGGCAGCGGCTGGCGTCCTTCGGGCTGCCCCGCTCCTACGACCTCATGGCCCTGTGCGACCACCTCAGCGGTTCCCGGGGCCGGCCCATCCACCTGCTGCCCATGCCCCTGGGCGCGTCCGGCCCCTGCGGGCTGTGGCTGGCCTTCTCGGACGCCGACTACGTCGTCTACGAGCAGCACACCAGCCGCCACCACCAGGAGCACATCATCGCCCACGAGCTCGCGCACATGGTGTGCGGCCACCGCAGCGGTACCGCCGACGCGTCCGCCGTCGCCACGCTCTTCCCGGACCTCGATCCCTCGCTCGTACAGGACCTGCTGTGCCGGGACACCTACACCGACAGCCAGGAGCGGGAGGCCGAGGTGATGGCGTTCCTCCTCGGCGAGGGACTGCGCTCGCAGCCCGGCACGGCCGCCGCCGAGGCGGACGGGGTGCTCGGCCGGATCCAGGGTTCCCTCGACTGGCGCCGCCGGGGCCGGACATGAACAGTGTCCGCTACCCGCTGGGCGCCCTGGTCTGCTGGTTCGCCTTCGTCCGTACCCTCCCGCCGGTGCTCCGGCGCGGCCGGGAGCCGGCGCTGGTCGCGCTGTGCGCGTCCTTCGGCTGCCAGGGGATGTACCTGGCCATGTCCACGCCCGCCCACCTGACGGGGAAGCTCTTCGGCACGGTCACCTGGTACAACGTGTCCGTCCAGATGTGGATCATCGCGGCGATCGCCTGCCAGCAGGTGCTGCTCATCCACTGGCTGCACCCGAGGGCGGAAGCCCGCGCCCGCGCGCGCCGCCGGCTCGCCCTGCTGGCCTGCGTGCCGGCCGCCATGGCCGTCCTCTTCGGGCTCGCCCTGCTGCACGGCCACCCGCGGAACACGTTCGCGCACCCCCGGGAGCAGCCGTACTTCGTGGCCTACCAGGTCGTCTACCTCACGGCCTTCACCCTCGGGAAGGCCGTCGTGGCGAGGGCCTGCCGGTTCTACGCCCGGCTGACCGAGGACGTCTGGCTCCGCCGCGGGCTGCGGACCGCGGCGGTCGGCGCCTGCCTCGACCTCGTCTACTCCCTGGGCCGGTTCGCGGACATCTTCCTCGTGCACCACGGCTGGGACCCGGCCGCCTCCGCGGACGTCATCCGCACCTGTCTGACCGTCGGGCTGACCCTGAACACCGTCGGGTGGACGGCGCCGTTGTGGGGCCCGCGCGTGGAGGCGGTACGGGCCTGGTGGGCCGACTACCGGCGGTTCCGCCGGCTGCGCCCGCTCTGGTACGCCCTCTACCGCGCCCACCCCGAGACCTCCCTGCAGCCCGCTCCCCGCAGCGACCTGTTCGCCCTGTGGGACCTGCGGTTCCGCCTGCACCGGCGGGTGATCGAGATCCGGGACGGCTGCCTGGCCCTGGGCGGATGGGTCTCCCCGGGCCTGGGACCCGCCCCGGGACCCGACGGGAACGTCGGGGAGCGGGCCCGGTGGGAGGCCGCGCGCATCGCCGCCGCCCTCGCGGCGCGGGCCGGGGAGGGCCGGGCGGACGGGGAGGGTTGGGCAGACGGGGAGGGTTGGGCGGACGGGCGGGGCCGGGCGGACGGCTCCGCGCCCGGGCCGGCGATGGGCCCGGACGACCTGGACTTCTCCGCCGACGTGCGGTGGCTCGTCGAGGTCTCCCGGGCCTTCGCCCGCGCCCCCCGAGCCGCCCGGCCGGAGCCCGACGCCGCGGCGGCCGCCCCGTGACCGTCCTCAGCCGGCGAACGCCGTGGGGGCCGGGCCCTGGCCGGCGCCGGGCACGACGAACACGCTGCCCGCGAGCGGTTCGTCGTACTCGGGCGCGCGCCGGGCCGTGGTGACGTAGAGGTCGGTCAGGTCCGCCCCGCCGAAGCCGCACGCCGTGGTCAGCGCGGCGGGGAAGCGGATCTCCCGGTCGAGCGTGCCCCCGGGCGTGTAGCGGCGGACCGCGCCGCCGCGGAAGAGGGCCACCCACACCCCGCCGTCGCTGTCGACGCACAGGCCGTCGGGCACGCCGGCCGTGCCGGTCAGCTCGACGAACGGACGCGGGCCGCGGGCCTCCCCCGTGGCGGGGTCGTAGTCGAGCACGTCGATGCGGCACGTGGGGGTGTCGACGAAGTACAGCCGCCCTCCGTCGGGGCTCCAGGCGATGCCGTTGCTCAGGCGGGTGCCGGACAGCGCGCGGTGGGTGGCGCCCCCGGGGGAGACGCGGCCCAGCCAGCCGGGGGCGGACGGGCCGGCGATGGTCCCGACCCAGAGGCGGCCCCGCGCGTCGACGCCCGCGTCGTTGCCCCGTACCCCCTCGGCCGACCAGTCGGTGAGCGGACGCAGCGTCCCGTCGGGGTCGCGGACCGCCACCCCGTCGCGCATGCTGAGCACCAGGCCGCCGCCGGCCCGGGGCTTGGCCGCGGCGACGGGCTGGTCGAACCGCAGGACCGTCCCGGCTCCGCCCGAGGGGCACAGCCGGTGCACCTCGCAGCGGTTCATGTCGACCCACAGCAGGGTTCCGTCGGCGGGGTCCCAGGTCGGGCATTCGGCGAAGGACGCCACCGCGCGCAGCGCCACCTCCACCTGCTTCGCTCCCCTCACTCCCTTCACACGCCCCCCGCCCGGACCGCCCCGCGCGGTGCGGACCACGCCGCCTCGGCGGCGTCCAGCAGGACCGCCGCCCCGTCGCCGTCGAGGACGTCGGCGACGGGCAGTCCCAGAGGGCGGAGCCGGCGTACGTTGTCGCGGCCGCGGGTGGCGATGCCCGCGACGGGGGCGCCGCCGAGGGCCTCGACCGTGCGGATCTCCGTCTCCAGGTCGGCGAGCGGCAGGTGGTCCCAGTGGTAGCGCGAGGCGCGCTGCGGGTCGTGCGCGAAGACGACCGCGTCGGGCCGCGAGCCCTGGAGGATCGCGGTCGCCAGGCCGCCGAACGCCGGGTGCATCACGGACGCCTGGCCCTTGATGATCAGCAGGTCGTGGCGGGCGTCGGCCTGCTGGACCAGGTGCTCGACGAGGCCCGCCGCCTGGAACACCGGTGTCCGGTCGACGATCGCGCCTTCGGTGCATCCGGCGAGCAGACACGTCTGCCCGGTTCCCACGTAGCCGGAGTCGATCTCGCGGGAGAGGGCTTCCCGGTGCATCTGGAGGGCGGTGGTGCGCTTTCCGACGACGCAGTCGCTGCCGGCGACGTGAATCAGTCGGGCGCGCCGTCGGGGGACCCGTCCGGAGAATTTGGGCAGTACGTCGTACGGCCGCCTCACGTCGACGATGCGCTGGCCCTCCGCGAGCATGTGCGCGAGTTCCGTTTCGCGCAGCTGCACGTGGAGACAGGAAATGACGTGCAGGCCGGCGCGGACGGCGGTGCGTATCTCATCCCACCACAGGTCCGGCAGGTCGCCCGGCTCCCTCGGCGTGTGCAGCAGTTTCCCGTCGACCGACTCGCAGACATCGGATTCGGTCAGCGCCACCACCAGGGCCCGGGGACCGTACTTCATGGCCGCGGCGACGGATCCGACGACCGGGACGCCGGTCCCCGGCAGCACGGACGCCGAGGTCGCGTGGGGGTGGGAGCGGTCGACGACCGCGACGGGGCGGAGCACCGTACTGTGCCGGATCACCCCCTGGACGGTCTTCCCCTCGGGGTGGGCGAAGACTCCGTCGGCGAACAGGACGGCGGGTAAGGGAAGTCGTGTGAATTCCGAATGAAGAACCATGTCATCCCCCAACTACCGTGCCCCAGCGGCCATTCCGGTCAAATGCCGTACTTCTGAGTGGAGTACGTCACGGAACGGGTCGCCCAGCGAGGCGACCGTCCCGTCCGGCCGCACGAGAACGGCACACGGGCGGACCAGCCTCAGCAGGGAGTGACCGATGTCGTCCGCGTCGGCGACCACCGTGACCCGGAGGGTCGCGTGGGCCTTGCGGAAGATGTCGGCCACTCCCCCGACGTCCCTGCGGTGCCTGCCCGTTCCGGGGAAGAGCAGCAGCAGCGGCGCCGGGTCGCCCAGCTCGTCGCGCAGCCAGCGCCCGCTCCCGGCGTCGAGCGGTACGTCCGGCAGCCGCATCCCGGTCCGCAGGTGGCCGGCCCGCCGGCGCGGGCCGGGATGGGCGAACGACAGCTGGGCCTGGCGCGGTACGACGACGCGGTCCAGGAGGCCGCCGCGCCCCGCGGCGCCCAGCGCCGCGTCCCGGGCCCGGGCGCGCCAGCCGCTCATCGTCCACATCCGGGTCTGGAGGTCGGT
The DNA here is from genome assembly GCF_055580265.1 of Streptomyces sp. NPDC032091. NCBI lineage: Bacteria > Bacillati > Actinomycetota > Actinomycetes > Kitasatosporales > Streptomycetaceae > Streptomyces > Streptomyces sp. NPDC032091. The sequence goes on along the minus strand of NZ_JBVILR010000002.1, from coordinate 345,749 downwards.
GTCGCCGACGACGGCCCGTGCGACCGTGAGCCGCTCCTCCTCCCAGCGCGCCAGCGCCTCCTCGCCCCACCGGCCCTCACGCACCCCCGCCAGCCGCCAGGCCAGCGAAGCCGCGTCCTCGATGCCGGTGTTCAGCCCCTGGCCGCCCGCCGGGCTGTGGATGTGTGCGGCGTCGCCCGCCAGCAGCACCCGGCCGGAACGCAGCCGGTCGGCGACCTTGCGGTGCACCCGGAACACACCGGTGCGCTGCTCGCCGAGCAGCTCGATCGGCACGGGGCACCGCTCGGAGGCCGCGCGCTGCACGGCGTCCCGGGGGTCGTCCACCGCCAGGTCGGGCGCGGCGCTGACGAACGTCCGGTACATGCCGCCCGGCAGCCCGACCACCACCAGCACGCCGGCGGCCGACATGAAGTAGTGGACCTCGTCCTGGGCCAGCGGGGTACGGGCCGGACCGTCGGCGAGGAGGAACTGCTGGGGGTACGAACCGCCCCGGAAGGGCACCCCCAGGACCTCGCGGACCCTGCTGTGCGCGCCGTCGCAGCCCACGAGCCAGCCGAAGCGTTCCGTCACCCGGCCCCGCGCCGTCTCCAGCTCGGCGCTCACCCCGGCGGCGTCCTGGGTGAAGGAGGTCAGGGAGGTCCCGAACTCGATCGTCCCGCCCAGCGCCCGGAAGGTGTCCCGCAGGACCGCCTCCGTCTCCTGCTGCGGGATCGACAGGGCGTACGGGTAGCGCGTGCGGCGCATCCCGCCGAACGCCAGCCGGGCCACCCGCTCGCCCCGCGCGTGGTAGTTCTGGGCCCGCAGCACCAGGCCGCGCCGGTGCAGTTCGTCCGCGGCGCCGAACCGGGCCAGGGCCTCGATGCCCCGTGGCCACAGGGCGATCGCCTTGGAATGGGGGTTGGGGCGCTCGGAGCGGTCGACGACGCGCACCGGCACGCCGCGCCGGAGCAGTTCGATCCCCGTCACCAGCCCCACCGGCCCGGCTCCGACGACGAGCACCTGCGGTGATTCGTTCATGGTCCCGCCTTTCTGTCCTTCTGCACGGATGTCTCTTTAGGCGCAGCGGTGCGCTTCTTGCGGGGCAGAGCCGCCGGCCGCGGCCCGCGCGCGTGCTTGTATTCCAGCCCTCGGACGGCGATGCGCTCGGTGTCGCCGGCGGACTGACGGAGGTGCTGGCAGCCGTGGCCGGCCAGATCTGCTTCTCGGTGCTCGGGGCTCTCGGAGTCTCCGCGGGCACCACCCCCCACAGCCTGCGCGGGCCGATGGTGAACAAGGTGATGGCCCTGCTCCTGCTCCGGGCGGGCCGGGTGGTGGAGGTCGACACCTTCGTCGACGAGCTGTGGGAGGAGCGGCCGCCGCGCTGGGCGCTCAGCACCCTGCGCACGCACGTCTACCACCTGCGCCGCCAGCTCGACGAGGTCCTCGGGTCGCCCTCGCAGCGGCTGGTGCGTACCGGCCGGTCCGGCTACCTCCTGGACATCGATCCCGAGCAGCTGGACGCGACCCGGTTCACGCGGCTGTTCCGGGAGGGCGAGCGGCTGCTCGCCGCGGACCGGGTGGACGAGGCCGTGGCCGCCTGCGGTGCGGGGCTGGCGCTGTGGCGGGGCCGCGCCCTGGCCACGGTCCGCCCGGGGCGGGTGCTGGCCGGCCACGTCCAGTACCTGGAGGAGCTGCGCGTTCGGGCCCACCAGGTGCGCGTCGAGGCGGAGATGCGCCGCGGCCGTCACACCCACGTCGTACCCGAACTGCGCGACCTGGTCGCCGCGCACCCCTTCAACGAGTGGTTCCACCACTCGCTGATCGAGTCGCTGCGGGAGTCGGGCCGGCGCGGTGAGGCGCTCAGCGCCTTCCAGGAGCTCCGGACCATGCTCCGGGACGAGCTGGGGCTCGAACCCGCCGACGGCCCGGCGTGGAGCATGCTCGCGTGACATGGCCTCTCCCTCCGTTCCGCGTCCGTTCCGCCCGCGTTCCGCCTGTCCGGATTCCTGATGATGGGGTGCCGCCATGAAAGCCGGATAAAAGCGTGAGGGGTACGGGAACGCAGGTCCTCGCGGTGCGTCCCGCGCGGGGCGTGATCGCCGTCCTGCGGCTGCCGGGCGTACGGGGGGACGCGGACGGGGAGGGCCTGCACCCCGAGGAGCGGGCGCTGATGCGGGGGGTCCCGCCGGCCCGCCGGCGGGACTTCGCGGCGGGGCGCGCCGCGGCCGCCGACGCCCTGCGGCTGCTGGGCCGGACGGGGCCCGTGCTGCGCGAGGGCCGGCGCCCCCGGTTCCCGGCGGGGGTACGGGGATCCGTCAGCCACTGCCGGGGCGCGGCCGCCTCGTGCCTGGCGACCGCCCGGCCGGACGTCTCCGCCGTGGGGGTGGACGTCGAACGCGTCGGCCGCCTCTCGCCGGAGGCGGCCGGGCTCGTCTGCACACCGCCGGAGCTGGCCCGGTTGACGGGCGGCGCGGTGGGCGCTCGGCTCCTCACGGTGGTGTTCTCGGCGAAGGAGGCCTTCTACAAGGCGGCCACCGCCCTGGACCTCCCGCGCGAGCCGGTCTTCCCGGACCTGGAGGTCTCAGCGGTTCCCGGACGGGGTGACGAGCTGTGCCTGACCCCCGCCCCCGGGCTGCTCCCCGCCGGCTACACCGTCCGGGGCCAGGTCCGGTACGTGGGCCCGTACGTCTGGACGACCGTACTGCTCCACGCCCGCGCCGCCCCCCGCTGACCCGTCACGCCGCGCCTCCCGGGGGAACGGCGGCGGGGGCGGGGGCGTTCGCGCCCGACTCCCAGGGCGCAGGGGTTTCCTGTTCGGTCCAGGCGGCGAGCGCCTCGCCGTCGATGCGGACGATGCCGCACGTGTCGGCGTATTCGGCGGCGGGCGCGGTGAAGGAGCTGGTCGTCACGATGACGGCGACATCGGCCTCGTGGACCGCGAAGCAGGTACCGCCGAAGCGCTGGAGGTCCTGCGAGCCGACCCGGTGGTCCTCCGCGTAGTGCTTGCACTGGATCACCACGCGCCGGCCGTCCGCCGCCGTCGCGACGACGTCGGCGCCCAGGTCGCCCGCGCCGCCGACCACCTCCACCGAGGTGCAGCCGTCGCGGGCGCACAGGGCCGCCACCGTGTGCTCGAAGCCGTCGGCGTCGGCCCCGGCGTGGTCGAGGGCCTCACCGCCTATGTCGGGAAGGTCCGCCGGTACCTGCGCGGTCCCGCCGGCCCGCGGAATGCGGGGCCGGCGCCGGGCGGGGGCGAGGCTCCACTTCGCCAGGAGCACGCCGAGCAGCAGGACGGCCAGGGCGGCGATCGGGGCCAGTGGAAGCCGGATGCCCTCCGCGGACACCGCCTTCAGGAAGGCGGCGGCACCCGCGACGCCGGTGCCGAGCAGCCCGAGCGCGAGCACCGCGTCACGTCCCGGACCGGTCCGCCGCGCGGGCCCGGCGCCGCGTACGGACACGGGCCCGTCTTCCTCGGGCGTGGCCATGGCGGTCCCCCCTCTCCCCCGGCAACGACGTTGTCGCTGAACCCTGTTGACGACTCGTATGGCCGCAAGGACGGGTTCCAAACGGGGGGTGACCGATCCGGGTTCCTTCCCTGGCCGGCCTTTCCTCAGTACCGCCGACCCTGTTCACGCAGCCGGCGATTGCGCGCCGCTCGCCGTCGAGCTGCCTCTTTGCGCACCCGCTCGGCTTCCTTCCGCACCCGCTCGGCTTCCTTCTGCTTCCGCTCGGCGTCCGCGCGGGCTCGCTCGGCTGCCGCCTGCTGCCGCTCGGCTTCCGCGCGGGCTCGCCGGGCCTCGGCGTCCGGGTCCTCCGCGGCAGGCGGGGCCTGCGGTTCCCCCTGCTCCTCGGGCCGCGGGGGTGGTGACGCGTCCGTCCACCACCCCGTATCACCGCCGGATCGGGGAGTGTCCTGCCGGGCTCGCGCGTACGGCCCAGGGGGGAGTGGTTCCTCCGGGGCCCCGGCCCGGCTCCCGGCGATCCAGCGGCGCAACGCGAGGCAGGCGATCAGCGGCCCGAGGAGCAGCGTGAGCAGCCACAGGGTGAGGACCGTGGACCAGACGGGGCCGTGGGGCCGGGGGCCTGGCAGGAGCGAAGCCAGCAGCGGCAGCAGCAGGAACAGCACCAGCCAGGTGGCGATGACCACAGCCGCCGCCCGAACGGCAGCCACCACACACCCCATGGCCTCCCCCTCGCGAGCAGCAGCGGCACCGCCGCCCGGGCACTCACAACCGACCGCCGGCCGTGGGCCCTTACCCCCGACACAGCAGCACGCAAACCCACCGCTCAGGAGGCACCCTCGACGAAGATGCCTCCCGGCAGGTCAACGGCAGAGCCCCTGACGGCATTCGTCGACGAAGGCGCAGAGTTGGCGGAACAGGTTCAGGTGGGTGGTGGGTTCCACCGTGTGAGGTCGGGGCGACGGAGGTAGCGGTCGAGGTAGGCGGCCAGCAGATCGGCGTCGCGCGGTGTGCCGAAGCCGGCGAGGGCCACGCAGTACGCCGACCCCGCGCAACACACCTCGCCGGCCAGCAGGAGCTCCCCGAGTCGCTCACGGAACTCGGTCCGCCGCCCGACAGCGATGAGCCAGGCGGCGGTCCTCCGCTCACGCCACCCGCCCTCGAGAAGGGTGGCGATCTCGTCGGGGGTGATGCGTCGTGCGTCCTCACCAAGAGCTCGCACGAATCGGTCGTAGTCATGCCCACGCATGCGCAGCACACCGCCGCCGAGCTTGAGATAGCGGCGCTCGGGCGTGACATAGCGGCGGACCAGCGCCAGCAGATCGGCTTCCTCGTGGGCGTGGCGTGTCACAGGGCGATTCTGGTGTGCCGATGGCCGGTCAGTCCAGGAGTTCGATGTGGCCGTCGGTTCCGTGTACGCGGATGCGTTGGCCGTCGCGGATCAGGCGGGTGGCCCGGGCGACGCCCACGACGGCCGGGAGGCCGTACTCCCGGGCGATCACCGCGCCGTGCGTCATGAGGCCGCCCACCTCCGTCACCAGGCCCGTGATTCCGACGAACAGCGGCGACCAGCTGGGGTCCGTGAAGACCGTGACCAGGATGTCGCCGGGTTCGAGGTCGGCGTCGGCCATGTCGAGGATGACGCGGGCCCGTCCCTCGACGGTCCCGGCGGACACGGGCAGGCCGACGAGGGCGCCGGCCGGTGCGTCGTCGCGCCGGTACGACCCGTTGAGGGCCTCGCCGTCCGACGTGAGGACACGCGGCGGGGTGAGCGCCTGGTACGACCGGAACGCTTCCTTGCGCTGCCGGACGAGCCGGTCGTCCACCCGGCGGGAGCGTACGGCCTCGTGCAGCTCCGGGAACGTCAGGTAGAAGGCGTCCTCCTTCGCGGCGAGCACCCCGGCCCGCACGAGCCGCTCGGCCTCCTCCACCAGGACCTGCTTGTAGACGAAGAAGCGGCTGACCATGGCGTACTTCGGGTACTCCCGGTACCCGATGAACGTCCTGACCCGGTCGATCATCCGTTTGGTCTCCGCGGCCTTGCGCTGCCCGTCCGGCAGCGCCCGCACCCGCGACAGCACTTCCCGTTCCTTCTCCCGCGCCGCCCGCAGCCCCTGCGCGAAGCGCCGTTCGGCGGCGCCCGGCCCGGAGTTGCGGACGTGGTCGAGGATCACGGGCACGAGCGTGGCGGGGCGCTCGCGCCAGCGCGGTCGCGTGATGTCGATCTCGCCGACGCAGCGCATGCCGTACCGGCCGAGGTAGGCCTCGATGGCGTCGCGCGCCTGGGGTCCGCCGGCAAGCTTCGCCAGCTCGTCCAGGAAGCCGTCGTCCTCGACGCCCCGCAGGAACGCCACCACCTCCGGCCACGGGCGGATCACGTCCGCGACGTCGAGCAGCGCCAGTCCCATCTCCGACGTGACGTTGCCGGGGGCGGACAGCGTCAGCGTGTCGGCCGCGTTCTTCTCGCCCAGCCACGCCCGCAGGTTGTCGTTGAGCCACCAGGTGGCCTCCATCCCCGCCATGATGACCTGAAGGCTCTGCGGGTCACGGAGCAGCCGCTTGTGCTCCTCGAAGGCGTCCAGCAGACAGTCGAACAGTTCCGGTCCGGTCTTCGTCCGGATGTCCCGCTCCAGGGCGGCGAGGGACCGCCGGCTGCGCTCGATCAGCTCGGTGACGACGGCCGGATCGGTCTCGATCGGGGCGGGCGCACGGTCCGCCGGCGGCCTGCCGGGAGCCGCCTCGGGGGACTCGGGCAGCGACGGGAGGAAGCCGTCGCGGGCGAGGACGGTCTCCAGGGCATCCCTGACCAGCGGGTCGCCGCGCCCGACGACGTCCAGGAGGGCCGCGCGGCTCGCGGGCGAGGCCAGGCGCCGGGTGACGTCGACGAACAGCCGGCCGCCGGCCTCCGGCATCGGCGCCATGGCGGTCAGCTGCCACACGGAGAGCCCCAGGGGCCTCATGGGGTCGGTCATCATCTGCTGGTGGCCGACGGAGAGGTAGACGCGGTTGTCGTCGTGCCCGCCGCTCTCGGGCCCGGGGACGGGGACCGGGAAGAGCGTGGTGATCGGCCGGCTCTGGACGATGTGGAAGTCGCCGTCGGCCAGGCACCATTCGATGTCCTGCGGGCGCCCGAAGTGCGCTTCGATCCGCCGCCCGAGCCGGACGAGCCGCACGGCCTGCGCGTCCGTCAGCGTCGGCCGCTGCTGCTGCCGCGCGTCGACCGCCACCTCCCGCGTACCGCCGGCGGCGAGGGCGCGGACGGCACGCTCCTTGGCGGCGATCGCCCGGGCGACGACTTCGCCGCGGCGCACCGTGAAGACGTCCGGGTTCACCAGCCCCGACACCAGGGCCTCGCCGAGGCCGAAGCCCGCCTCCACGGTGGCGGCCGTCCGATCACCCGTGACGGGGTCGGCGGTGAACAGGACCCCGGCCGCCTGCGGGAAGACCATCCGCTGCACGACGACGGCCATGTGGACCGTACGGTGGTCGATGCCGTGGCTCTGGCGGTACGCCACGGCCCGCTCGGTGAACAGCGAGGCCCAGCAGCGGCTGATGTGCCGGATGACGGCCGTCGGCCCGACGACGTTCAGGTACGTGTCCTGCTGGCCGGCGAAGGAAGCGGACGGCATGTCCTCCGCCGTCGCGCTGGAGCGGACGGCGTAGGCGGCCCCCTCACCGAACCGGGCGAGCGCGTCGGTGATCGGCGCCGCGAGGGCGTCCGGGACGGGGACCTCCTCGATGGCCTGGCGGACCTGCCCACTGAGCGTGCGGAGGGCCTCGCGATCGCGCGGGTCCGCGCACGCCAGCCGGTCGATGGCCTCCTCGATGGCCGGAGCTTCCCGCAGGATCCGCCGGAAGGCGTCCGTCGTCACGCAGAAACCCTCCGGGACGCGGACCCCGTCGATCCGCGACAGCACGCCCAGGTGGGCGGCCTTGCCGCCGACGGCGTCGACCTGCGCCGCGTCGGCCTCCCGGAGGTCCAGTACGTAGCGGTCGCTCATCGCGCTCCCTCCGTCGTGGCCGGCCCGACGGCTCCGCTCGCCCCGTACGTCGACGACGACAGCACTCGCACTCCTGGTCCCCATTTCCTCCGCGATCGGTCCGCGATCCGTGATGCGCGGCTGCGGCCGACGATTCTGCGCCGGGACAGGGGTCTTGCGGCAAGCCCCCCTGTGGGCTATAGCTTGGAAGTGGCAGGGAGAGCACTCTTCCTGCCTTTTGCATGCGCCGGCCGTTTCGCCTGATCAAGGACGGAAGCTGTCCGCAAGAGGGTGCACGCTGGGGTGGTCGTTCCGCAGTCCTCCCACCCGCCCGGCCGAAAGGACCCGCCCACGGCGGCAGTTCGCCGCCCGGCCCCCTGCCATGAGCCCGACCCGACCGCACCTCAGCGACGAGCACCGGCGCCGGCTGCTCACCAGCCGGCACCTGCTCGCCCCCGCCCTGCGCGCGGCCACGCCCGAGCAGGTCGCAGACCGGCTGGTGGCCCTGCACGGTGCGGATGCTGTGCGTGCGGCGCACCATGTTCGTCGTCCCCCGCACCCTCGCCGGCGTGGTCGACGCCTCCACCGCACGCGCCGTGGCGGCCCGCGAGCGTCGCGGCCTGCTGAAGGTGCCGGCCGAACAGCTCGGCCGGGACGCCGACTGGCTCGCGGCCGGCGAGGGCCGTATCCGGCGCGGCCGGCCCCTGGGCAGCTGGGCCTCCTCACAGTTCCGGTGGACCCTCGCCGAACCCCACGCCGAGCTCCCCGCCGAACGGGCCCGGGCCGAGCTCGCCACCGCCTACCTCACCGCGTTCGGGCCCGCCACGACCGAGGACGTCCGCTGGTGGACCGGCTGGACCCTCACCGACACCCGCCGGGCCCTCGCCGGCACCCCCGCCCTCGACGTCGACCTGTCCGGCGGGCCCGGACACGCCCTGCCCGAACACCTCGACGCCCCGCCCGCGCCGGAGCCGGCCATCGCCCTGCTGCCCGGCCTCGACCCCACCCCCATGGGCTGGCGCCACCGCGACTGGTACCTCGAACCCGGCCATATTCCCGACCTGTTCGACGCGAACGGCAACATCGGCCCCACCCTCTGGTGGAACGGCCACGTCATCGGCGGCTGGGCCCAACGACCCGACGGCCGCATCACCACCCGCCTCCTGCCCGGCACCCACCCCACCCCCGAACTCCGGCGGTCCCTCACCGCCGAAACCGCCCGGCTGACCGCGTTCCTCGGCGACATGCGCTTTCGGCCCAGCCTGCGCACACCCCTCGAACGAGCTCTCACCACCGGCTGACCCCGGCACCGGTACGGTCACCAGGATGACTTCGACGCCGTACGACTCCCTGTCCCGTGCCCTCGACGCCCCGGCGGAGCCGCCCCTGAGGCCGCTGCCGCCCGTCGTGGCGGAACTCCTGCGCTGCCTCCAGGCGCCGCCCCGTCTGGCGGCGCACCTGCGCGCGGTCCACGACGTCGCGGTCGAACTGGCCGACTGGGTGGGGGACCGGTATCCGGACCTGGCGGTGGACCGCGACGCCGTCCTCATCGGTGCGGCGACCCACGACGTGGGCAAGACCCTGCACCCCGAGGAGCTCTCCGGGCCCGGATCGGCCCACGAGGCGGCCGGCCGGGACCTCCTCCTGCGGCACGGCTTCGCGCCCGGCCTCGCCAGGTTCGCCGCCACCCATGCGAGCTGGGACGGCCCCGACGTGACGATCGAGGACCTCCTGGTCAGCACCGCCGACAAGATCTGGAAGGACAAGCGCGTCCCCGACCTGGAGGACAGGCTCGTGCGGGAGCTGGCCGCGGCGACGGGCAGCGAGCCGTGGGAGGAGTACCTCGCGCTGGACGACCTCCTCGCCCGCCTCGGCGCGGAGGCCGGCCGTCGGCTGGCCTTTCAGGCGGCCTTCCCCGTCGACCGGTGACCTGCGGCTGACCTGCCGACCTGCCGGCTGTAGGGGCCAGTGGGGTCGGTGGAGGCCGGGAAGGCGGCCCGGGCCGGCTACAGCCCCAGGGCGGCGTTCTCGGTGCCCAGGAGGTCCAGGAGGTCCAGCAGGGGCGCCCGGTGGAGGGAGGCGACCGGTTCGAGCAGGTCGGGGTGGCGCAGCAGGGGTGCGGCGGCGTGTTCGTGCGCGCCGGGGCGGGTGAGCCGGGTGAGCTCCCCGGCCTCGCCCCGATCGGCACGGTGGTGGGCGTCGGCGGCGAGGGCGGGGGCCGCGAGGAGGCAGGCGGCCCAGCTGACGACGGTCTCGTCCACCCAGGACCGCCAGCCGGCCCCGTCGTCGGGGTCGTCCCGGTGATCGGCGCCCGTCAGCCAGTCGAGCCGCGCGCTGCCGCCCGGACCGAGGAGGTGCAGGAGTTCCACGTCGAGCGGCGTCGGGTAGCGCAGGGTCGCGGCGAGGGTGACGGCCTGCCGGGCCTGGGCCTCGGCCAAGGCCTGGTTGAACGCGCCCGCGGGGGGCGGGAAGGCGGTCAGCAGCCAGTGCGTGCCGGCGGCTATGACGGGTGCGAGATCGGCGGACACGGCGGCTTCCTCGGGGGCGTGCTCGCCCTGGCCCGTGCCGGGTCCGCGAGCTGCGGCGCGAAGCTGCGCTGCTCCGCTCGTGGACGGCCAGCGTAGCCGGAAGCGGCTGACGTCCGGCATGACGCGCGTCACCGTCCGTCGGGGGGCGGGCCGGGACGGCCGTCCGCGCCGACCCCGGCGGGGCGCGGCCGCTCCGGGCTTCTCACCCGCTCGGAGGCGTCGTGGACGCTGCGGGCTGCCGGGGCGGCGGGCAGGCGCGAGCATGGGGACATGGCGGACAGGACGGACAGGGCGGACACGCGGGACACGGAGGACGAGGCGGGGCGCGCGGTCGCGGAAGCGCGCCGGATGGTCGCCTCCCGTGGCTGGTACCTGATGCCCCCGGCCGTGCTCTCCCGCTGCCTGGGCGTGGCCCCCACGGAGTGGGCGCGGCTCGACGGGCACTGGGAGGACCTCGCCGCCGACCCCTACGCGGCCGAGAAGGGGACGAGCCGGCTGCGCCGGTACGGACAGTTCCTGCTGCCCCGGAACGGCGGCGGCCTCACACCCCTCCCCCACGAGGTCTTCGTACAGCCCGACGACAGCAACCCGCTCTACGTGGACGTCGAGCGCCGCTTCGAACCGCTCACCGACGCGTTCCGGGCCGAGCCGGTGCTCGACGCCCTGATCCGGCTGCTCGGCGACGTCGCCGCGGGGCTGGACGACGCCGACGAGTGGGTCGTACGGGTGCACCCGTTCCGCGTCGTCGCCCGGTCCGGCAGCCTGGGGCAGCCCACGCCCGAAGGGCGCCACAAGGACGGCGTCACGCTGGTGTCCTCGCTCCTGGCCGGCCGCCGGAACGTCACCGGGGGCCGCAGCACCGTCTACGACGCCGAGGGCACGGAGATCGCGGCCGCCACCCTCAGCGAGCCGGGCACGCTCCTGCTCAGTGACGACCGCGCGACCTGGCACGCCGTCTCACCCGTCCAGCCGGAGGACGCCGGCAGGCCCGGCCACCGCGACGTCCTGGTCACCACGCTGGCCGCCCGCTGACCCCACCCCCACCGCCACCCTGACCGCCACCGCTGGTGCCGCGTGCCGTGGCGGGCACGAGCCGGTCCACCACCGCCGCGGGCCCGGCCCCTGCGGCCGCCCAGGCCCGCTGCCGGGCCGCGCCGTCACCGCGCTCGGCCAGCCGGTCGAACAGGCCGGTGACCTCGTCCAGGTCCCCGGCCTCCTCCAGCGCGGGGCGTACGAGGGCCATCAGTTCGCCGGCGAGCTCCGCGACCGGGCACGAGCGGCCCGTCACCGGATGGAAGGCCTCGCCGCTCCATCCGTCCCGGGCGGCCCGCCAGCAGGCGGCCCGCAGCACCTCCGCCTCCCAGCGCGGCCCGGGGTCCCCGCCGCGCGCCCGGGCGGCGGCGGTGCCCACGAGGGCGCGCAGGAGGACGGCGAAGGCGACCGTGTCGTCGAGGTCCTGCAGGACGTCCATGGCCCGCACCTCCAGGGTGGGCAGCCGGGGATTGGGGCGCAGGTCCCAGAACGGCGTCTGCGCGTCCAGCATCGCCTCGGTGCCGGCGATCGTGACGGCCAGGCGTTCGTGCTCCTCCCACGAGGCGGCGTAGGGCGGGGGGCCCAGGCAGGGGAAGCGGTGGCGGATGGCCGTGCGCCAGCTGGCGTAGCCGGTGTCGAGGCCGCGGTGGTAGGGCGAGTTGGCGCTCGCCGCGATCAGCAGGGGCAGCCAGGGGCGCAGGTGGTTGGCCGTGCGTACGGCGAGCTCCCGGTCGGGCAGGTGGACGTGGACGTGGAGGGCGCTGACGGCGAAGTCGTCCATCATGCTGCGGTACTGCAGGCGCCCCGCCCGGTAGCGGGGATGGCCGGCGACCTCCACCGGCCCAGGCTCCTGGAGCACCGCGGTGCCCGACGCGCACAGGCGGACGCCCTCGGCGCGGGCCGCCGCGACGAGTGCCCCGCGCACCTGCTCCAGCTCCAGGCGCAGCTCGCCGGCGGACCGGCAGGGTCGGGTACGCCCCTCGACCTGGCAGAGGGCGAACTCCTCCGTCACCCGGTCCCCCGCGTCGGCCGCGGCACGGGCTGCCACGGCGGGCCCGGCCGGCACGACCAGACGGGTGTGCGGGTCGACGAGGAAGAACTCCTCCTCGACCCCGATCGTCGCGACCGTTCCGTCGGGGCCGGGCGCGGGCTCGGGCTCGGGGTCTCTCATCCCTCCAGCATCCCCACTACCGGCCGGTACCGTGGTGCGGCTGCGCGTGCACCGGGAACGGGTGGCACAGGAAGACGTCACCCGCCGACCCGCCGGCTCCCGTGGCCCGTCTCCCGCTCCAGGACGGAACGGAAGTCGCGCGCGGGGCGCCCGGTGACCGACCGGACGGTGTCGGTGACCCGGTCCTCGGCCCCCTGGGCGATGGCCTCGTCCATGTCGGCGAGGAGCGTGGCGAATTGCTCGGGCATCAGCGCGGCCAGGCGGACGCGCAGCTCTTCGCGGGGCAGCGAGCGGTGGACCACGGGCCGTCCGGTGACCTCCGCGACGACGGTGGCGACGTCGTCGTAGCCGAGGGCCTCGGGTCCGGTCAGGACGAGATCGGCGTCGGGGGCGCGCAGGTCGGTCAGGGCGCGGACGGCCACGGCCGCGATGTCCTCGGCGTCGACGAAGCCGACCCGGCCGGTCCCGGTGGCGGTGCGGATGATCCCGTCGGTGCGGATGCCGTGCGCGTGGAGGTGATCTCCGGTGAAGTTCTGCATGAACCAGGACGGCCGGAGCACCGCCCACTCGTCGAAGATGCCCGGCAGCGCCGCGTGCACCCGGCCCACGGCCGGACCGCCCTCCTCGACGGACGAGGCGCTCAGCAGCACCGCGCGTCGCACGCCGGCGTCACGGGCGCGGCGCAGGAACGGCAGGACGACGGCCGCGGGGTCGGGGTCGCCCACGGGCGGAACCACGTACACGCGGTCCACGCCGTCGAGGGCGGCGTCGTGGGTGCCGGCGTCGTACCAGTCGAAGGCGACCGCTGCGGCGCCCGGGACCGGGGTGGCCCTGCGGCTGGCCGCCTTGGCCGCACGGCCGGCGGCAGCCAGCTGCGCGCAGGTGCGGCTGCCGGTGGTGCCGGTGGCACCGATGACGAGCGTGGTGCCGGGGGCGGGGGTGTGTCCGTTCGTCGTCATCGGCTGTCCCTGGCATGGGCATGGGCATGGGCATCGGTGTCGATGTCGGCACCGGTGTCGGGGGCGGCGAGCGGGTTCCAGTAGTCGCGGTAGGAGGTGAACCTGCCGTCCTCGACGGTGACCACGGCGATGTACGTCATGTCGAAGGGGCGTCCGGACGCCACCAGCCGGCCGACGCCGCGCATTTCGGCCACGATCGTCCGCGGATCGCCGGTCTCGTGGATCCGGAGGTCGGCCTCGGGAAAGTCGTGGAGGTCGATGTGCTCGGGGTACGGGCGCATGTAGGCGGCGACGGCCTCCCGTCCCTCCAGCCGCCGGGGCCATCCCGGGGGCGCGAACGGGAACTCCATCACCCCGTCCTCCGCCCACAGGCCCACCCAGCCGGAGATGTCCTGGTCGAGCAGGAGTTGGAGGCCGTGGCGGTAGAGATCCGCCGGGGAGGGCGACACGGGTACGGACATGGGTATCCTCTCCTCCATCATGGAAAACGGACCTTGAGTCCGCTTCGACGAACAATACGGACCCGGGGTCCGTTTTTCAATCCGCTCCACGGAAAGGAACGGCGTGACCGAGCGCAAACCCCGCAAGGACGCGGCCCGCAACCGACAGGCCGTCCTGGAGGCCGCCGACGCCCTCTTCGGCCGCTCCGAGAGCCCCGAGGACCTCACGATGGCCGACATCGCGGCGGCGGCGGGCGTCGGCAAGGGCACCCTCTTCCGCGCCTTCGGCGACCGGTCCGGCCTGCTCCGCGCGCTGTACGAGGCCCGGCTGGAACCCGTACGGGAGGCGGTGGAGACGGGGCCGCCGCCCCTCGGGCCCGCCACCCCGCCGCAGGAGCGGGTGCCCGCCCTCCTCGACGCCCTCCTGTGCTTCAAACTCGACAACCGCCGCCTCGCACTGGCCCTGGAGGAGGCCGGGAGCAGCAGCCCGTACCAGGCCGGCCACTACGACTGGTGGCACGGGGTGCTCCGGTCCGTGGTGGAGCAGGTCCCGGGCCTGACGGACGCCGGCTTCGCCGCGCACGCCCTCCTCGCCGCCACCCGGGCCGACCTCGTCGAGCGCCTGACCACAGGGGAGGGCGTACCGCGCGAGCGGCTGCGAGCCCAACTGGCGCACTACGCCGCCCGAGTGGCGACCGCGCGCTGAGGACTCGGGGCGGGGGCGGCGGCGCGACCGGCGGGGGCGGCGCCGCCCGGATGACGTGCGGCCCGGACACCGGCGTTGTCAGTGCCCTCGGGCAGGATGGACGCATGAGCAAGGTAGTGAACTACAGCATGGCGAACCGCGGTCAGGTCCTGCGGTTCGTGCCCGCGGCGGACCTGAGCGCCGACGAATCACGACGCCTGGAGAACATGCGGGCGACGGCGCGGGCGCGTCAGGACAGCCTCGACTACCAGGGCGTGGACTGGGGGTTGTCGGTTCCGGACGCCCTGGAGGAGCTGATATCCGGCCGGGCCGACTCCTCCGCCGCCCCCGCCGGGTGCGCCTACTACGCGGCCCTCCAGATCATCATCGACCACAACGCGAGCGACCCCGCCACCCTGGCGAGCTACCGCAGCCCCGTCACCTTCTTCTCGGCCCTGGACGAAGCGCTGAGCGCGGAGGGTGTCCCCGCGGAACTGCTGCCGTGGCAGTACGTCTTCAGCGGCCCGCCCTCGGAGATCGGGTTCCCCATCCCCCACCCCGTGGACGGTTCCCCGGAGATCGGCTGCTGGCCACTGGAGAAGGCCGTCCCCGCGGTGGAGGCGTACCGCGCGGTCCTGGACCGGATCGACCCGGACCTCCGGTACGACCTGGGGGAACTCGTCAAGGCCCTCGACGGCTGGGCCTCGGAGTGGAAGGAGGGCCAGGGGACCTGGTGGTGGGCGGAGGACGGCTCGATCTTCTTCTCGATCACCGGCTGACGGCGACCGCGCCGGCCGCCCCACGGGAGCGCCCCGGTCAGTGGCCGCTCAGGCCCCACGCGTCGAGACCGCCGTAGATGTGGGCCCTCAGGCGGCGAGGGGCGTCGAAGCCCGAGGCTTCGCCGCGGTAGATGGCGATGAGCGAGTCCTTGCCCCGCCACCAGGTGTCGGCGAGGCCCTGGACTTCGGGTACGGGCTCGAACCCGTCGAGGTCGAGTTCCTTGACGGCGGCGCCTTCGACCTTGGTGATGGTCTTGGCCCAGTGGCTCGCGTGGGCGGCCAGCGCGAGGGCTTCCACCCAGCCCTCCGTGCCGGCGTGCAGCGGTGTCCAGCGGTCGGCGTCGATGCCGAATTCGCCCCTCGGGCCGATCATGAACCCATAGGCCATGGAGACACGGCAATCGCCGGCCGGGAACCGCCATCCCTCCCCGGCCGAGACCTCGGGCACATCGGCTTCCAGAACGCGCGGGCCGCCCTCGTACGCGGGAGCCGGGGGGAGGGCGATTCCGCCCCACCGCTCCTGGAAGGCCACGGCACGGTCGATCTCCCCCGCGGGTACGCCGTGTTCGAGCCAGTCCTCGCGGCAGAGCCGGAGGTCGCGGCGGGGGACGAGGAGCCCGTGCGCCTGCACGAAGTACCGGGCGCGCCGGCTCAAGCCTCCCGGCGTCCGCGGGGTCAGAGGTACGCGGATGTCCGCCGTCACGGCTGCCGCCTGTCCGGAAAAGGGGATGGGAAGTTCGGCTCGACACCGTACCCCGCCGTCAGACCACCAAACGCCGGCGGAGCCCGCGCGCCCCTGGGGCAGCGACCACCCCACCGGACTCGAAACGGCCGCCCCAGGCGGGACAGGCCGTCCCCCGTGGTCGCGAAGGCCCCCAGTTCACCGCTGGAGGCCCGGTCCCAGGTGCGCAGCAGGTACATGGAGTGAGGCCCCCGTACGGCCGGGAGGCTCTCAGCTCACGACGGGGACGTCGCCGACGCGCACGGTTGCGGTCCGGCGCGGCTCCACGACCGTCAGCTCGGGGTGGTAGCCGCGTCGGTCACGCGCACGCCGGGCCGGAACAGCTCGGCGATCGACCCCAGCCCGCGCGGGGCGGGGCGGGGCGGACGCCAGCAGGTGGCCGGGGCCGGCCCCCCGCTGCGGTCGGCCGCCTCGACGGTCTCGAAGGACGGGGGTCCCGTGAGCCCGTGGACCCGTACCGAAGGCAGCGGCCACTCCCCGAAGGCGGGCCGCTCCGTCCAGCGCTCGCCGTCGGGGACGTGGGGCGCGGTGACGTACGCGCCGCCACCCTCGCCCCGGAGCTCCTCCGTCCGTCGGCCCCTCCCGTCCGGGAAGAGTTCCACGGTGAAGCGCGGACATGCCTCGTCGAGTTCCGCCGTCTCGAGGCCGGGGACCACCACCTCGTGGGTCACACCGCGCGCGAACCCCCGACGAGGGAATCGCAGCCGAGCCGCTCACCTTCCGATCCGACCGGCCCTAAGGTGGGCGAATAGGCTCTCAAGTACCCGCCAAGGGACGGGCATTGCACCGGGACCCCGGCACCTGGTCGGGACCTGGTGCCGTCAGGTCGCGCCACAAGCAGGCAGCCATGTGCCTCCCACCGACACAGCACGGTCACCACAGGAGTGAACATGATCGACGGCTGGAGCACGCTTTCCTCGACCGTCCAGTACACGGGAGTCCGGGTCGTGGTTCGCCGTGACTCGGTCCGGCGCACCGACGGGAGCATGGGGACCTACGAGTACGTCGAGTCCGTCGACGGCGTACGCGTTGTGGCCCTCGACGACCGGGGCCGGATCGCCCTGGTGGAGGAGAACGTCCATGTGTGCGGGCAGCGGCTGCTGATGTGCCCCGGTGGCGGATGCCATCCCGGCGAGGACCCGTTGACGGCCGCGCGCCGGGAACTGGCAGAGGAAACCGGCATCCACGCTGCCGAGGTCGAGCCGCTGACGACGATGTGGCGGATGCCCGCCGGCGCGCGTACCCGCGAGCACCTCTACCTGGCCCGGGAGCTGAACCTCGGCGAGCACCATCGGGACCCGAGCGAGGCCGACATGGAGTTGCGCTGGGTCGCCCTGGAGGAGGCGGTGGCGATGTGCCAGGACGGCCGGATCACCGAAGCCGGCACCCTCGCGGCAGTTCTGCTGACGTCGCTGCGCACTGCAGCGTAGCCACGCGCCGTGCACCCCGGGCGAGCAGGGCGACGCCCCGGCGACGGGCGCTCGCTGACAGCCGACCGCCGCAGCGCCCGACCGTCGGCGTTTCGGCCAATCGCCCCCGAGCCCGGTGCCCTTGCGCGGCAAGGGTCGGTGCACCGCACACCTTCGGAAAACCGCTGAATCACCGGGCGCACAACACGTCCGAAAGGAACAGGTGCTCGAAATCATGCGGCGTCGTTGAACACGGCGACGCCACCATCACGTCCACGAGGGGGAACACATTGACGTCAGTCGAACCAGACAGCGACGCGATCGCGGGCGGCCCGAAGACCGGAGCCACGGGCAGCGGCTCCACCGCGATCCGCAGGACCGTCGAGGCGTACCTCGGCCGGCACCCCGGCGAGCGTGACGCCCTGGCCGGACTCCTCGCCGCGCTGGACCGGCCCGTCGACGCGACCGCCCGGACGACGCTGCCCGGGCACATCACGTGCAGCGCTGTCATCATCGACCGGCAGGGCCGGGTCCTGCACCTCCGGCACCTGGCCACCGGCGGCCACCTGCTCACTCCCGGCGGCCACGTCGAGCCCGAGGACCGCACCCTGCTCGCCGCGGCGCTGCGCGAGGCGGCGGAGGAGGCCGGGATCGCGCCGGGCTCCCTGTGCCTGACCCGGCAGCTGCTCGGCTCTCCGATCGACATCGATGTCCACGACATCCACGCCCGCCCGTCCAGAGGGGAACCGGCCCACTTCCACTACGACTTCCGCTACGTCTTCTACCTCGTCGGCGAGGAGCCGCCGACGATCGTGCCGCAGGACGAGGAGGTCTCCGGCGCCCAGTGGCTCCCGCAGCCGGAGGTCACCTCGTCGACACTGCGCGCGAAACTGCTCGCGGCGGGCCTGGACGGCAGGCCGGAGCCGGTGAACGCTTCCGTGCTGATCCACGACGGGGCCGGCCGCTACCTGCTTCATCTGCGCGACCACAAGCCCGGCCTCATCCGGCAGTCGGGGGCGTTCGCCCTACTCGGCGGCGGCCGCACGCACGACGACCAGAGCCTTGAGGCCACCCTGCTGCGGGAGCTGTCCGAGGAGGTGCCCGACCTCCGCCTTGAGGACGTGAAGCCCTACGCCGTGGAGGCCGCCACCAGCATCGACGGCCTCAGCATCCCGGTCCGGGTCTTCGCCGGCCGCTGGCGCGGCGACTCCGACCGTCTGCGGCTGCACGAGGGTGTGCTGCTGCGCTGGTTCGCGCCCGACGAACTGGACCGGCTGCGCCTGAGCCCCGCCACCCGGGACCTGATCCGCCGGCACGCGGCCGAGAACCCCCCGGACAACGAGCCGGCCGCGGCTCCTCCCGTGTGGGACGGGGGCAGCCGGGTGGTGCTGAACGGCATCGGAGTCCACCTCCACGTCGAAGACGCCGAAGGCCGAGTACTGCTCGGCCTGCGTCACCCCGACTCGAAGTACGCGGGCGACACCTGGCACTACCTCGCCGGACGGTGCGAGCGGGAGTCCGCCCTCGCCTGCCTGGTCCGCGAGGCGCGGGAGGAAGCGGGGCTGGTCATCGACCCAGCGGACGTGGAGCTCGCGCACGTCGTCCACGTCGTCGACGCCCCGGGCAGCCTGCCCCTGATGCAGCTCGTCTTCCGGGCGCGCCGGTGGGAGGGCACCCCCGAGGTTCGCGAGCCCGACAAGTGTCTGACCTGGCAGTGGTGGCCGCGGCACGAACTCCCGGACCGGATCGTCTCCTACACCCGCACGGCCATCACCGCCATCTCCGAAGGCCGCCCCTATTCCCAACTGGGCTGGTGAACAGGACGAGCCCACCCGCCGGCCGAGGACCGCTACTCGCCCTGCACGCCGGCGCGCATCTGCTCCAGAGGAGTCCACCCCATGACCTCGCCCACCCCCACTTCCACCGCTGCCCGGTCCGGTGGCTGCCTGTGCGGGAAGGTGCGGTTCACGGTCACCGGGGAGCCCGACTATCCACACACCTACAGCTGTGGGCACGGCCAGGCCCTGTCCGGTGGCCCGCTGATGTCCTGGGTTTCCTTCCCCTTGGCCGGATTCTGTGCCCTCGACGACGAGTCCACCAGCATCGCCGTCACCCTCTCCGCTCTGGGCAACCCGCCCGACCTGGTTCCGGTCAACCAGAGCTACCGCGAGAACGCCGTGCCCTGGCTGACCCCGGTCCCCGACACCCGCGACCACCTCCACAGCTGAAGCCCACCCGTACCACGAGATCGGAGACCCGTGTCCCTGGACTACTCCTCCACCCGCCACCGCCCCAAACCGGACGGGGCGCAGGCACCCACGCTGCCGGACCTCGACGCCGGCACGGGACGGGTCGCTCTCGACCTCGCCGAATCCGCGTTCAGCGGCATCGCCGAGCACCGCATCCCCTTCCACCGCGCGTGGACCCTCCGCAGCGTCCTCCTGCTCCCGCAGGCGCAGGACAGGCTCCGGCACGAGGTGGGCGTGTTCACGGTGCTGCTCACCCCCCGCCCCGGGGCCGCGCGGTGAGCGGCGGGGCCCGGCATACGGTGCCGGTCGACGTGCACCTCATCCTGCGCCGCGACGGCGAGAGCCGGCCGGAGGTGCTGCTGTCCCGCCGGGCCGGACCGGTGTACGCGTCGGGCCTGTGGCATCTGCCTTCCGGGCACCTCGAACCCGACGAGGACATGCTTGAGGCCGTCATCCGGGAAGCCCTTGAAGAAACCGGCGTGCGCATCCAGTCGGAGGACGTGACCGCGGCGGTCACCGTCCACCACCGCCCACCGGTGGGATCCCGCTCCCGTCTCGGTGTCTTCTTCGAGGCCCGCCGCTGGTCGGGCCGGCCTCGGATCATGGAGCCGGACCGGTGCGACGGCATGGACTGGTACCCGCTGGACGCCCTGCCCGCGCCGATGGTGGCGTACTGCCGGGCCGGTCTGGACGCCTACGGCGCCGGTCTGCCCGCCGCCGTGCACTTCCAACGGCCGGGCGACGCGGTCGAGCATCGGCCGGACGGCCCCGACCGCACCAGCCTGCTGAGCGGACCGCCCGTCGGCGGGACGGAGGTGCCGTACGGGCTGCGGGTGTTCGCCGAGCAGGCCGTCGGCCGGATCGCGGAGGCGACGGAGGTGTCCTGGGTGCGCACCGGCAGCCGGGTATGGCATCTGGCCGGGCCCGGGGGCGGCGCCTGGTACCTCAAGAGGCACCGCGGGGGGCGGTTCCATGACCGGGAAGTCGCCGCGTACCGGTCATGGGTGCCGGCCCTCGGGGCGCGCGCTCCCCGTCTCGTCGCCGCCGACACCGCAGCGCAGGCCATCGTCGTCACCGCACTGCCCGGCCACCCGCTGCACGGCATGGCCCTCAGCGCCGCCGACGAGGCACGCGTCCAGCGGGCCCTGGGCCGTCTCGTGGGCACCCTCCACCGGAGCGCACCCGAGCAGCCCGCCACGGCCGCCACAACCGCAACCGCAACCGCCACGGCCAAACGGCATCTGGACGGAGCTCGCCCCTACCTGGCCGACGGGGACGAGGAGCTGGTCCTCGCCCTGGCCCGCGCATGTGCGGACCTCCCCGAGCCCCCGCTCGTGCCCACGCACGGGGACCTGCAGTACCGCAACGTCCTGCTGGACGACGACGGGGAACCGCTGCTGTTCGACTTCGAGCGCTCCGAGTACAACACCGCGACCCGGGACATGGTGCGGCTGAGCGACACCTGGACCGGCCGGCCGGACCTGCGCGCGGCGTTCCTCGACGGGTACGGCCGGGCACTCACCTCCGCCGAGGAGCTGCGCCTGGACTGCGAGGCCGCTTTCGACGCCGTCTCCGGCATCGCCTACGGCACCAGCCACGACGACCCCGAGGTGACCGAACGCGGCCACCGCACCCTGCGCCGCCTCCGCGCCCAACATCCCTAGTCCGAGGAAGGACCTCTGTGCCCGAACCGCGCCTCGCCACCCCTGCCGATGCCGCCGAGATCGCCCGCCTGCGGTCGGAGAACATCCTCAGCGAACCCCCCGACGACGCCTGGCTCGCCACGTGTGCCGACCAGCTCGCCCTACGCCTCCAGGACGGCGGTGACGCCCGCGCGTACGTCGTCGACTCCCCCACCGGCGGGCTCGCCACCTGCGCCCTCGGCCTGGTCCACCCCGTCCTACCCGCCCCCAAGTACCCCAGGGGCCTGGCCCGGTGGCCGGGCCTGCGAGCAGAGAGCCGGGCCGGCCCATGTGAGTACGCGTACTCACATGGGCCGGTCGTCGGGCTCATCCGCCGGGCGGCCGTGCCTGCCTAAGGTGCGCTCATGCCCGACGAGACCGCGCACGACCCTGCCGCCACCCCGGATGCGTCCGAGCCGAAGGGCTCCTCCCGCGCCCTCGGCGCTCTCGGATGCGGCGGGGCCGCCCTCGTCGGCGTGTTCCTTCTGGTCTGCGTGCTCGCATGGGGCGCATGGGCCTCGACGGACCTCCCCCGCGTCGCGCCCGAGGAGATGGCAGGCCGTGCCGTCCAGCGTTCCCAGGAGGCCTACACCGTCCTGGGCTTCACGCGCACCATCGCTCCTGGAGTCGAGAAGATCGGCGTCAGCACGGAGAACACGCTCGATCCCGGCTACTGCTACGACGGCGGCCTGCTGGGGCTGGACGACAAGGCCATCGACGGCGCCTACTCCATGGACCACACCTGGGCGCTCGACCACGTGCCGGCGAGCCAGGCGGTCCCGGGCCTGCGCCGACTGCGCCGGTTCCTCGTGGACAAGGGCTGGGAGGTCACGTCCCACAGCGAAGGCGAGCCGGGCGGGTCGTGGGAGCTGTTCGTCCAGCGGGACGACGGCAACGAGCGGATGTCCTTCACCTGGTACCCGGACCGCGAGTACTTCACCGGCAGTGCCTCCGTGCCCTGCGCGTACGACCCGAAATGGAAGCACGGCGACCCCGGTCCTGCCGGGACCCACCCCTGGCCACCCGCCTTCGGCCCCCTGCGGTAGCTCCCCCTCCGGCCCGCACGGAAGTGCATGAACACGCGCAGGCCGGCCCGTCTGCCCGCGCGGCCTGAGGGCTCAGCCCCGAGAGCGGTGCTGGCGGTGGGTGCGGCGCCGCCGCGGCTCGGGGTCGGGCGCGGCCTGGGGTGAGGAGAAACCGCCCGGTACCGCGCCGCGCTGCGCCGGCTGCTCCGCGGACGGGGCCGCGGGCGCGGCGACGGCGGACTTGGGCGTGGCCAGAATGGTGAGGTGCGGGATGTGCCGGGCGCAGGCCTGGCAGACCTCGGCCAGGTTCCAGAGCTGCCCCACGGCCGGGTTGTGCACGAGCACCAGCAAGCTGGTCCCGGCGCAGTGAACGCGGGTCTCGTGGAGGGCGCACCCTGCGCTGCCGCAGCTGCAGGCGGCGTTGGGCCGGGCACCGGCGATCCGACCGTGGGCTTTGGCGTGTTCCGCGGCAAAGCGGCGCATGCCCGCGGCGTCCTTCGAGCGGGGCGGCATCCGGCAGGCGGCGGTGCTGCACGTGACGGACACGGTGTGGTCGGGGTGGCCGGTGAGGCGGACCGTCCAGGTCCGTCCCGGCACACGTGCTGCGGGCATCGAGGTCAAGTGGGGTCCCGTCGTCGTGCTGGTACTGGCGGCGCTGCTGCCGGCTCCGAAGAAGCCGGAGTGACCGCGCCGTGTCGCGGAGGACGACGCCGAAGGCGCGAGGCGCTCCGAGTCGGAGCGCGCGCAGGGCGCGACCACCCTGCCGAGGATAGCCGCGTGGTCGGCGGGTCACGCGGAGGGGACGGCCCCCCGCACCGATCAGGTCCCGGGGCCGTGGAGTGAGGAGCGCTTCGTCACTCTCTCCGGGCGTCGGCCGACGGGAGCCGACGGGGGCGCAGGGTGTGATGTCCGAGGCGCGTGCGATGATCCATCGATTCTGGCCTGTCAGGGGGTCCGCGGGGTGGCGCGCTGCCGGCGGACAGGCTCCATGAGCGTGCAAAGGGTGGGGAAATGAAGACCAGGAAGACCAGGACTGCGACCGGTCTCGTCGCGGCTGTGGCCGTGGTGGCCGTGGTGGTGGGCACGGCGGGCTGTTCCGCCGTGGCCGTGACGCAGAAGGCCGCCGGTGAGTCGGCTGAGACGGTGGTCCAAGCGCTGTCCCATGTCTCGGACGAGGCCTCGAAGGCGGGCTCGGCCGAGATCAGCGCCACCATGTCGGGCCCGGCGACCGGCGGCAAGACGGTGACGATGAAGGGCCTCTACTCGTGGGGCGACGGCGGTCTGGCCATGGAGACGGCGATGCCGGCCAAGGACGCCCACATGGAAAACCTGGTCAAGGACGGCACGGTCACCATCCGCCTCGTCAACGGCTCCTACTACTACCGGGTCGACCCCATGGGCAGCGGCCCGTACGAGGGCAAGTCCTGGCTGAAGGTCGAGGCGGCCGCCGTCGTCGGCGAGAAGGGCGCAGCCGGTATGGCCCAGGGGCAGGGTGACCCGACGGCCGGCCTCAAGGGCCTGAAGTACGCCCAGGACGCCGCCTGGGTGGGTGTGGAGACCGTCAACGGGAAGAACACCAAGCACTACCGGGCGTCGATCCCCCCGGCCAAGCTGGGATCCGCCGCCGAAGACATGCACAAGAGCCTGGGGCTTTCCGGCGACGTCGTGATGGACGTGTGGCTGGACGAGAAGGGCGCCCCGGCCCGGCTGAACCAGGTCATGGGCACGACCAGCATATCGCTCGACTTCCTGTCGTTCGGAGGCACGAGGACCGTCGAGGTGCCGCCCGCGGCCGACGTCGCGGACATGACCGCGGTCTTCAAGGAGCAGAGGGACGGCAAGGCGGCCTGAGGGCCCTCCCGGGTGGGGAGACGAGCGGATCGCGGTCAGAGCGGCACGTTCTCGCCCGCCGCGAACGGGGCACCGTGGCCCGGGACGATCAGGTCCGCCGCCGCCAGGACGCGGAGTCGGGCGGTGCGCAGGGCCTCGCGGTCGGGGGCGACCGGGTCGTCCGCCGGGCCCTGGGCGTGCCACCACAGGTCTCCGGCGAAGGCCACCACTCCGGATTCCGTGCCCGCCAGCAGGGTGATGTCCTCCGGGCTGTGCCCCGGGGTGCGGATCAGCCGGAGCGAGGGGGTGAGCTCGTACCCCTCGGCGTCGCGGTCGTGCCACTGGTGGCCGTTGTACTCCGCCTTGTGGTCGTGGACCCGGGCCCGGGGGAACAGTCCGGCGTTCATGATGTTGTCCGGGTGATGGTGGCTGAGCACCACATCGGTGATGTCGTCCGCGGTGAGGCCGAGTTCGGCGAGCGGGCCGAGGATGTCGTCCGGGCTCGCCACCATGCCCGGGTCGAAGACCATGTGCCGGCCGCCGTCGGTGACGTAGGAGACGGTGGCGGCTACGCCGGGGCCGGTGGAGCTGGTGTAACCGGTGTTCAGGATCGTGTAGGCGGCGCTGCGGCCGGCCGGTGCGTCGGTCATGACCCCATCCTCGCCGGGGGCCGGGCGGGCCACGAGTGGCACTGATGACACCGATCGCAGGTTTCGTGCCACTTCCTGCCGAGGTGCCGGCGGCCGACGTGTCCACCCCTGGCAGACTGCCTCCGTGCAGCAGCCCTTCCTCAGCGTCGCCGCCTACGCCCCGCCCGGCGTCGGCATGCTGGCCGTCGGTATCGTCACCGAGGTGTTCGGGCCGAGGGGGCCGGGGGCGCCGGCGTTCGATTTCGGCCTGTGCACCGACCGCCCCGGGACCGTACCCACCGACCTCGGGGTGCCCCTCGCCCTCACGCACGGCCTGGACCGGCTGGCGCGGGCGGACCTCGTGATCGCGCTGCCCTGGGCCGGGTTCCGTACGCCGCCCGCCCCGCCGGTCCTCGAAGCGCTGGCCGCCGCGCACGCGCGCGGGGCGCTCGTGGCGGCCCACTGCGTCGGCACGTTCGCCCTCGCCGCCGCCGGGCTGCTCGACGGCCGGCGGGCCACCACCCACTGGCGGTTCGCCGGCCTGCTGGCCGAACGCCACCCGGACGTCACCGTCGAGGCCGACGCCCTCTATGTCGACGAGGGCCGCGTCGCCACCGGCGCCGGGGCCGCCGCGGGCTTCGACCTGTGCCTGCACCTGCTGCGCCGCGAGCACGGCGCCTCCACCGCCAACGCCGTCGCCCGGGAGATGGTGCTGCCCTCCCACCGCGAGGGCGGGCAGGCCCAGTACCTGAGCGCGCCCGTACCGGAGAACTGCCGGGACGACCGCCTCGCCGAGGTGCTCGCCTGGGCCCGCGCCCACCTCCACGAGCCGCTCCCCGTCGCGGAGCTGGCCCGTCGCGCGCTGATGAGCAAGCGCTCCTTCGCCCGCCGCTTCGCCGCCGCGACCGGCACCACCCCCCACGCCTGGCTGCGCGCGCTGCGGCTGAGCAGCGCCGAGGAGCTCCTGGAGACCACCGACCTGCCGGTCGAGGAGATCGCCCGGCGGGTCGGGTACGGCAGCGCCGCGGTGCTGCGCGAGCAGTTCGTCCGCCGCCGCGGGGTCCCGCCGCGCTCCTACCGGCGGTCGTTCACGCGTTGAGCGCCGAGCAGGGCCACTGGCCGCCGGGAGAGCCGCGTCGCCGACCGTGCCGGGCACCGGGCCGGTGCCGGATGCCGTCGCGGTCCCGGTGAGCCCGGCCACCGCGCCCGTCGGCAGTGCGCGGCGGGCTGCCGCGGCGGGCTGCCGCGGCGGCGCCGGCGGATTACCGTGAGGGTGAGGAGGTCACGGCTCGGGGAGCCGCCCGGTGCCGCCGTCCGGGAGGAGCAGGCCGCGAAACAAACGAGGTGGTGCGGATGTGCCGCTGGCTCGCCTACTCGGGTTCGCCCGTGTTGCTCGACGCCGTGCTCTACCGGCCGGAGCATTCGCTGATCAACCAGAGCCTCCGGGCGCGGATGGGCGTCGAAACCACCAATGGCGACGGCTTCGGCGTCGGCTGGTACGGCGCGGACGGGGACGGCACACCGGTGGTCTTCCGGGACACCGCACCGGCCTGGAACAACCGCAACCTGCGGGAACTCGCGGGGCACGTCCGTTCCCCGCTGTTCTTCGCGCACGTGCGCGCCTCGACGGGCTCGGC
The DNA here is from genome assembly GCF_055580265.1 of Streptomyces sp. NPDC032091. Lineage (NCBI taxonomy): Bacteria > Bacillati > Actinomycetota > Actinomycetes > Kitasatosporales > Streptomycetaceae > Streptomyces > Streptomyces sp. NPDC032091. Next base: position 319,532 of record NZ_JBVILR010000002.1, on the reverse strand, counting down.
GGTCCAGCAGACCAATTGCCACCCGTTCCGTCACGGCCGGTGGCTGTGGATGCACAACGGCTCCATCGCGGAGTTCCACCGGCTCCAGCGGGACCTGTGCATGGCCGTCGACCCGGTGCTCTTCCCGTGCATGGAGGGGTCGACCGACTCCGAGGTGATGTTCTACCTGGCCGTGACCTTCGGGCTCGACCAGGACGTGCGGGGCGCGGTCGCCAGGATGGCCGGGTTCGTGGAGCGGCTCGGCAAGGAGCACGGGGTGCCGGAGCCGCTCCAGATGACGGTGGCGGTGAGCGACGGGCAGCACGTCTGGGCGTTCCGGTACTCCAGTCGGGGCGCGTCCCGGTCCCTGTTCTACAGCAGCAGCGCCGACACCGTCCGCCACCTGCACCCGGATCTCGGCTACCTCCGTGAGATCTCCGACGACACCCGGATCGTGGTGTCCGAGCCGCTCGGTGATCTGCCGGGGATGTGGAACGAGCTCCCCGAGGCGAGCTGTGCGGTCATCCCGTCCGGGCCGGAGCCTGACTACCTCCCCTTCCTGCCGGACGCGGGCTGACGCTCCCGGAGCCGGGGGCGTTCGGGGTGCCGAAGGTGGAGCGGTAGGTCTGGGGGGAGACCCCGGCGTGGCGGGAGAAGTGGCGGCGGAAGGCGGCGGGGGAGCCGAAGCCGGTCTCGGTCGCGATGCGTTCCACGGGGATGGCGGTGGTCTCCAGGAGTTCACGGGCCCGTCGGACCCGGGCCCGGAGCAGCCATTGGAGCGGGGTGGTGCCGGTCTGGGCGCGGAAGTGGCGGTTGAGGCTGCGGATGCTCATCGAGGCCTGGTGGGCGATGTCGTCGAGGGTCAGGGGGTCGTGGAGGCGGGTTTCCAGCCAGCGCAGGGTGGGTTGGAGGGTGGTGCCGGGGGCGTCGGGGGCGGGGTGTTCGACGTACTGGCTCTGGCCGCCGTCGCGTTGCAGGGGCATGACGGTGTGGCGTGCCGTGCCGGCGGCGATCGCGGCGCCCAGGTCGCGGCGCAGGAGGTGGAGGCACAGGTCGAGGGCGGCCGCGATGCCCGCCGAGGTGAGCAGGGTGCCGTTGTCGACGAAGAGGCTGCCGGGGTCGACGTCGACGGCGGGGTGGCGGCGGGCGAGTTCGGCGGCGTGGTGCCAGTGGGTGGTGGCCCGGTGCCCGTCCAGCAGGCCGGTGGCGGCGAGGGTGAAGGCGCCCACGCAGAGGGAGGCGATGCGGGCCCCGTTGCCGGCCGCGGCGCGGAGCGCCCCGAGCGCGGGAGCGGGGGGCTCGTCCAGGAACGTGGCGTGACCGGGGATCACGACGGTGTCGGCGTCCAGGAGGCCGTCGAGGTCCCAGGGGGTGCTCAGGTCGAGTCCGCCGTATCCGGCTGCCGTGGCCGCTCGGCGGCCCGCCGCGCAGACGCGGAGTTCGTAGTGGTCCCGGCCCATCACTTCGTTCGCCTTGCCGAAGATCTGACCGGGCACGGACAGCTCGAACGGGAGCACCCCGTCGAGCGCGAGAATCGCCACAACAGCCATGGCCAGAACGTAGCGGACGGTGTCATTCGTGCCACTGTCGGGGCGGCTCCCGTACCCGCAGGATCGTCCTGTCACCCCCTCCCCCCTCCCCCGGCCCCGGTCTCGCCCGGGGCACGTCACACGAAGGACGCCTCACCGTGCAGCAGCCACCCTCTCCGCCCTCCTCGTACGCCGGCGTGGACCTCCCGCGCTCCGAACTGGCCGTCTCCGCCCTGCGCTACGCCGCGGAGCTCACGGATCCCGTCGTCTTCCGCCACAGCCTGCGCGGCTATCTGTTCGCACGGGCGATCGGCGGGGCACGGGCGCTGCGGGCGGGCGCCGACTACGACGACGAGCTGGTGTTCGTGGCGAGCGTGCTCCACGACATCGGCGTCAGCGACGCGGGCAACGGCGACGCGCGCTTCGAGGTCGACGGGGCGGACCTGGCCGTCCGGTTCCTGCGCGAGCACGGCATGGCGGAGGACCGGGCGGCGGTCGTCTGGGACGCCATCGCCCTGCACACCTTCGAAGGAATCGGCGACCGCAAGGGACCGGAGGTCATGCTCTGCCACGCCGGCATCACCGTCGACATCCTGGGCCGGGGCCGGGACCTGCTCCCCGCCGGTTTCGCCGACCTGGTGCACGCGGAACTGCCGCGCGAGGACCTGGCGTACGTGCTGACCGACGCGATCGTCGCGCAGTGCCTGGACAACCCGCACAAGGCCGGCCCGCTCTCCTTCCCGGGCCAACTGGTCCGCCCCCACCTCCCCCGGGGAACCCTGCCCGACTGGTACGACCTGATCGCGGCCGCCGGATGGGGAGACCGGCCGGCAGAGGGCGGGGACGGGGAGCTCGGGTAAACCCCTTGCGCAATGGTCAAGAAACGTTGACCATTGGGGACATGCCAACCGATGATCTTCCCGAGACGTTTCGCGTCACCACGGACGAGCAACTGCGCGCCGTCTCCAACCTCACCCGCCACCGGATCATGGCCGTGCTCCGCTTCGAGCCGGCGACGATCACTCAGATCGCCGAGCGGGTCGGCCTCGCGAAGGGGAGTTCCAGCTATCACGTGCGGCTGCTGGAGCGGGCCGGCCTGGTGAAGGTGGTGCGGACGCGGAAGGTGCGGGGGGTCAACGAGCGGTACTACGCGATGGCCGCACGGTCGATCGTGCTGCCGGATCCCGGCGAGGGCGGCCCGGACGTGCTGATGCGGCACGCCGTGGCGGACCTGGAAGCCGCGCCGGCGGACGGCGAGCGGCACGTGCGGATGGCGCACCTGCGGCTCACCGACGAGCAGTTCGCGGAGCTCGGGGCGCGGCTGGAGGCGCTGGCGGACGAGTACCGGGCGCTGTCCGACCCGTCGCTGCCGGACACGTCGCTCGTCTTCGCACTGTTCCACCCGGGGTCGCGCGCGCAGGCCGAAGGGGACGTCAAGTGACTTCTGAGGTTCGGAAGCTCCCGTCCGGGTTCGGACGGCTGTGGACCGCGCAGACGGTGTCCTCGCTCGGTGACGGCGTGACGCATGCGGCGCTGCCGCTGCTCGCGCTGACGTTGACGCGGGATCCGCTGGCGCTCGCCGTCGTCACGGCCGCCGGGACGCTGCCGTGGCTGCTCTTCGGGGTGCTCGGCGGTGCGCTGGTGGACCGCTGGGACCGCCGGCGCACGATGTGGGTCGTGGACGCGGCGCGGGCGGCGCTGCTCGCGGTACCCGCGGCGGCGGCCGCGCTCGACGTGCTGAGCATCGCGCTGCTCGCGGGCGTCGCCTTCCTGCTCGGTCTCGGCGGGCTCTTCTTCGACACGGCCGCCACGGCCTATCTGCCGGATCTGCTCGGCCGCGACCCCGCGCTCCTGGAGCGCGCCAACTCCCGTCTGCGCGGCACGCAGACCGCCGCGTCGGGCTTCGCCGGGCCGCCCGCGGGCAGCGCCCTGCTCGCGCTCGGCCGGGCGGTTCCGCTGGTCGCCGACGCGGTCTCCTTCGCGCTCTCCGCGCTGCTCGTACGGTCGCTGCCCGCGGTACCCCGGCCGGTGCCTCAGGCCCGTGAGTCCCTGCTGCGGCAGGCACGGGCCGGCGCCTCGTACGTGTTCCGGGACCGGCTGCTGCTCGGGCTCGCGCTGCGGCCGGCGGTCGGGAACGTCGCGTTCCTCGCGGTGGAGACCGTACTCGCCCTCTTCGCGCACGACCGGCTCGGCATCGACACCTTCGGCTTCGGCCTGCTCCTCACGGCGGAGGCCACCGGCGGTCTGCTCGGCGCGGGCTTCGCCTCCTTCCTCGGCCGGCGGCTCGGCACCGGCACGGCGCTGACCTGCACGGCCGCGGTCGAGGGCCTGGCCGTCCTCGGCCTGGCCGCCGCCCCGAACCCGTACGTCGCCGGCCTCGCGCTCGCCGTCTGCGGGGCGGGCATGGGCGCCACGATGGTGCTCGCGCCCTCCCTCCGGCAGTCGATCGTCCCGCCGCAGCTGATGGGCCGGGTGGCCTCCACCTCCCGCATGCTGGCCATGTGCGCCGCCCCGTTCGGCGCGTTCCTCGGCGGCTGGCTGGCCACCGCCTACGACGTGCGCACCCCGCTCTACGCGGCCGGCGGCCTCCTCCTGGCGATGACGGCGGTCACGGCGACCATGACCGGCAACCGCCGGGTCGAAGCGGCACTCCGCGCCGCCGCCGCACCTTCCGACGAGCCGGAACGCCCGCAGTCCCGGGAGACCGCCCCGGAGCGGGCCCTGTAGGGCCCCACCGCTGCGCGGGGCTCCGGTGGGCGGTCCCCCGTGGCGGGTCAGTCGGTGGGGGGCAGGGACGCCGTGTGGGCGCGTAGCTGGTCCGGGGTCAGGTAGGCGTCGGTGTGTTCGAACTCGCGGAGGGTGGGCGGCTTGGAGGCGCGCAGGCCCATGCGGACGAAGTCGTCGCCGGCCACCGCGTTGAGCAGCCAGTTGGTCAGGACGCGCGTCTTGGCGACGTTGGTGCGCAGCGCGGACCAGTGGTAGCCGCGGGCCACGGCCTGGGCCGGGAGGCCGCGCAGCGGGACGCCCAGCGGCTTGGACACCGCGTCGGTGCCGCCCAGGTCGACGACGAGGCCGAGGTCCTTGTGCACGTACGGCCGCAGCGGCTGGTGGCGCAGCGTCGCGATCAGGTTGTCCGCGAGGGTGCGGCCCTGGCGCAGGGCGTGCTGTGCGGTGGGCGGGCAGACGGCGCCCTCCTGTCCGGCGGCGAGGTCGGGGACGGCCGCGGCGTCGCCCAGGGCGAAGACCCCGGCCGCGCCGGGCACCGTCATCTCGGGGGTCACCAGGAGCCGGCCGCGGACGGTTTCCGCGCCGAGCGTGCCGATCAGGGGGCTGGCGGCCACCCCCGCCGTCCAGATGAGGGTCCTGCTGGGCAGCACCCGGCCGTCGGTCAGCGTCACCTCCGTGGGTCCGGCCTTGGCGACGCTGACGCCGAGGGAGACCTGGATGCCGCGGCGGCGCAGGATGTCCAGGGCCGTCCGCCCCAGGGAGTCGCCGAGTTCGGGCATCAGTTTGGGGGCGAGGTCCACGAGGTGCCAGCTGATCCGGCGGTGGTCCAGGCGGGGGTAGCGCTTCACGGCGTGGTGGGTGAGCCGTTGCAGGCAGGCCGCGGTCTCGGTGCCGGCGTAGCCGCCGCCGACGACGACGAAGCCCAGCCGCGAGGCCCGTTCCGCCTCGTCCTCGCTCGCGTCGGCCAGGTCCAGCTGGGAGATGACGTGGTCGCGCAGGTACGTGGCCTCGGCGAGGGTCTTCATGCCCCGGGCGTGCTCGGCGAGGCCGGGGATGTCGAAGGTGCGGGTGATGCTGCCGGGAGCCAGCACCAGGTAGTCGTACCTCTGTTCCGTCAGCTCGCCGGTGATCTTGCGGATGACGCAGACCTTCGCCCGGGTGTCCACGCCGACGGCGCCGCCGGGGATGATCCGGGTGCGGTAGCGGCTGCTGCGCCGCAGCGAGACGGCGACGGACTGCGGGGTGAGCACTCCCGACGCCACCTGTGGCAGCAACGGCAGGTAGAGCTGGTAGGAGTTGGGGGTGACCAGGGCGATGTCCGCCTCGGCCGGCGCCAGCCTGCGCTCCAGCCGGCGGATGCACTCCACCCCGGCGAATCCGGCTCCCACCACGAGGATCCTCGGTCGTTCCACGGTGTCCGTCCCTTCTCGGGCCTGCCATGTCTCCCCCGCACCTGCCCCGCCCGGCACCGGTCTGCACGCGCAATCGCCCACCCGGGGTGCGGAGGGAGGGGGGAAAGGGAGGGGAAGGCCGCGGCTGGAGCAGCTGCCCGGGCGCACCGGCGTCGTCCCGCCGCGTGCCCGGGGACCGCTGTACGGTCAGTGGTCGCCGGGGGCTTGGGCCGGGCCGGGTCCGCGGGGAGGCGGGGTACGCGGCCGCGGGCCGTGCCTGGGGCGGGACGACGGAGCGGTGCCGTGACGGTGGCCCGCCGGCGGCGTCCCAGGGGGAAGGGGACGCCGCCGACGGTCACCGGCCGCGAGGTCCGCCGGTCCGGTGAGGCGTACCACCGTCATGGCGCGTGTGTCCCCGCACGGCGCCCTCAAACCCCTTGAAGGGAAACGGTTTTCCCGTCGGGCGGCGATCCCGGACGGCCCGTCACGTCCGGAGGCCGACTGCTCCGTGCGGGGTACGCCCGGCGGCATCGCGGCTTACCGGGGTGCGGGCCGGGCAGGTGTGGAGGCGTGAAAGCACACGCGAACCACCGCTACGCCGTCGCCGTCGTCCGCCGCGCCGGGGGCTGGGAGTGCGTCCGGCTGGAGCGCACCGCGCTGACCGGGCTCGACGAGGCGATCAGCGCGGTGCGCGGGGCGGCCCCCGACGACGCGGACGCGGTCTTCGGGTTCTTCAACGCGGACGAGGCGTTCTTCCTCGTCGTGCGCCCCACGGCGGCCGGTACGGACCTGATGCTGTCGGACACCCGGGCCGCCGAGCAGCACACGCTCGCCGCGCAGGTCCTGGACGTCCTGCGCGTCGAGGGGCCGGGGAAGGGGGTGTCCGGTCCTTCGCCGGCCGGCGCGCTGGGCATCCTGGGCGACGCGGGGATCGGCCCGGGCGACATGGCCGCCGTCCTGCGGTCCGGTGCCGTGCCCGACGACCAGTTGCGGGACCTGGCCGAGCGGGCGGGTTTCGGGGGCCGGTTCGAGGCCGCGCGGCGGTAGGGCGGTCAGCGAACCCCCTCTTAGTTGAGCGGAAAATCTTTTCTCTGGAGCCGTGCTGGCCGAAAATATTTTCCCAATTTGGTGTTCGACGCATTGATGTTTCATCATCGTGACTGAGCGTCATGTTCTGGCGCACATCGAGCAGACGAGGGCACCGGGGGGTCCCTCGTGCACCCCGGCCGATCCGGCCGGAGCGTGCCCGCTCGCGCCGCGCACCGCCGCGGCCTCCGTACCGACCCGTCACCTAGGCAAAGGCCCATGTCCGCCCAGCAGCTCTCGGACCTCATACGTTTCGCCCGTCACAACTCGCCCTTCTACCAAGCGCTCTACGCGTCCCTGCCGCCGCACACCGACCGCCTCACCGACCTGCCGGTGGTCGACCAGCAGGCGTTCTGGGCGGCCAACACCCCGCACGACAGCCGCGTCCTGACCGGCCCGCTCAGCGAGGCCACGGTCTACAAGACCGGGGGCACCACCGGCTCCCCCAAGTTCTCCGTCTACACGCGCGACGAATGGCGCACGTTCGTCACCGCCTTCGGCCACGGGCTCGTGGACGCCGGCCTGCGCCCGGGGCACCGCGTCGCCGACCTCTTCTACGCCGGGGAGCTGTACGCCAGCTTCCTGTTCGTCCTCGACTCGCTGGCCCACGCGCCCGTGGACAACGTCCGCCTGCCCGTCGGCGGCGGCGCGCCGCCGGAGTCGACGATCCCCACGCTGCGCGACCTCGCCGCCCAGGTGCTGACCGGAACGCCGACCACCCTGTGCCGGCTCGCCGAGCAGGTCGTCTCGTCCGGAGTCCGGCTCGACGCGGTCGAGCTGCTGCTCTTCGGCGGCGAGGCCCTCTTCGACGACCAGCGGCGCCTGCTGGCCGCCGCGTTCCCGCGCGCCGAGGCCCGTTCCGTCGGGTACGCCAGCGTCGACGCGGGCCTGCTCGGCCGCCCCGTCCCCGGGCCCGACGCCCGGGTGCACCGTGCCTTCACGCCGTACTCGGTCGTCGAGATCCTCGACGACTCCACCGGTGAGCCCGTCACCGAACCGGGCCGGCCCGGCCGGGTCGTGGTCACCAGCCTCTTCCGCCGCCTCATGCCGATCATCCGCTACCCGGCGGGCGACCGGGCCGAGTGGACCGGCACCGGACCCGGGCACTTCCGTATCCTCGGCCGCGCCGAGGAAGGCGTACGGGTGGGTCCCGTCTCCCTCTACACCCAGGACGCGCAGGACGCCGTGGCCGCGGCGGACACCGCGGGCCGGGTGGTCGGCGTGCAGCTCGTCGTCCGCCGCTGGGACGGCCGCGACGGGCTCGTCCTGCGGCTGGCCACGGCTCCCGGCGACCACGGCCGGGAGGAGCTGGCCGGGGCCGTCGTCGCGGAGCTGGAGAAGGTCCGGCCGCTGTATCCGGACAGCGTGCGCGCCGGGTTCGTGCACCCGCTGTCCGTGGAGTGGGTGCGCCACCGCGACCTCGCCGTCAACCCGCGCTCGGGCAAGCTCGTCCGGGTCCTGGACGAGAGGCCGACGGCATGACCACCGCCCCACCCCTGGCGGAGACCGGGGCCGGCCGGCGGCGCGTTCCGCTGGTCCTGCGCAACCGCGCCTTCGGCGCCGTATGGCTCGGGCAGGTCCTCACCCAGGCCGCCGTGCGGATGTTCCAGGTCGGCACGGCCTGGTGGATCGTCGCCTACGCCGTGCGCGACGCGCGCGGGCTCGCCTCCGGGCTGTTCATGGCGGCCTGCACCCTGCCGGCCGTGGCACTGGCGCCCGTGGTGGCCGCCGCGGTGGCCCGGTTCGCGCACCGTTCGGTACTGCGGACGGCCGCCGCCCTGGCCGGGGCCGCCTCGGGGGCCCTCGCGCTGTGGGCGTCCGGCGGTGGGCCGCCGCTCGCCACCGTGTACGCGGCCGGTCTCGCGCTGGCGGCCTGCCAGGCGTTCTTCGACCCCTGCCTGACCACCTCGGTACCCGAACTCGTCGACGACGCCGACATCGAGGCCGCCACCGGCTTCGAGCTGTCCACCCAGTCCCTGGCCGGCCTCGGCGGAGCCCTGCTCGGCGCCCTCACGGTGGACCGGGCCGGTGTGGCCGGGCTGGCCTCCGGCTGCGCGGCCGCCTACCTGGGGGCCGCCCTGCTCGTCGCGAGCGCCCGGTTCCGTACCGCCGACGCGGGCACCGGCGGCGACGCGCCGAGCGCCGATGCCGGCGTGCCGGTCGCCGGGGCCGATGCCTCGGCGGCCCCGGGCGAGCGGCGCACGCTGCGCCGCATCCTCGGGGAACTCCCCTACGTACGGCGGATCCTGGTCTGCTTCACCGCGGCGAACCTCTTCACCACCGCCGTGTTCGTCGTCATCCCCCTCTACACCCGCTCGGTCCTCGCGGGCGGCGGCGCCACCGTGGCCCTGCTGGAGGCGTCCCTGGGCACCGGCGCGCTCGTCGGCTCCTTCACCGGCACCCGCGTGCCGGGCCGCCCCACGGTCGCCGGTGCCTGGTGCCTGGGCCTGATGGCCCTCGCCCTCGCGCTGCCGGGGCTCCTCCCGCACCGCCCGGCCGTCGCGGGCTGCCTGGCCGTGGCCGGCTGGTGCGCCGGCGCGGTCAGCGTCCGCTTCGTGGCCCTCTTCCAGCGGCTGGTCCCGCCGGCCGACAAACCCGGCTTCTTCGCCGTGATGCAGGCCGTGCTGGGCGCCTCCCTGCCGGTGGCCTCCCTGGCCTTCGGCTTCGCCGGGGACTTCGTCTCCCCGCAGACCCTGTGCCTGGTGCAGGGCGCCGGACTGGTCCCCGCGGCCTGCGCCCTGGCCCTGCTGAAGTCGCCCGCGACCGCGACCGCGCCGTCCGCCGGAGGTGTGCTGTGAACCCCCGCGCCACCGCCCCCGCCACCCCCACCCCCGTCGTCACTCCCGCCGCCTGCTCGGACATCGCCGAGCTGCGCCAGCTGTACTACGCCGTCTACGGACCCCACTACCCCGTGGCCCTCGGCACCGACCCGGCCGAGATGGCCCGGCTCATCGAGGACCCGTACTCCCTGTGGCTCGTCGGCCGCTGCCCGGACACCGGGGCGCTGACCGCGTCCGCCGCCATCCACGGCGAGGCCGGCAGCCGCATCGGCCGCCTGGAGGGCATCGCCGTCCACCCCGGGCACCGCTCGGCGGGCCTGGCCGCCACCCTCACCGAGGCCCTGTGCGCGGGCATGCTGGACACGGGCCGGCTGGACTCGGTGTACGCGACCGTGCGCACCGTCAGCGCCGGCCCGCAACGCGTCGTCGCGCGCAACGGCTTCCGCCCGCTGGGCATCCTGCCCAACGCGGTGGACCTCCGCAGCCGCGAGAGCCTCGCGCTCTACGCGCGTCACTCCGCCGGGGTGCTGGAGCGCCGGATCCCCGTCACCGAAGTGCCCGCCCCGCTCCTGCCGTTGCTGCGCGCCGCCGAAGGCGCCCTGGGCATCGGCTACCCCGGGGTGCGCGGTGTTCCGGCGGCGCCCGGGCCCGGGCCGCGGGGCGCCGACGACCGGCTGGAGCTGATCGAGGCACCGGCCTTCGTACGCCGCCGCTTCCGCGAGCGGTTCCCGAGCGCCGAGGGCTGGTTCTACCCGCTGCACACCCCGAACGTGCTGCTCACCCCCGAGGACGGCCGGTTCGAGGTGTACGCCTACCTCAACCGCGCCGGCGGCTACTGCTCGCTGCTCACCGCCCACCCCGACCCGGCCGCCGCGGCCGCCTGCCTCGAACCCGTCACCCGGGCCCTGGCCCGCGCGGGAGCGGGCTACGTCGAGGCCCTGGTGCCGCTCGCACACCAGGAGGTCCTCGCGGCGTTCCTGGCCGAGGGGTTCGTCGCCGGGGCCGTCTACCCGGCGATGCGCGCGGACGGCGACGGCTTCCACGACTACGCCGTCCTGTCCCGCTCCGGCGAGCGCGTCGACTTCCGCGGCGTCGCCGTCGAACCGCCCCTCCAGCCCTATCTGGACTGCTACGTGTCGGCCTGGGCGTCGGCACACCTGCCCACACCATCCGAGGTTGCCCCATGAACCCCCATCTCGCGCCGGTCGCCGTACCCGACCCGGCCCTCCTGCCGCACGTACAGCAGCTGTGCGACCTGACCGACCCGTACGCCTTCGGGCCCGCCGAGGACGAGCTGTTCGCCGCCGCCATGGCGGAGAGCCACGCCTGGCACGTGGAGCGCTCGCCCTTCTTCCGCTCCCTGTACGAGGCCACTCCCCCGGCGGCGCCGTACCGGACGCCGCTCGTCCACGCGAACTTCTTCAAGCGGCACGAGGTCCTCTCCATCCCGCGCGAGGACGTCGAGCTGCACCTGACCTCCTCCGGCACCACCGGCCAGAAGTCGCAGATGTTCTTCGACCGGTGGACGATCCGCTCCGCCCAGCGGATGGTCGCCCGGATCTTCGAGCGCAACGGCTGGATCACCCCCGACCAGGAGGTCAACTACCTCCTCTACAGCTACGAACCGGCCCCCTCCCTGAACCTCGGGACCGCCTTCACCGACAACTACCTCTGCGATTTCGCCCCGGCCCGCAGCGTCGCGTACGCCCTGCGCAACACCGGCGGCGACCACGAGTTCGACCCCTTCGGCTGCATCGCCGCGCTGCGCCGCTTCGAGCGGGAGGACGCCCCGGTGCGCATCCTCGGCTTCCCGGCCTTCCTCTTCTTCACCCTGGAGCGGATGCGGGCCATGGGGCTGCCCCCGCTGCGCCTGCCCGAGGGCTCCCTCGTCGTCCTCGGCGGCGGCTGGAAGGGGCACGCCGACCGGCGCATCGGCAAGGAGGAGCTGTACGCCCGCGTCACCGAGCAGCTCGGTGTCCCGGGCGAGCGGATCCGGGACACCTTCGGGTCGGTGGAGCACTGCATCCCGTACATCGAGTGCGACCACCACCGGCTGCACGCCCCCGTGTGGTCGCGGGTGACGATCCGCTCCACGCGCACGCTCGAACCCCTGCCGTACGGGGAGCGGGGCTACCTGCACCTGGTGTCGCCGTACATCACCTCGGTGCCGGCGCAGAGCGTGGTCATGGGCGACCTCGCCTCCCTCCGGCCGGGCGACGCCTGCGGGTGCGAGCTGAAGACCCCCTGGTTCACCGTCCACGGCCGGGCCGGGGTGAGCCGCAACCGCAGCTGCGCGGTGGCCGCAGCGGAACTGATGAAGGGCATGGCGTGACCGTGACGGAGAACATGACCGGGGCCGTGGACGCGCCCCACTTCTGGCAGGGTGCCTTCATCGGCGACGAGGAGGCCGGGCGGCGCCTGGCCGGCCTGCCGGCCGCCGTGGAGGCCGCGCTGGCCACGGTGGTGGAGACGGAGACCGTGCTGGCCGCCTGCGACGCCCTCGCCACCGCGCTGTGCGACCCGGCCCACCCGGTGCGCGCCCGGCTCGCCGCGCACCTGCCGGCGGGGGAGGACCCGGCCGTGCTGGCCGAGCTCGGCGGTCTGCTGGGCCGGCGGGAGCTGACCCGCAAGCTGCGCCGCGAACTCGGCGGCGCGACGCCCGGCCGGCTGGACCGGGCCGATCCGCGCGAGACCGTCTACGAGGCGTGGGCGCCCGTCGGCCTGGTCGCCCACATCGCGCCCGGCAACGCCGCGACGGTCGCGCCGCTGAGCATCGTCGAGGGGCTGCTCGCCGGGAACGTCAACGTGCTCAAGACCAGCAGCGCCGACACCCTCTTCACGCAGCACCTGGTGGCCGAGCTCGCGGCCCTCGATCCCACCGGTGCGCTGGCCGCGCGGGTGGTCGTCCTGCGCTTCCCGTCCTCCCGGCAGGAGTGGCTGCGCCTGATGTGCGCGCCCGCGGACGCCGTCGCCGTGTGGGGCGGGGAGGACGCCGTCCAGGGGATGGCGGCCCATGTGCCGGCCGGATGCCGGCTGGTGGAGTGGGGGCACCGGATCTCCTTCGCGTACCTGACGGGCGACGCCTGGTCGGATCCCGGCACGCTCGAAGCCCTCGCGGACGACGTGTGCCTGCACGAGCAGCAGGCCTGCTCCAGCCCCCAGGCGGTCTACCTCGACACCGAGGACGAGGCGGAGGTGTTCGCCTTCGCCGAACGGTTCGCCGCGGTCCTCGCGGCCCGCCCCCCGGCGGCGGACGACGCGTCGGCGGATGACGCGTCGGCGGACGACGCGGACCCCGCCGAGGCCGCCGAGCTGACCACCACCGAGCTGGTGGCCCGGCTGGAGGAACACCTCGGCCTCACCCGGGTGTTCGCCGCGCCCGACGGCTCGTGCCGGGTCATGGCCGACACCCGCTCGCCCCTCACGGCCTCGCCGCTGCACCGCAGCGTGTGGGTCAAGCCGCTGCCCCGCGAGCGGCTGATCGCCACCCTGCGCCCGATGCGCCGCTACCTGCAGACGGCGGGCCTCGCGGGCAGCCGGTCCGACATCGCCGAGCTCGCCCGGACCGTGCTGGCCGCGGGCGTCACCCGCGTCACCCCCGTCGGCGCCATGCTGGAGAGCTACGCGGGCGAGCCGCACGACGGGGTCTACGCCCTCCAGCGCTACAGCCGCCGCGTCGCGGTCCGGGCCGACCCGGCCCGGTTCGCCACCACCGCCTGCCTCGACGACCTCGTCCGGCCCGTCGTCCTGCCGCCGCCGACGGGCCCGCTGCGGGGCAAGGAGGACATGCGGGGCCCGGCCCGGGAGCTGGCCCGGGCCGATGCCGAGCTGTACTTCCACAGCGGCGGCAGCACGGGCGCGCCCGCCCTGTCGGTGTTCAGCTACGACGACTACGACACGCAGATGCACGCCGCCGCCCGCGGCCTGCTCGCCGCCGGCTACGACCCGGCCGGGGACCGCACCGCCAACCTCTTCTACTGCGGCGGCATGTACGGCAGCTTCATCAGCTTCTTCTCCGTCCTCGAACGGCTCGGCGGGGTACAGCTGCCGCTGGCCGCCGGACCGGACCACCGGGCCACGGTCCGGGCCCTGGTCGAACACCGGGCCGACACCCTCTTCGGCATGCCCTCCTACCTGTGGCAGCTGCTGCACGCGGAGGAGGACGCGCTGCGGGCGTACGGCGGCCTGCGCAAGGTCTTCTACGGCGGCGAGCACTTCACGCGGGAGCAGCGGCGCACGCTGGAGGAGAGGTTCGGCATCGAGGTGATCCGCTCGATCACCTACGGCAGCACCGACCTCGGGCCGCTGGGCTACCAGTGCGAGGACAGCTCCGGCGGCGTCCACCACCTGCACGCCGACCTGCACACCCTGGAGGTCGTGGACCTGGCCGAGGACCGGCCGGTGGCCCCGGGCGAGACGGGCCGGCTGGTGTTCACCACGCACGCCCGGCGCGGCCAGCGGCTCGGCCGCTACCTGATCGGCGACCTCGGCCGGGAGCTCCCGGGCCGCTGCCCCTGCGGCCGGCGGTCGCCCCGCTTCGAGCTGCTGGGGCGCACCGGTGACGTGATGCGGGTGGCCACGTACTTCCTCAACCACCGCCGCTTCCTGGCGCTGGCCGAGGAGGAAGGCGGCCACCGCGGCGAGCTGCAGGTCCGGCTCGACGCCGCGCGGGCGCGCGAGCGGCTGACCGTACGGGTGGAGCGGACGGCGGCGACGGAGCCGGAGCGGCTGCGGGAGGTCTTCCTGTCCGGCTACCCGGAGCTCCGCTCGGCGGTGGCGGAGCGGCTGCTGGACCTGGTGGTCGAGGCGGTCGACGGGGCGTCGCTGGACCGCAGCCCGACCAGCGGCAAACTCCTCACGGTGGTGGACGCGCGCCGCTAGGAGACGCGCACCCTCCGGCCCCGGGGGCCGGAGGGTGCCGGCCCCGGGGCGCCGGCGGCCGTCGTCAGCGGTCGAGGGGCTTGTGGGCGGTCTCCGGCAGGCGCAGGTACACCGCCGAGGAGACCAGGCACAGGGCGGCGACGTACCAGGGGAACAGGCCGGGCCTGCCCAGGTCCTGGAGCAGCGTGCCGAGGTAGGGGGCCGTGCCGCCGAAGAGGGCGACGGTCAGCGAGTACGGGAAGCCGATGCCCGCCGCCCGCACCCGGGCCGGGAAGACCTCCGCGTTCACGGCGGCCGAGATCGAGGTGAAGCCGGTGAGCAGCACCATGCCCGCGCATTGGACGAGCAGCAGGGTGGCGAACGAGCCGTCCAGGGCGCGCAGCAGCGGGACGACGAGCACGGCGAAGCCGAGGCCGAAGAAGAGCAGGAGCGGCTTGCGTCCGAAGCGGTCGGACAGCAGGCCGCCGACGGGCTGGAGCAGGGCGAAGAAAGCCAGGGACAGCGTCCCGGCGAGGAGGGCGTCGCGCTTGGCGATGCCGGTCTCCAGCTCGGCGTAGGTGGGCAGGTACGAGGTCCACGTGTAGTACGCGAGGGTGCCGCCGGCCGTGATGCCGGCGATCCGCAGCGAGGCGCGGGGGTGGTGGCGGAGCGCGTCGAGGAGCCCGGGGCGGGGGGCCGCGGCGGGGTGGGCGGTGAGGGTCTCCTGGGCGCCGCGGCGGATCCAGAACCCCGCGAGGCTGAGGAGGGCGCCGAGGAGGAAGGGCACGCGCCACCCCCAGCCGTTCATGGCGTCCTCGGGGAGCACGGCCACGAGCAGCGCGGCCAGGCCGGAGGCGGCGAGCTGGCCGAGGGTGGTGGAGACGTACTGGAACGACGAGAAGAGGCCCCTGCGGCCGGGTCCGGCGGACTCCACGAGGAAGGTGGTCGAGGCGGCGAACTCCCCGCCGACGGACAGGCCCTGGAGCAGCCGCGCGGTCACGAGGACGACCGGTGACAGCAGGCCGACGGCCGTGTAGGCGGGCGTGAGGCCGACCAGGAGGCTGCTGCCTCCCATGAGCAGGATGGTGACGGTCAGCGCGGTGCGCCGGCCGCGCCGGTCGGCGATGGCGCCCATCAGGAGCCCGCCGACGGGGCGCATGAAGAAGCCGACGGCGAAGACGGCGAAGGTGGAGAGCAGCGGGACGAGGGAGCCGCCCGCGCGGGACGGGAAGACCTGCCGGGCGATGTGGGTGGCCAGGAAGGTGTAGGCGTACCAGTCGTACCACTCGACGGCGTTGCCGACCGAGGCGGCGAGAAGCTGGCGTAACGGGTGACGGGGCGGGGCGGGGGCGGGGGCGGGCGTCGCGATCTCTGTCATGATCATGCTCTGCCCGTCGGGGGCCGCCCTCACGCCATGGCGTCCTCCGGGGCGGGGGCCGGCCGCACAGCTCCTCCAGGTTTGGTCTGTACCTGTCGCGGGACGGGCCGGAGACTGCGGGGATGGACCGGATCCGGAACACCCGCCTCCCCGACCTGCCCCTGCACCACCTCGACGTCCCCCTCCCCCACCTGCTGCCCTTCGCGATCGGGACGTTCGACACCATCGGCCCGCTCTCGCGCGCCGCCTTCCCGCACCGGCACACCTTCTACGAGATCGTCTACCTGACCGGCGGGAGCGGCGCGCACGTGCTGGACCTGGTCCGCCGGCCGGTGGAGCCCCCGCAGGTGTGCGTGATCGCCCCCGGCCAGGTCCACCACTGGGCCGAGGCGGAGGAACTCACCGGGCACGTGGTGCTCTTCAACGAGGACTTCCTCCTGCCCCACGCGGACGACGCCTCCGCCCTGCGGCTGCTGGCCGGCCGGCCCGGGCACCCGGCCGGCGACCAGGCCGCGCCGCTCGCCGCGCTCCTGGCCGACATGGGCGGCGAGTACCGGGAGCTGCGGCCGGGGTACCAGAACGTGCTGCGGGCCTGCCTGCACATCCTGATCGCCCGGGCGTCCCGGACGCTCGGGGGTCCCGGGGGGCCGGGGGGTCCCGGGGGTCCCGGCGGGCCGGCGGACGCGCCTGCTCCGGTGCCCGACCGGGCCGCGGAACTCGCCTCGGCCTTCGGCCGGCTGCTCTGCGAGCCCGGCGGAGCGGGGCGGCCGGTCGGCTGGTACGCACGGGAGCTCGGCATGTCCGCCGGGCACTTCCAGACGCTCGTGCGGCGGGCCACGGGACGTTCGCCCGGCAGCCTGATCCGTCAGCAGCAGACGCTGGAGGCGAAGAGGCTGCTGTCCGGAACGCAGCTGACCGTCCGGCAGATAGCGGGCCTGGCCGGCTTCGCGGATCCGGCGTACTTCTGCCGGTTCTTCAGGAGGGAGACGGGCATGTCGCCGGGCGAGTTCCGGAACTGGGCCGGTCGAAATCACCACGATCCCCGGATCGAGTCCATCGCCGCGCACCCGGACGGACCGTAGGTTGACTGCTGGCCGCGATCGGACGGGCCGCCCGGGCGGACGCCCCGGCGGTACCCGCCCTCCCCCGTCGCGCCCCCCACCCCCCAGCCCCACCACCCGTCCAGCCGAGGAGGCCTCGATGCCCGCACCGGAGGAGCCCACCACCACACCCGAGACCCCGGCAAGCGGACGCCGGGTCAGCCGCAAGACCGTGCTGCGCGCGGCCGCCGCGCTCGGCGCCGCCCCGCTGCTGATCGGGGGGCGCGTCGCGCTCGCCCGTGACCAGCCGGCGTCGGGCGGCGCCACCCTCGCCCCGACCCCCGACTGCCACGACGGCGACGGGCCGACGGTGGAACAGACGGAAGGCCCGTACTTCAAGCCCGCCTCGCCGCTGCGGGACTCGCTGATCACGAGCGGTACGCCCGGCACCCGGCTCACCGTCACCGGATACGTCTTCGGGCGGGGCTGCCGCCCGATCCCCGGCGTGCTGCTGGACTTCTGGCAGGCGGACGACAACGGGGCGTACGACAACAGCGGCTACGGCTTCCGCGGGCACCAGTTCAGCACGGCGCAGGGCTCGTTCGGCCTGACCACCATCGTCCCGGGGCTCTACCCCGGGCGCACCCGCCACCTCCACGTCAAACTCCAGGCACCCGGGCGCCGGGTGGTCACCACCCAGCTGTACTTCCCGGGCGAGCCCCGCAACGGCACGGACGGCCTCTTCGACAGCCGGCTGCTGATGAACCTGCGCCAGGCCGGGCCCGGCCTGGAGGGCACCTTCGACTTCGTCCTGGACGTGCCCCAGGACCCGACCACCCCGCCCACCACTCCCCCGCCGACGATTCCGCCCACGGGCACCTGGACCGCGGGGCGGGCGTACCGGGCCGGCGACGGGGCCACGTACGCGGGACCGGCCTACCGCTGCCTGCAGGCGCACACCGCGGCCGTCGGCTGGGAGCCGCCGAACGTGCCGGCACTCTGGCAACGCCTCTGAGGGCACCGGTCCGGCCGCACCCGCCCGGATCGCGGGACCGGTCAGGCGGCGGACCGGGCGTCCGGGGCGCCGAGGGAGGTGAGGACGTCGGCGACGGCGTGCTCGAAGAGGGGTTCGGGGTCGGTGAGGGCGAAGTCGAGGTGGCCGAAGACCTCCACCGCGACGGCCCCGTACAGCCGGGCCCAGCCGGCGACGAAGACGTAGATCACCTCCAGCGGCACCGGCTCGCCCGCCAGGTGCTCGCGGACCTCCTCCAGCTGGGCCGCCCAGACGGGGTCCAGGTCCGCGGGTGCCCGTACGCCGCCGAGGCGCCAGAGGTCGACCATGAGGTCCAGGACCACCGACCCGAAGCGCCAGCCGGCGTCGTGGGCGGCGGCGCCGGGTGCGGTGTCGGCGTCCGCCACGGGCTTGGCGAAGAGCAGGGCGAACTCGTGGGGGTGGGCCAGCGCCCAGCGGCGCAGCTCCCGGGCGACCTCGCGCAGCCGGGCTCCGGGACGGCTGGCGGGCTGCCGTTCGCGGGCCGAGGCCAGGGTGGCGGCGAGTTCCTCGTACAGGTGGGAGACGAGGGCCTGGACCAGCTCGCGGTGCCCGGCGTAGTAGCGGTAGAGGCCCGGCGCGGTCAGGCCCATCTCGCGGGCGACCGCGCGGACCGTCACCGCGGCGGCCCCTTCTTCGACGAGGAGCCGGCGGGAGATGCGTATCGCGTCGGCCAGGGCCTCCTCGCGCACGCGGTGGCGGCGCCGGCCGGCGGTGCTCCCCTGGGTGTCCGTCATCTCCGCGCGTCCGCCCTCCGCTTGACAAAGTTAACACCTGTCACTTTAGCTTGTCGCAAGAGTTAACGGTGTAAACATCTGCTTTGGCGGCTCATGCCTCGGCGTGCGCGACGGCTTCCGGACCTACGAACGCCACCTCGCCCCCGCCGCCACGCCCGTCGGACCGTCGCCCACGGGCACCGTGTCCGTCACGCGGGCCCGCGCGGTGTCGATGACCGACAGGGCGTCCGAGTCGAAGTCGCTGACGTAGACCCGGGAGCCGTCCGGGGCGACGGCGAGGCCGTTGGGGGCGCGGCCCACCGCCACGGTCGCCGTGACGGCACGGCGGCGGGTGCTGATCACGGACACGGTGTCGGACCCGAGGTCGGCGACGTACACCTGGCGGCCGTCCGGCAGCACCCCGATGCCGGCCGGCCGGTCCCCGACGGGAATGCGGTCCGTTTCCACGCCGGCGCGGAGGTCGACCACCGACACGTCGTCGGAGTCCAGGTTGGAGACGTAGAGGCGACGGCCGTCGGGGGCGAGCGCCAGTGCGGTCGGTCCGCTGCCGACGGGGATGGTGCCGGTGACCGTCGCGTCGGCGGTCCGGACCACCGAGACGGTGCCGGATCCGGCGTTGGCGACGTAGAGGGTGCATCCGTCGGGTGCGACCGCCACGCCCAGCGGGGCGTCGCCCACCTTGATGGTGTCCGTCACGGCACGGGTGCGGGTGCTGATCACCGACACGTCGTCCGAGGCGACGTTGGCGACGTAGACGCTCCGGTTGTCGGGAGAGACCGTCACCCGGCTCGGTTCGTCGCCGACGGGGACGGTGGCGACGACCGTCCTGGTGCGGGCGTCGACGACCGATACGGTGTCCGCCGCGGAGTTGGTGACGTAGACGCGCGAGCCGTCCGGGCTGACGGCCACGCTGTCCGGCCCCTTCCCCACGGGAACGCTGTCCACGACCCGGCCGGTGCCGCCGTCGACGACCGACACCGTGTCGGAGTGGAGGTTGGCGACGTAGACGACGCCGGAGGGCCGCGGGTCCGGCCCGGCGGACGCGCCCGCCACACCCCCCGGTCCCATCAGCGCCGCCGCCACACACATCACCACGGCCACGCGCCGCCCCATGTCCTGATTCCTCGTCACGGGGCCACGCTAGGCCGCCGCACCCCGAACCCCCGGGAGGCCCACGCCCGGGCACACCCGAACGGCCACCCCGGGCTGTTCTCCGTCCGCCCCGGCGTCGGCCGTACGGGGGAGGCCCGGGGAGGGTGTCGGGGGTGTGCGGTGCGGGTGGGGGTCAAAGGGGTCAGGCTGGGGCAGGGGGGCGGACGTCCCTCCCCCAGCGGACGACAAGGGAGCTCGTCGTGGCCCACGCATCCGACCCGCCGCCCCGGCCGGCGCACGGCACGCCGGACGGCGGGGTCGCCGATGAGACCCGCTCCCGCGTGAGCGTGCGCGTCAACGGGGTCCGTCACGACCTCGACCTCGACCACCGCGTCACGCTCCTCGACGCCCTGCGCGAGCACCTGGACCTGACCGGCGCGAAGAAGGGGTGCGACCACGGGCAGTGCGGTGCGTGCACCGTCCTCGTGGACGGCCGGCGCGCCAACAGCTGTCTGCTGTTCGCCGTCGCCCTCGACGGGTGCGCGGTCACCACCGTGGAGGGCCTCGCCGGTCCCGACGGCGCCCTGCACCCGCTGCAGCGCGCCTTCATCGAGCAGGACGCCTTCCAGTGCGGTTACTGCACCCCCGGCCAGCTCTGCTCGGCCGTCGGCGCCCTGCGCGAAGCCGCCGCGGGCGACCCGTCGCACGTCACCGCCGCCGGTCCCCGGTCCGGGCCCGCCGCGCTGACCGCGGAGGAGATCCGGGAGCGGCTCAGCGGCAACCTGTGCCGCTGCGGCGCCTACCCGGCGATCGTCCGGGCCGTCGCCGACGCCGCGGCGGACGCCGCGGCCACCAGGACCGGTGCGGACGTGACCGGATGAAGCCCTTCGCCTACGTACGCGCCACCAGCCTCCGCGAGGCCACCGACGCCCGTGCCGCGCACCCCGGTTCCCAGTACCTGGGCGGCGGCACCAATCTGGTGGACCTGATGAAACTGGGCGTCGAGACCCCCACCGCCCTGATCGACATCTCCCGGCTCCCCCTGGACGAGATCACCGACCTCTCCGACGGGGGTCTGCGCGTCGGTGCCACCGTCCGCAACAGCGACCTCGCCGCCGACCCCCGGGTGCGCTCCCGCTTCCCGCTGCTCGGGCAGGCCCTGCTCGCCGGCGCCTCCGGCCAGCTGCGCAACGTCGCCACCACCGGCGGCAACCTGCTCCAGCGCACCCGCTGCGCGTACTTCCAGGACCTCTCCAAGCCGTGCAACAAGCGCGAGCCCGGAAGCGGGTGCGCAGCGCGGGAGGGCATCCACCGCGACCACGCGGTCCTCGGCCACTCCGAGCACTGCATCGCCACCCACCCCTCCGACCTGGCCGTGGCCCTCGCCGCGCTGGACGCCGACGTCGAGCTGTACGGGGGACCGGACACCACGCGCACGGTCGCGGCCGCCGCGTTCCACCGGCTGCCCGGCGACCGCCCCGAGCAGGACACCGTGATCCGCCCGGGAGAGATCGTCACGGCGGTGCTGCTGCCCCCGCCGGCGCCCGGCGCCGTCTCCTCGTACCGCAAGGCCCGCGAACGCGCCTCGTACGCCTTCGCCCTCGCGTCGGTCGCCGCCGTGCTCGACCTCGACCCCGGCACGGGTCGCGTACGCCGGATCGCCCTCGCCTTCGGCGGCCTCGCCCACCGGCCCTGGCGGGCCACCACCGCCGAGGCGCGGCTGACGGGCGCCGTGCCGCATCCCGACGCCGTGCGCGCGGCGGTCGACGCCGAGCTGGCCGCGGCGCAGCCCCTGCGCGACAACGCGTACAAGGTCCCCCTCGCCCGCAACCTCGCGTGCGACACCATCGCCACACTGGCCGGAACGGGGCCACGGACCTCGGACCACGGACCCCAGGACCCACCATGAGTGCCACCTCCGCCACCCTCGACACCGCCACCGAGGCCCTGCTCGGTACCCCCGTCCCACGCCGCGAAGGCCGGGAGAAGGTGACCGGCACCGCGCTGTACGCCGCCGAACGGCACCTGCCGCGACGGGCCTACGCCTGGCCGGTGCCCGCGACGATCGCCCGCGGCCGGATCACCGCCGTCGACACCGCCGCGGCCCTGGCCCCGCCCGGCGTCCTGGGCGTCCTCACCCCGTACGACGCACCGCGCCTGGGCCCCTCCGACGACCCCACCCTCCAGCTGCTCCAGGACCTGCGGGTACCGCACCGCGGCTGGTACGTGGCGCTGGCCGTCGCCGACACCCTGGAGGGGGCCCGCGCCGCCGCCGACGCGGTGCGCGTCACCTACGAGGAGGAGCCGCACGACGTCGTCCTGCACGAGGGACACCCCGGCCTGTACACCCCGGAGGAGGTCAACGGCGGCTACCCCGCGCACCGCGAACAGGGCGACCCGGACGCGGCGTTCGCCGCAGCGCCCGTACGCGTCGACGTCCGCTACGCGGTACCGCCCCTGCACAACCACGCGATGGAGCCGCACGCCGCCACCGCGGACTGGGACGCCGGGCGCGGCCACCTCACCGTGTACGACTCCTGCCAGGGCACCACGGTGGTGCGCACCGTCCTGGCCGGGCTGTTCCGGCTGCCGGAGGACCGGGTCACCGTCCTGGCCGAGCACGTGGGCGGCGGATTCGGCTCCAAGGGCACGCCGCGGCCGCACGTCGTCCTCGCCGTCATGGCCAGCCGGCACTACGGGCGCCCCGTCACCGTGGCCCTGCCCCGGCAGCACATGGCCGCCACCGTCGGGCACCGCGCTCCCACCCTGCACCGCGTCCGGCTCGGCGCCCTCGCCGACGGTACGCTCACCTCCCTCGGCCACGAGGTCACCACGCACACCTCACAGGTGCGCGAGTTCGTCGAGCAGGCCGCCGTGCCGGCGCGGGTGATGTACGCGGTCCGGGACAGCCGCACCACGCACCGCGTCGCCGCGCTCGACGTGCCCACCCCCTCCTGGATGCGGGCCCCCGGGGAGACGCCCGGCATGTACGCGCTGGAGTCGGCGATGGACGAGCTGGCCGACGCCCTCGGCATGGACCCCGTCGAGCTGCGCGTGCGCAACGACCCGGCCACCGAGCCGGACAGCGGCCGCCCGTTCAGCAGCCGGCACCTGGTGGAGTGCCTGCGCGAGGGCGCGGCCCGCTTCGACTGGGCCGGCCGCCGGGCGCCCCGGCGGGAGGGGTCGCTCCTCATCGGCGCCGGCACGGCGGCGGCCACCTATCCCGTGTACGTCGCCCCGGCGGGCGCGCGGGCCCACGCCCGCCCCGACGGGAGCTACCTCGTCGAGGTCAACGCCACCGACATCGGCACCGGCGCCCGTACGGTCCTCTCCCAGATCGCCGCCGACGCCCTGCGCGTCCCGCTCGACGCCGTGACGCTGTCCCTCGGCAACAGTGCGCTGCCGGCCGGCCCGGTGGCGGGCGGCTCCACCGGGACGGCGTCCTGGGGCTGGGCGGTGCACGACGCCTGCACCGCCCTGACCGACCGGCTGGCCCGGCACCACGGTCCGCTGCCCGACGCGGGGCTCTCCGCGTCCGCGGACACCACGCAGTCGGCGAAGCAGAAGTCCCCGTACGCGCGCCACGCCTTCGGCGCCCACTTCGCCGAGGTCCAGGCGGACACGGTCACCGGCGAGGTCCGGGTCCGCCGGCTGCTGGGCGTCTTCGCGGCCGGCCGTATCCTCAACCCGCGTACGGCCCGCTCCCAGTTCATCGGGGGCATGGTGATGGGGCTGGGCATGGCGCTGACCGAGCACAGCGCCCTGGACCCGGCGTTCGGCGATTTCGCGGAACGCGACCTGGCCGCCTACCACGTGCCGGTGAACGCCGACGTCCCCGTCGCCATCGAGGCGCACTGGATCGACGAGCACGACAAGCACCTCAACCCGATGGGCGGCAAGGGCATCGGGGAGATCGGCATCGTCGGCGCCGCGGCGGCCATCGGCAACGCCGTGAGCCGTGCGACGGGCCGCCGCCTGCGCGAGCTGCCCCTGACCCCCGACCGGGTCCTGGCCGCCCTCGGCGCCGGGGACGAATCCGCCCGGCGTCCGGGGCGGTGACGTCCCCTCAGCGGAGGTCGGCCCTGACGACCTGCCGGGCCACCGCGGTCCGGGCCGCGGCGAGCTCCGCGGCGATCGCCGCGGCCCGCTCGTCGCCGAGGTCGACCCGAGCGGACCGGGGCTCGCTCCGCGCCAGGCACTGCAGGCGCAGGTGCGTCGGCGGGTGGGTGTCGTCCACGCCGTGCCCGCGCCGTGCGGAGACCCGGAGCAGCCGCTCGTACTCATGGGCGGGGATGGACGACACGTGCGAGGTCAGCCGCTCCCACAGTCCGCGCTCGGCGGCTTCCCGGGCTGCCCGGCCGGCCGCTCCGCCCGTCATCCGGGCGGCCACCGACTCCCGCCGCATCAGCGTCTGGACGGAGTCGGCGACGAGGAGCCGTTCCATCAGCCCCACCGCGCCGCCGGTCGAGCCGGCCCGTGCCGCGCTCAGGTCGGCCTCGTACTCGGCGCGCTGAGCGGCGCGCAGGGTCAGATGGTCGAGCAGTGCCAGCAGGCCGTACGCCGCGCAGCGGGGCAGGTAGGTCAGGATGTTGAACAGCGTGTCCCATACGGTGGTCGCGCGGCTGGGCGCCAGTGTGTCCACCCACAGGGCCAGGGAACGCAGCGCCTGGCGGATGAGCAGCCCGTGCCGGATGTCACCGTGGGCGAAGTGCCCGAGCTCGTGGCCCAGCAGGGCGACGCGTTCCGGCGGTGTGAGGACCTCCCACAGGCCGAGCCCGAGGAACAGCATGCGGCGCTGGCGCCGGCCGTACGCCGCCACCGCGGCGTTGACGTCGCTTCCGACCACCACGGCGTGCACGCCGGTGGTGCCGGTGACGGCGGCCACGTCGTCGATCAGCTCGAACAGCCGGGGCGCGTCGGCCCGGTACAGGACGGGCCCGTCCTGCGGGATCCGGTGCGTCCGCGGCCGCAGGACGAAGGCGACCACGAGCAGGACGACGCCGGCGATCGGCTGGACCACGGTCTCCCACCCCAGCACGACCAGGAGCAGCCCCGCCACGGCCAGCGCCAGGGTGACGCCGTGGACCAGCAGGGCGATCCCGAGGGCGAGGAGGGATGCGGCGTCACGCCGCGGCCGGCCCGCCCCTCCGCCGGACATGGCGGCCGCGAGCTCCTCTCCGTGCCGCCGTGCCAGACGGCGCCGTGCCGCGGCGAGACGGCCCGGTTCGGAGTCCGGGGCAACGGGGTCCACGTTCCAGTCGCAGGCCGCGCACCAGCGGGGGAACCGCTCGTCGGTGGCGACGAGTGGTTCCGCGCACGCGGGACACAGCTGTCTCTCGGCTGCCCGGACAGCCAGGTCGTGCTCCATGATTCCCTCCCCCCGCGGCCTCCCCTGGCGCGCGGCTACGGCAGCGTAGCCGACCGCCGACCGCCGACCGCCGACCGGAGGGCGCGGGGCTCAGCCGAGCCAGACGATGTCCAGGATGGACAGGTGGCGGGTGAGTCGGTTGATGACGTAGACGACGGAGAGGTGGCCGACGGACGCGGCGCGGACGTCTTCGCCCTCCGGGTCACCGGTGTTCCACTGGGGCCAGCCCCACGGGGAGCGCACCGCGATGTCCAGGACGTCGCGGACCATCTCCTTCGCGTGCTCGGGGAGCGCGGTGAGGACCTTCGCGGCCTGCGGGGACAGGCGCACCGCCCAGGGCCGACCGGTCACCGGCGGGTGCCCAGGATGTCGTCCACGTCCACGAAGGCGGTCTCGTCGCGGCCCGAGTCCATGTACGCGTCCACGGCGGGGGCCGCGGCGACGCGCAGTTGCCAGCTGCGCACGACGTCGTGGAGCGGGGTGAGGCTGTAGGTGTGGCGCGAGTCCTCCAGGGCCTTGGCCCAGTCCCGGTCGAAGGCCGGCACCCAGGTGTCGGCGCGGCGGTCGTCGCGCAGCCGGGCCAGGAGTTGGGCGGCGGCGGCCGGGGCGGGCGGGGCGGGGGCTTCCTCGGGGTGCGCGCTCACGGGCTCCTCCATGCGGGTCGTACGCCCACGGTAGCCGTCGCCGGGGCGCCGGGAGAGGGGTTCGACGAGGAGGGAGGAGGGGGGACGGAGGGGGCTCGGGTCAGTCTCGGGTGCGGGCGCTCAGCGGGGGGCGGGCGTCGGCGGTGTCGGCGTCCAGGCCCGCGAGCAGGCGCAGTCCGTCCTCCGCCGGGCTGCCGGGAGCCGCCGACAGCACCACGAGCTCGGTGCCGGATCCGTCCGGCAGGGCGAAGTTCTCCTGGTGCAGTTCCAGCAGTCCGACCAGGGGGTGCCGGTACGCCTTGGTGCCATGGGTGCGGGCGCGTACGTCCGCGCGGGCCCAGAGGCGGCGGAAGCGCTCGCTGCCCATCGCCAGCTCGCCGACGAGTGAGGCCAGGCGCGGGTCGTCCGGGTACTTGCCCGCGGCCAGGCGCAGGTGCCCGACCACGTCGAGGGTGCAGTTCTCCCAGTTCCCGTAGAGGCTGCGCTCGCCCTCGGCCTCCTCCAGGAAGAGGTGCCGGGCGATGTTCGGGCCCGGCATCGGAAGGCCGAAGAGGAGCTCGGCGAGACGGTTCCCGGCGAGCACGTCCAGCCGGTGGTTCATGATCAGCGCGGGTGCGTCGGCGACCAGGGAGAGGATGCGCAGCAGCTCCGGCCGGACCCGGCCGCCCGGCGCGTTGGCCCGGCGGCCGCGCTGCCGGGCGAGGCGGCAGAGGTGCCCGCGTTCGGTGTCGTCGAGGCCGAGGACGCGGGCGAGCGCGTCGAGGACCTGGTCGGAGGGCTGGGTCGCGCGGCCCTGCTCCAGGCGCACGTAGTAGTCGACGCTGACGCCGGACAGGTGCGCGACCTCTTCGCGGCGCAGCCCTTCGACCCGGCGGCGGTGGTCGGTGGGTATGCCGACGGCGGCCGGATCGACCCGGGCGCGCCGGGTCCGCAGGAAGCCAGCGAGATCGTCCATGGCCCCAGTATGGCCGCTGCTCCGCCGGTGAGGGTGCCGGTGAGGGTGGTACTGCCGTTACCAGGAAGCCCCGTCCGACGGAAGCGGCGCCCCTGAACGCCGGCCGCCGCGGCGGCCAGGATCGAAGGCAGCCGAGAGGCAGTCGAAATGCAGCCCGATCCCAAGGAGTTCCCGTGAAGACGCTGATCGTCCACGCCCACCCGGAGCCCACGTCGCTCAACAGCTCCCTCAAGGACCTCGCGGTGTCCACGCTGGAGGCCGCGGGGCACGAGGTGCGGGTGAGCGACCTGTACGCGATGAACTGGAAGGCCGTCGTGGACGCCGCCGACTACGGCCCCGAGGCGTCGAGTCCGCTGAAGGTCGCCCTGGACTCGGGCCGGGCCTTCGACGCCGGAACGCTCACCCCGGACGTCCTCGCCGAGCAGGAGAAGCTGCTGTGGGCCGACACGATCATCTTCCAGTTCCCGCTGTGGTGGTACACGATGCCCGCGATCCTCAAGGGATGGGTGGACCGGGTGTTCACCTACCGTTTCGCGTACGGCGTCGGCGAGCACAGCGACACCAAGTACGGCGAGCGCTTCGGCGAGGGCACCCTCGCGGGCAGGAGGGCCCTGCTGTCGGTGACCACCGGCGGCCCGGAGTCGCACTACGCCGCTCGCGGGATCAACGGCCCCATCGACGACCTGCTGTTCCCGTTCCAGCACGGCATCCTCTACTACCCGGGCATCGAGGTGCTGCCGCCGTTCGTGCTGTACGGCGCCGACCGGATGACCGGCGCGGACTTCGCGGAGGCCGCCGCGGCGTGGGAACAGCGGCTCCTCACGCTGGAGTCGACGGAGCCGATCGCGTTCAGGCGGCAGAACTTCGGTGACTACGCGATCCCCTCGCTGCACCTGAAGGAGGGCCTGGAGCCGTCGGGCCGTACGGGGTTCGGGCTGCACGTGCGGGGCTGACCTTCAGTCCCGGTTCAGGTCGGCGTACAGCACGTGGTGGTCCGAGTACGGGCTGGGGCGGACGTGGTGCGCGCGCGGGGTGGTGCCGCGCAGGAACACGTAGTCGAACGTGCTGTTCCAGTCGGTGGTCGCCGCGCAGGCCTCGGAGTCGGCTCGGGCAACGGCATCGGCGTCGGCGTCGGCGGTCGAGGGGCGGCAGCCCGGGTCCGTGTCCGTGGCCAGGGCCCACATCGGGCCGAGTTCCGGCGCGTCCGGCACGGCGTTGAAGTCGCCGAGGACGATCGCGCGGTCGTGCCGGGCGACGTCCGCGGCGAGTACCCGTACCTGGCCCGCCCGCGCCTGCGGCTGCCGGCGCTCGGCGAGGTGGGTGTTGAAGACGCGGACGGGACGGCCGCCCACCAGCGTGGTGACGGCCAGGTATCCGCGCGCCTCGGACCCGCCGTCGGGATAGACGACGCTCACCGGTTCCGTCATCGGCGCGGCCGACAGGATCGCCTGGCCGAAGCCGCCCGGCCGCCACGGCAGCCCCCCGCAGCGGTTCCAGTTGCGCAGGACCGTCCCGTACTCGACCCGGTAGACCAGCCCGTAGGTCGCCTCCAGGTGTCGGCGGATCTGCTCGACGTCGCGTACGCACGCCTCCTGCAGGCCGATGACCTGGGGCGCGATCGTGGCGATCTCCTTCGCGCGACCGAAGTCGAGCCCGGTCCCGCCGCACGGATTGCAGAGGTTCCACGTGCCGACCCGGTCCGGTACGGCCTCCCGGGCGGCCCCGCCGAGGGGGGCGCCGCCGGCCGGTGCGCCGGGGCCCAGGAACAGCGCCATGCAGACCGCGGTCAGCACGCCCGCGGCCCGTCGCGCGCCCCTGCTCGCCACCCTCGCCTCCCCGGACTGGACGGACATCATCACACGGCGCCCGCCGGTGCGCTCCCGGTCCGGGAGGCCCGGCGCCGGGCCGGGGTCAGAGCCAGCCGTTGCGCTGGGCCTGGAGGGCCATCTGGAAGCGGTTCTCGGCGCCCAGGCGGGCCATCAGGATCTGGAGCCGGCGGAAGAAGGTGCGGCGGCTGATGCCCAGTTCGCGGGCGATGACCTCGTCGCCCGCGCCGCCGGCGAGGAGGCGGAGCAGCCGGCGGTCGGCGGGCGGCAGGCCGGCCGGGCGGGTGGCGCGGCCGTGGAAGGGCAGGGCCTGCTGCCAGGTCTGCTCGAAGAGGGCGACCAGTGCCGAGAGCAGGCCGCACGGCTGCACCACCAGCGTCGTGTTGTGCACGTCGGCCTCCCGGATCGACAGGGACACCAGCGCGTACGCCTCGTCGATGATCAGCAGCTTGACCGGCACCGCCGGCGCCACCCGGGCCTGCTCGCCCGCCTCGATGCACGGCTCGATGGCCGTCTCCAGCCGCCCGGGCGTCTCCAGCGACGCCTTCGAGTAGACGACCCGCTGCCTCACCCCGCGCGCGAGGGTGGCCAGCGCGTCGTCGAGGGCCTCGGTGTGCGGGAAGTAGGGCGGCGATTCGAGCTGGCGGATCTGCTCGCGGGCGCTGGCCCAGGCCTGGCGGAGCCTCGGGCCGACGGCGTCACCGGTGACCACCTCCACGAGGTGGTCGTCGTACGCCGTGAGCCGCCGGCGGCGGAACGATTCGAACGCGCCGCCCACGGTGATGCGGGAGGCCTCCAGCTCGGCCGCGCGGTGCCGGGCGAGGACCTCCAGGCCGGCGGCGGGCGGGACCGGCGCCACCACGTCCGCGCCCTCCTCGGCGGCGCCGGCCAGCCCGGCGTCGACGAGCTCGGCGTACGCCGCGGCGCTCTCGCCGCGCTCCAGCCCGGCCGCCCGTCCGATGTCGGCGAGCGGTGCGGGGGCCAGTTCCAGGAGTGACAGGTACACACGGCCCGCTGCGGGGCCGATCCCCAGCATCCGCAGGGCCTCGTCGAGTTTCGCGTTCGCCATGCCCGCATTATCGACGGCCCCGGGGCCCGGATGGCCGATCAGTGCCACTGGCACGACAGGGCCTCCCGGGGGCGCGCGGCCGCAGTACCGTCCGGGCAGCGCCGGGGCCTCCCGGTGGTCGGACCCGTCCGGAAGAAGGAGCACGACGTGGCGAACGCACGCAAGAACGGCCTCTACCCGGAGATCTCCGGGGAACTGTCCGCTCTGATGAAGACGGGCTGGGCGGACACCGAACGCCGCGGCCTCCCGCTCGACGAGCAGGCCCCGTACGCGGCCCTGCGCCGCGCCGCGCTCTCCGCGCGCTTCCCCGGGGAGCGGCTGGTGGTCCCGTCCGGCAACCTCAAGACCCGCTCGAACGACGACCCCTACCCGTTCCGCCCGTACTCCGGTTACGTCCACATGACCGGGGACCGGGCCCGTGACGGCGCGCTCGTCCTGGAGCCCCGCCCGGACGGCGGCCACGACGCGTACTGCTACCTCCTGCCCCGCGACGGCCGGGACACCGACGAGTTCTGGCTGGGCTACACCGCCGAGCTGTGGATGGGCCGTCGCCGCTCCCTCGCCGAGTCGGAAGGCGTGCTCGGGCTGTCCTGCCGCGACGTCCGCACGGCGGTGGGCGACCTGGCCGCCGCGCCCGACGTCCCCACGCGCATCGTGCGCGGCGTGGACCCGGCGCTGGAGGCCGCGGTCACCACCGACGCCGGGCGCGACGCCGAGCTGGAGGAGGCGCTGAGCGGGCTCCGGCTCGTCAAGGACGCCTGGGAGATCGGCGAGATGCGCAAGGCGGTCGACTCCACCGTGCGCGGTTTCACCGACTGCGTCGGCGAGCTCTCGCGGGCGGTGGCCTCCTCCGAGCGGTGGATCGAGGGCACCTTCTTCCGCCGGGCACGGCTGGAGGGCAACTCCGTCGGATACGGCTCGATCTGCGCCGCGGGCGACCACGCCACGATCATGCACTGGACGGACAACGACGGCCCGGTACGCCCCGGCGACCTGCTCCTGCTGGACGCGGGCGTGGAGACCCACACCCTCTACACCGCCGACGTCACGCGCACCCTGCCGATCAGCGGCACGTTCACGCCCGTGCAGCGCCGGGTGTACGACGCGGTGTTCGAGGCCCAGGAGGCCGGGTTCGCCGCCGTGAAGCCGGGGGCGGCCTACCGCGACTTCCACGTGGCGGCGCAGCGGTACCTGGCGGGGAAGCTCGTCGAGTGGGGCTTCATCGAGGGCCCGGCGGACCGCGCGTACGAGCTGGGCCTGCAGCGCCGCTTCACCATGGCCGGCACCGGGCACATGCTCGGCCTGGACGTCCACGACTGCGCCCAGGCCCGGACGGAGGAGTACGTCG
Source organism: Streptomyces sp. NPDC032091 (assembly GCF_055580265.1). Taxonomy (NCBI): domain Bacteria; kingdom Bacillati; phylum Actinomycetota; class Actinomycetes; order Kitasatosporales; family Streptomycetaceae; genus Streptomyces; species Streptomyces sp. NPDC032091. The sequence goes on along the minus strand of NZ_JBVILR010000002.1, from coordinate 288,672 downwards.
AGGGCGTGCTGGAGCCGGGCATGGTCCTCACGGTGGAGCCGGGCCTGTACTTCCAGCCGGACGACCTCACGGTGCCGCAGGAGTGGCGGGGCATCGGCGTCCGCATCGAGGACGACCTGCTGGTGACCGTCGACGGCCACGAGAACCTGTCGGCGGACCTGCCGCGCTCGGCGGACGAGGTCGAGGCCTGGATGGCCCGCGTGGCGGGCTGACCGGCGGGCCGGGAGGTCAGGTGTCGATCGGCGTGAGCTCCGGGTGGATGTCGTTCCAGCGGTAGCGGCGGCACCGGAGGTGGAAGTAGACGTAGCCGGCCGTGTAGCGCTCCAGGTGCGGACGCTGGTCGTCGGTGGCGAGGCCGAGGATGCGGTCGCGGGCGGACAGCCCGCTGTCAAGGGTGCGGCGGGCGACCGCCGGGTACGCGGTCCCCTCGCGGACGCTGCCGCGGTAGAGCCTGCTGCGGACGAAGTCGGCCCCGTCGACCGCCTCCTTGTAGGACGACAGCACGTCGTTGAGGTCGTTCAGGAACGCCACGCCGGAGCACAGTGACGCCGCCCAGAACGCCCGGTGCGTACGGGCCTCCAGGCAGGGGTCGGTGAACTGCAGCGAGACGAACCAGAACTGCGAGAAGCCGTTGTAGGCGCGGACGAAGTCGCTGTCGACGCCGTCGGAGACGTCGGGCGTGAACTCCGCCTCCATCAGCACGCCGACGAGGGCGTCGTGCAGGAAGGCCCGGTAGACGGCCAGGAACGTGGGGTCGCAGAACGGCGCGATCCCCGCGAACGCGTGCCGCAGGTATCGGGTGGTCGGCCGGGTCGCGGTCCGCTCGGGCAGCAGGGCCTCCCGCAGGACCGCCGCGGCCTCGGCCGGCTCGCGGCTGCACAGGTCGTCGAGGTGGGTGCCGAACACCCAGACACGGTCGAGCGCGAAGGCGAGGCCGGCGTCGGCGACCGGCACCATCAGGCTGCGCATGAGGGTGATGGTGCGGATCGTCGCGGCCGGGACGGCGAGGCCGAAGGCTTCCAGCTCTGCGGCCAGCAGGCCGGCCCGGGTCCGTACGGCGGCCCGGTCGACGTCCGGCTCGTACGCGCCCGCGAACGCGACCAGCCCGTCGAGGAGGCCGGAATCCAGCAGGCCGGCCACCATGGCGCGGTGCCGCGGGTCGGGGACCGCGGCCAGCCCGGACCGCGCCGTGCGGCGCAGGGTGTCGATGCCGGGCGGGCGGGGATGCCGGATCGCTCGGTACGGGGTCAGGCTCACGCGCTGTCCTTCCCTGCCGGGTGGCCGTCGGCGGGGTCCGCCCGCGGGCTCACCGGCCACGGCTCGCCCGGATGATCACACGGCGGGAGGGTCCGCCGCCTGCGCATCCGGGCGGCCCGGCACGAACGGGTGGTTGCGGGGCGGTGCGCTTGACGTCGGGGGTCAGTGGCCGGTGGCGGCCTTGACCGCCGCGACCGCCGTGCCGATCGCCGCGTCGATCGCGCCGGCGAACAGCGCGAGGGCGGTTCCCGCGCCCATCCGGAGGCCGCCGTAGCAGCCCCAGGCGAAGAGGGTGGCGATGTTGACGCCGGCTGCCGTGTACAGCGCCGTCTTCAGATGCATCGCGCCCAGGGCCGAGACGCCGATCAGGAGGAGCGGGCCCACCGCCGACAGCAGCAGGGGGCTGCTGACGAAGAGCATGAGGCGAAGGTCCCGTCCCCGGGCGAGGGCGCCGTGGGTGACGCGGTGGGCCTGCTGGTCGGCGACGAGGGCGGCCAGCCACAGCCCCACCGCGGCGGTCCCGATGGTGGCCGCGGCCCCGGCGGTGCCCGGGTGGCCGGTGCCCGCGAGACCGATGACGACGGAGATCATGGTGATCGTCGCGTAGAGCCGCTCCTTGAGGTGCGCCGTGGCCGTCGCCGTGTCCACCGCGTCCGTCACCCGTTCCGCCACGGGGTCCAGCGTAGGGTGCGGCGGCCGTGGGGCCGCGGAGCAACGCCCGGCGCGGGGCCGGCGCCCGCGTGATGCGTCAGGCCGCGGGGCGGACGGTGAGGTCGGCCTGGCCGAAGAGGAGGGCGTAGCCGCTGGGGAGGCTGCGCAGGACGCGGGCGAGGAGGTCGGGGCCGGCGAGGCGGGCGACGACGGCGAGGACGGCTCCGGTCTCCCAGCGGGCGACGGCCTGGCTGGTGCCGGCGCGGGTGGCCAGGTCCTTGACGAAGCCCCAGCCGGTCAGCTCGTCGAAGGCGGGCACCTGGGCGGTCAGGACGAGGGCGGCCTCCGTCGGCAGCCGGGCGGCCAGGTCGACCCGTTCGTCACCGGTGAGCCGCCGGCCGAGCCCCGCCAGGACGCGGCGGACGGCCTCGTCCGCGCGCGCGGTGTCGGGGTAGGCACCCTCGTATCGCACCGCTTCCAGCAACTGCTCGTACGTCATCGCCGGTGCGGGCCGGCGGAGTTCGGCCTGGTCGAACACGGGACTGCTGCCTTTCCTGTCGATGGCGGCGGGGGGCGGGGGTGGGTCGGCGTCGGGGCGTCGGGGGTGGGTCAGGCGGGGCCGGGGTGGCCGAAGAGGAGGTCGTACCCCGGGGGGAGCTGGAGGAGGAGTCGTTGGAGCAGGTCGTCGTCGATGGCGTCGGCGACGACGCTCAGCACCGCGCTGACGTCCCAGGCCGCGGTGGCCTCCGTCGCGCCCTCGATCCACGCGGCGGTGGCGCGGACGAACCGCTGCGCGTCCAGCGGCTCGTACGCCTCCAGCGGGTTGAGCAGGATCAGCGCGTACACCTCGGGAAGCCGGGCGGCGACGCGGGCGCGGTCCTCGCCGACGAGGTGGGCGCCCAGGAGGGCGAGGACCACGCGGGCGGCGCGGTCGGCTTCCGCGCGGGAGGCGTACTCACCGCGGTCTTGTACGCGCTCGATGAAGGCGTCCCAGCGCAGGGTCATGACGCGTGCCTCCAGGATTGGGGCGTGGCTCGCGGGGGAGGGAGGGCCGGGGCGGCGCCCGGCGGGGGCGGGAGGAGGGGAGGGGAATCCTCCCGCCCCCGGCCGGTGGCGGTGGCCGCGGTGGCGGGGGCCGCGGTGGTGGCCGCGGCCCGCCGGGGCGTCAGCCGGCGATCTGCTTGATGCTGCCGTCGCCGATGGCGACCTTGCGCGGCTTGGCGCGCTCGGCGATCGGGATCCGCAGGGTCAGCACGCCCGCCTCGTAGTCCGCGGTGATGTGCTCGGTGTCGAGGGTGTCGGCCAGCATGACCTGACGGGAGAACACCCCGAGCGGCCGCTCGGAGAGCTCCATCTGGGCCTGGTCCGACTTCGCGGTCGGCCGGCGTTCGGCCTTGACCGTGAGCATGTTCCGCTCGACGTCGATGTCGATCGCGTCCTTGGCCACACCCGGAACGTCGAAGGCGATCACGTACGCGTCGCCGTCGCGGTAGGCGTCCATCGGCATGGCGGACGGCTTCGACCAGGTCCCCGGGCCCGTCAGCTGCTGGGTGAGGCGGTCGAGCTCACGGAAGGGGTCGGTGCGCATCAGCATGGGAACCTCCTGATCGGTCTGCATCGGGTGCCAGTGCGCTTCAGGCACCTCCGTTGTAACATGTCATCGAAACGATGACAACCACATCCGGCATCGAATGGATGACATCCCCCCTCCTGGAGGCGACGTGCCCGCTGCTCCCCCGCCCGGCCCCCGGTCCGCCGGGTCGCCGGCGTCCTTCCTGGCGGCCGCGGCCGCCCTGGCCGCCATCGAACGGGAACTCGGGGACGCCCACGCCCCGGCCGGCAACACGCCCAGCGATCCGCGGGAGGCCCTGGCCGCCCTCCTGCTCCTGCGCGAGGTGCGCGAGCAGCTCGCGGGCTGGGAGTCCGGCCTGATCGAGACCGCGCGGGCGGCCGGCGCCAGCTGGGCCGACCTCGCCGCCCCGCTCGGCGTGGCCAGCCGCCAGGCCGCCGAACGCCGCTACCTGCGGCTGCGTCCCGGCGCCGAGGGCAGCACCGGCGAACAGCGCGTCCAGGCCACCCGCGACGGGCGCGCCGCGCAGCGCGCGGTGGACACGTGGGCCCGTGACCACGCCGCCGACCTGCGCCAGCTCGCCGGCCAGGTCACCGCCCTCACCCCGCCCGACGCCCCCGGCCGCGCGTCCCTGGGCCAGGTTCGGGCCGCCCTCGCCGGCAGCGACCCCGCCGACCTGGTGGATCCGCTGACGGCCGCCGAACCGTACGTACGCCCGGACGACCCCACCCTCGCGGACCGCATCACCAGCCTCCTCGACGAAACGGCCCGCCTCCGGCACACGAGCGGCCGACAACGCCGCACGGGCCCCGGGAAGTAGCGCGCGCCGGGTCGGGCGGTCAGGAGGGCACGGGGGCAGGGGGGCGGCGAGACGGCATACCATGCGCACCATGACGCGCGCTTGGATCATGCCGATGCTGCTCGTACTCGGCGGCTCGGGCGTCGCGGCCGGGCAGCTGCTCGACGGCAGCCCCGGCACGGCCACGGCGCTCTTCCTCGTGTTCCTGGCGCTCGCCGGCGTCAACTCGCCCCTGATCTTCCCGCCGTCGATCGGTGCCGAGGAGGCACGGCGCCGCAGCGCGGTCGACGGCCGGCCGGTCGTCTTCTGGCGGCCGGGCTGCAAGTACTGCATACGCCTGCGCATCCGGCTGGGCCGCAGCGCCCGGCGGGCGCACTGGGTCGACATCTGGCGCGACCCGGCGGGGGCCGCGGCGGTGAGGGCCGCCAATGACGGCAACGAAACGGTGCCGACCGTCGTCGTGGCGGGCCGGCCCCGGACCAACCCCGACCCCGCATGGGTACGCGAACAGCTCTCCCCTTCCGCGTAAGAGAAGTTGTGTAATGATCCTTATCGTTCGGGGATCATTACAGGCGGGGGGAAGCATGTCCGAGGACCGGCTCATCGGATGGGTGCGGCAGTGGGTCGACGGCTGGACCGTTTCCCGCGGCGCGGCCGATCCCGTCGGCGAACCGTGGGGGTGGACCATCGCCGTCGGGGTGACGAGGGAGGTCGCGCGGCACGTACTGCCCGTGCCGGCGGAGGCCGACGTGCGCCGGCTGGCCGCCACCGCCCCGCCGGGGACCTGGCTCAAGCTCTTCGCCCCGGACGAGGTGGTGCGGCCCTGGGCGGGGGACGCGTGGGAGGCGGACGTCGCCGGCTTCCTGATGACCCTGCCCCTCGCCCCGGTCTCACCCGGGCCGCCGCCGGCCGGGTACACCGTGACGACCTGGAGCCGGGGCGGGGTGCTCAAGGTCCTGGTCCGCGCCGGGGACGGCCGGCTCGCCGCCCGGGGTCAGGCGGGCCTGGCCGGCCGCGTCGCGGTGCCGGACCAGATCGAGACCGCCCCGGACCAGCGGCGCCGGGGCCTGGGCGCCCTGGTGATGCGCACGTTGCAGAACGCCGCGTGGGAAGCGGGGGCGCGGGACGGGGTGCTGGTGGGCACGCCCGACGGCAGGGCCCTGTACGAGGCCCTCGGCTGGACCTTCCGCTCCCCCATGGCCAGCCTGACCCGGAGCGCGGCGGACTGACGGCGGGTGGGTGGAGGGCCCGTCAGACGTTGCCGCGCCAGGCGCCCGTCGCCGTGCCGCGCTCCTCGATGAAGTGCTTGAACCGCTTCAGGTCGCCCTTGACCTGCCGGTCGACGAAGCCCAGCTTGTCACCGATGTTCTCCGCCATCCCCTCGGGATCGAAGTCCATCATCAGCGTCACCTCCGTGCGGGCCGGGTCGATCGGCCGGAAGGTGACCAGGCCCGACTGCTCGGTCTCCCCGCCCACGGTCACCCAGGCGACCTTCAGGTCCGGGACCTGCTCGGTGATCTCCGCGTCGAACTCCCGCTCCACCCCGGCGATCTTCGTCACCCAGTGCGTGAGCGTGTCGCCGCGCTGCTCGATCCGCTCCACGCCCTCCATGAACTGCGGGAACGATTCGAACTGCGTCCACTGGTTGTAGGCCGTCGTCACCGGCACGCCGACCTCGATGGACTCCTTGACCTGCGACATCAGCAAGCTCCTTCGGCTTCGGGTCGTACCGCCGGCAGTCGCCGGCGGCCGGGGCGTCCCCGCCCCGCCGCCTCGCCTGCCCCGCACCGGCCCGCCGACACCACCCGTCCGGGCAACCTTTTCCCGGCGTGACGGCGACGGGCGGGTCAACGGGTGCGACGGGTCAGCGGATGCGGCGGATGCGGACCGGGCCGCGGGCCCGCGCCGGATCGACGGGACGGCATCGCGTCGGGCCCGCGCCGGTCCGGCCCGGCGCTCAGCGGTCGCGGCCGGTCGGCGGGTCGTCCGCCGGCGACAGGCCGAGCATGTCCAGCAGTATCTCCAGGTCCTCGCTGCTGGTGGCACGGGAAGCCACGGTACGGCGGGCCTCGGCCCGGTCCGCGGTACCCGTACGCGCCAGGAGTGCCGGCTCTTCACAGCCGAAGGGATCTCTCATCCCACCGATGCCACCATCCCCGGGGCCGTTCCGCAGCCGAGGCTGCTCCATCAGGCCCCCGTCGCACGAACCTGGTTGCCAGCGCGTCTTCGGGGTAAGGGGGCCGCAGGCAAGGGAGAGGGGGCGGGCGTCATGTCCGACGAAACAGAGGCCGCCGTCGAAGCCGTACTGGAGCCGCACGAGCCGGCACCGGGCGAGGCCGAGGCCCGCGACCGGGTACGGGCCGAGGCCACCGGCATGCGCCACCACCAGGCGGCGGCCGAGCTGGAGCGCCTGCTGGACGGGGTCGACGACCCGGCCGGCGCCGACGCGCCCACCAGGGCGGCCCTGGCGGAATGGCATCGGATCACCGACCTCCTCGCCGGCCACGGCGGCCCCTACCTACCCGAAGCCGACCCCTACGCCCAGGGCCAGCTGACGGCGCGCCACCGTTGACGCGGCCGGGCCCGCGTCGACGTCACGGCCGCTCGTCCTCGGGCGAGCCGAAGTTGCCGTAGCCCTTGAGCTCGTGCGCGGTCCGCCGGCTGCCGTCCGACGGGAAGGCCTGCGCTTCGGTCTCACGGCTCTGCTCGGGGCCGCCCGCGCCGGCCGGCCGTCGGGGCTGCTCAGCCGTGGTGGGCGGCTTCGGCTCGGCGGCACGCCGCTTCACGCCCCACCAGACGGCGCCGATGAGCAGGACGACGACGATCACACCGGCCGCCGAGGCGAAGGCGGTTCCCGAGGCACTCGTCGCGAGTGCGGAGGCAGAGTTGATCATGGAGCCGTATCCTTCCGTCGGACGTCCTGTTCTCCACGGCGCGGCTGCCCGCCGGGTGGGGGTCGAAACGGCGGACGTCCTGCGCGTGGCCGCGTCCGGGGAATCGGGGACCGCGCCCCGGCGTTGCCGCAGCATGGACTCGTCCCCCGACCCGCCACCCGCCCCGGCCACCGTCGCGGCCGCCCGCGGACGGCTCGCGGCCGACCGTGCGGACACCCTCGCGCGGCTGGCCGCGCTGAGCCGCGACTTCGAGGGGATCGTCGCGGCGAACGCCCTGATCGCGGTCGACGACGAGCACGACCCCGAGGGCGGGACGACCGCGTTCGAGCGGGCTCACGTGGCGTCCTTGATGGAGCAGGCCCGCGCGCACCTGGAAGAGCTGGAGCTGGCACTCGACCGGCTCGAACGCGGCGCGTACGGGCGGTGCGAGGGCTGCGGCGGGGTGATTCCGCCGGAGCGGCTGGAGATCCGCCCGGCGACGACGACGTGCGTCCGCTGCGCGGCGGCGGCCCCGGGCCGGCCGCCGCCACGCCCCGCCTGACACCGCGCCCCGGCCCGGGGCGTCCCGCGTTCAGGCTGCGGCGGCGCGGAAGACGTACGCCGTCATCGGCGCGCTGGCCGGCCCGGGCCCGAGGCGGGCCGTCATCTCCTGGATCACGGTCGCGCGGACGGCGGCGGCCGGCCCGTCGCCCCGCTCCTCGACGGCCGCGCGGACCGGCGTCCCGGTGAGGTACCCGGTCGCCAGGTCGGCGATCGACCCGGACCGGCCCTGGAGCGTCACTTCCCGCTGCTCCTCGACGGCGAACCCGGCGGCCGCCAGATCGGCGGCCACGACAGCGGGGTCGGCGTAGCCGTGCGGAACCGTCGGGAAGAACCGCGGCGGGTCGTCCGGAAGGGCCCGCTCCAGCCCTGCCTGCAGCGCGACTTCGAAGCCGTGCGTCTCAAGCGGGCCCCAGGTGTTGAACAAGAACCGGCCCCCCGGGGCCAGGACCCGCCGCACCTCGCCGAAGGCCGCGACGTGGTCGGGGAAGAACATGACACCGAACTGGCAGACGACCAGGTCGAAGCCGCCGTCCGGGAACGGCGGCCGCTGTGCGTCGGCCTGCCGCCACACCGCGCCCGGGACCCGGGCCGACCCGAGGGCGACCATCGCCTCGTTCAGGTCGGTGGCCGTCACCTCGGCCGCCGGCTCCCTGGCGACCAAGTACGACGTCAGCACTCCCGTTCCGGCCGCCAGTTCGAGTACGCGACGGGGGCGGAGTGCGGCCGCCCTCGCGGCCAGGTCCTCGGCGAAGGGCCGGAAGACCACCGGCACCAGGTACTGCTCGTACGCCGCCGGCATGGACTCCGACCACAGATGGTCGGCAGGGGTTCCCGTCACTCCTCCGACGGTAGTACCGCGCCGGCCGACCTCTCCCCCCGCCGCGCCGCGACGGTTCCACCGGCGACGTTCCGCTGATCCGGTACCTTCTTCCCGGCAGTCCTGGCCGCCGCGCCCCGACGCCCCCGGTGTATGCCGTGGGCGCGGTTGCGTATCGCGTGCGCCGGTCGGGGAGTTCGTTGTTTCTGCAGGGTGCTGGTGATCTCCCGCGCTCTGTGATCGTGGCAAGGAGAACAGGTATGGCGACGGGCACGGTGAAGTGGTTCAACGCGGAGAAGGGCTTCGGGTTCATCGCGCAGGACGGTGGCGGGCCGGACGTCTTCGTCCACTACTCCGCGATCAACGCGGCGGGCTTCCGTGAGCTGCAGGAGAACCAGCAGGTCACCTTCGACGTCACCCAGGGCCCCAAGGGCCCCCAGGCGGAGAACGTCTCGATCGGATGACCGGCGCCGCCGTCTCCCGGTAGCGGCCCGGCGCGGTCCCGCCCTCCCCGAGGGCGGGCGGGACCGCGCGGACCCGGCCGTCATCCGACCGGGCCTACGGAGGGGTACGCGCCCGTCCAGGCGGCGGCATGATGCCGGGGCCGGGTCTGGACCTCGTACAGGAGGAACACGAGGCCGGTGACGCACATCGTGCCGGCCGACAGCACCATGGCGACCGGCCACCAGTAGTTGCCGGTCCCCGCCACGCAGGGCCACAGCAGCGCCAAGGAGAGGGCGGAGAACGGGAGCAGCACGCTCCTGGCCCACAGCGGCAGCGAGCGGCTCACCCGCACGTACACGAACCCGAGGAGCACGCCGGGCACGATCGCGGCGGCCAGCCCCAGGGCGATGAGCAAAAGCAGGGCGAAGATCATGCGGCTGGCCTCCGGGGCGCGGCGGAACGGGCACGCGGACGTGCGCGGCGGCCCGGCGATCAACCGGCGGGTGCGCTCGCAGGATTATCCTGACAGAGTCCTTGAACGCGTTCAATAGCGGCCGCCCACGATCACGTCGCCACGTCTTGAGGGGGAGTGCCGATGTCCCGTGCGCCCTCGGCCGGGTCAGGTCACGGTGGGAAGGTGACGTGCCGCTGCCAGGCCGGCCATCGTCCGGAGCTTCGCGAAATAGGCGGCGCAGTACTCCGCATCGATCAGGGGGACGACCTCGTCGAGGTCGGCGATGCACGCCCAGAGGAGGGCGATGCCCCGGTCGTCGAGCCCGCCGTCCAGTTCGGTGTGGACGAGGCCGGCGACATTCGCGTCCAGGAGGATGAGGCTCACGCCCTTGACGTCGACTCCACGAAAGCCGTCGGGGTACGGGGCGCGCCGGTGTTCCTCCCAGAGGCGGGCGAGTGGCGGCACAGGAAGCGGGGCGGCCCGCGGGGGCATGGGATGCACCGGCGCAGTCTTGCCGGGTGAGGGCTTCCGGCGCCAACGGATTTACCTGGAGTCCTGGGGAGTCAGAACGGCTTGGTCGGCAGGTACTTGCCGTCGAGGGTGATGACCGCGCGTTCGCCGCCGTCGGGGTCGGCGACCTTCTTCACGTCGAGCCTGAAGTTGATCGCGGAGATGATGCCGTCCCCGAACTCCTCGTGGACCAGGGCCTTCAGCGTGGTGCCGTAGACCTGGAGCATCTCGTAGAAGCGGTACATGGTCGGGTCGGTGGGGATCCGGTTGGGCATCGAACCGCGGACCGGGATGGTCTGCAGGAGCAGCGCCGCGTCCGCGTCCAGGCCCAGCAGCTCGGCCACGGCCTTCGCGGATGCCTCCGGCAGCGGGTGCTGGCCGAGGACGGCGGCGGTGGTGAAGGCCACCGACAGGCCGGAGGCCTCGGCGATCTGCTTCCAGGACAGGTTCTTGACGGTCTTCGCCGCGACGGCCTCGTCGGCCAGGGCCTCACGGGCGGTCTGCGTGAACTGTGCCTGCACCATGGTCGGTACGTCCTTTCAGGGATGTTCGGGTGAGGGGTGGGAGTGGGGTGGAGTGGGGGCGGGGGTCAGGCCGCGGGGGCGGTGGCCGTGGCGGTGAGGTCCTCGACGCGGCCGGTGGGGATGTCGTAGACCCAGCCGTGCAGCGCGACCCTCCCCTCCGCCAGGGCCCTGGCGACCGACGGGTGGGTGGCCAGGTTCGCCAGCTGGGCGCGTACGTTGTGCCGCACCAGGGACGGGACGTCGCCGGCGGTGGCGGTACGGGCCACCGAGGCGTCGGCGAGCCGCAGCCAGTCGGCCACCGCCGGGGCACCGCTGAGGTCGTGGCCCTGGGCGAGGTCGGTCATCGCGCCGCACGCGGAGTGACCGCAGACGACGACGTCCGCCACGCCCAGTGCGGCGACCGCGTACTCGATGCTCGCCGCGACCCCGTCGGCCCCGGGCGCGTAGGCCGGCACCAGGTTGCCCGCGGTGCGGACGACGAACAGGTCACCCGGCTCGGTGCCGGTGATCAGCTCCGGGACCACGCGGGCGTCGGAGCAGCCGATGAACAGCGTGTGCGGGCTGTGGTGTGTGGCCAGTCGGGCGAAGAGCTCCGCCTTGGCGGGGAAGACGTCCCGCTGGAAACGGGCGACGCCCTGGATGAGGTCCTGCACGGTCACTCCCTCGGTCGGGTGGTGGGCTCGTGAGATTCACCCTGCATGACCTGTGCCTATAGTGTCCAAGAGCTGTTGTCCATAGAAGCTATTGTCCGCATCTATAGTCGTCGCATGGCCGTTCTCGAACTGCGTCACCTGCGCTACCTGCTCGCCGTGGCCGAACGGCACCTTCACGCGCGCCGCCGAGGAGCTCCACCTCTCGCAGCCCACGCTCTCCCAGCAGATCAAGCAGCTGGAGCGCACCCTGGGCGTGCAGCTGCTGGACCGCTCCGGCCGCACGGTGCGGCTCACCGACGCCGGCGCCGTCTACGCCGACCACGCCCGCCGCGCGCTGCGCGACCTGGCCGCCGCCGAACGCGCCGTGCACGACGTCCAGGACCTCTCCCGCGGCCACCTGCGCCTGGGCGTCACCCCCACCTTCACCGCCTACCTGATCGGCCCGCTCACCGCCGAGCTCCACGCCCGTCACCCGGGCATCGGCCTCACCCTGACGGAGATGCCCCAGGACCGCATCGAAGCGGCCCTGCTGGCGGACGGCCTCGACCTCGGCATCGCCTTCGCCGGCGCCCACCCGCCCTCGATCACCGCCACCGCGCTGTTCACGGAGACCCTCAGCCTCGTCACCGCCGCCGCCCGCGCCCGGGAGCTGCCCGACCCCCTCCCGGTCGGCGCCCTCAAGGACGAGCAACTCGCCCTGCTCAGCGCCGACTTCGCGACGCGCGGCCATATCGACGCCTACTTCGCCGGCCAGCGGGTCCGACCCCGCATCGCGGTCGAGGCGAACTCCCTCCAGGCCCTCACCGAAATCGTGCGACGCACCCCGCTCGCCACCGTCCTGCCCGACGCCGTCACCCACGACCACCCCCACCTCACCCCCGTCCCCCTCGACCCGCCCCTGCCCACCCGCACGGTCACCCTCCTGCGCCGCGAAGGCGCCTACGAGAGCGCCGCCACCCGCGCCTTCACCCGGCTCGCCCACGACCTCGTCCGCGCCCGCGGCTACGCCCCGGCCCTGCCGTCGCACGGGTAGCGGGGGCCGGGGGTGTATCCAGGTCCACCCCGGCCCGGTTGCCAGGTGCAGTGGCCCGCCGCGCGGCGGACGGCATCGTGGTCCGCGTGACCGATGGATCGATCGGACGGACGGGGAAGGTGTCATGGGACGTGGGGACGGGGACCGTACGGGGCTGCGGGCGGAGCGTGCCGGGGTGTGGGGCGTCGCGGGTGTGTTCACCGCCGTGGCCTTCGTGGCGGCGGGGGTGCTGGGGGCGGCGCAGCCGGGGACGGGGATACCGGAGGAGGTCGTGCAGCTGACGCAGTTCGGGCCGGCCCTCGCGGTGGGCGCGGTCGCGCTGTGCCGGCGCCGGCAGACGCGTGAGCTGCTCCGGGGAACGGGGGCGGGGCCGGGGCCGGGGGCGGAGGCGGGCGTCCGGTCCCTCGGGGGTGCGGTGCTGCTCGGTGCCGCCGGGCTGATCGTCGCGCTCGCCGTACTCGGGTACTCCGCGGTCCACGGCGGGGCGCGCTTCACACCGCCGGGATCGCTGCACCACCCCTTCGCGCTGATCGCCGTGGCCCAGCTGGTGGGGGCGTGCGGGGAGGAGGTCGGCTGGCGCTGCTGGCTCCAGCCGCTGCTGCGCACGCGTCTGGGAACGGTCGCCTCCTCGGTGACGGTGGGAGTGCTGTGGGGCGCCTGGCACGTGCAGGTCTTCGCCCAGGCACCCCTCTACGCCGCCGGGTTCCTCGTGGCCACGGTGGCGATGTCGGTGGTCCTGGGCGTCGCCCTCGACGGGGTGGGCGGGTGGCGCCGGCTGCTGCTCGCGGGCGGCTTCCACGCCCTGGTCAACCTCGGCCTGCTCCTCTTCATGGACGAGGAGTCCGGAGCCGTCCGGCCCATGCTCTGCTTCGGCCTGTCCTGCCTGCTGGTGGCGGTGGTCTCGGTGGTGGTCCCGCCGGCGGTGGCCGCCCGCAGGACGGCACCGCATGCGCCGGGGGCGGCGCCGGCCGGACCGACTACCCTGCACGGGACATGAGTTCGACATCCCCTCCACCGCGTCCCCTCCGTGCGGGGTGGTCCCGCGGCCTGACCGCCGTCGGCCGCTGCCAGCTCGCCGGCCTGCTGGGCCTGAGGGTGACGGCCGTCGGAGCGGGCGTGGTGGGAGCCCTGCTGTTGCTGCCCGTCGGCCTCGGCCTGTGGCTACTGCCGCCCGCCGCGGCCGCGTTGCGCCGCTGCGCCGACCTCGCCCGGCAGCGGGCGCAACGGTGGTCGGGGGTGCGGATCACGGCGCCGGATCCGCTCCCGCGGGTCGCGGGAGCGCGCGCCGTCCTGGCCGACGCCGGGTTCTGGCGGGAGCTGACCTGGGCGTGGCTGGAGCCGCTGGTGGGCGGCCTGCTGGTCGCGGTACCACCGATCCTGGTGGTACAGGGGCTGTTCGGGGCCGTCGTGCAGCCGTTCGTGTGGCGGCTGTTGGACGACGGTGGCAACTGGTACGCCTTCGTGCCCGTGCGCAGCACCGGTCTGATGCTCGCGGCGGCGGTGCTGGGAGGCGGCTTCACGGCTGCCGGGCTGCTCCTCGCCCCGCCCGTGCTGCGCCTGCACGCGCGGTGGGGCCGGCGGCTGCTGGCCGCCCCGCGCGTCACCGAACTACAGCGCCGCGTCGGGGAGCTGACGGACAGCCGGGCCGGGGTGCTGGACGACCGGGCGGCCGAGCTGCGGCGCATAGAGCGAGACCTGCACGACGGGGCGCAGGCCCGGCTCGTCGCCCTCGGGATGCGCCTGGACAGCGCGACCCGGCTGCTGGAGGACGATCCGCCGGCCGCCCGGGCCGCACTGCTGGAGGTGCGCGAGCTGTCCGGGCGGGCCCTCGAGGACCTGCGCGGCCTCGTTCGGGGCATCCAGCCGCCGGTCCTCGTCGACCGCGGCCTGGGCGACGCCGTGCGCTCCCTGGCCCTCGACAGCTTCCTCGACGTGTACGTCGACGTCCGGACGGCCGGGCGGCTGCCGGCCGCCGTGGAGTCGGCCGCCTACTTCGCCGTCAACGAGCTGCTGGCCAACGCGGCGAAGCACTCCGGTGCCGGCCGCGTGGACGTCCTGCTGGTGCACGAGGACACGGACGCCGGCGGGCCGCGGCTGCGCGTCACCGTCACCGACGACGGCCGCGGTGGTGCGGACCCCTCCCGGGGGACCGGGCTGCTCGGCGTCCGGGGGCGGTTGGCTACCTTCGACGGGAGCCTCGTCCTGCACAGCCCGCAGGGCGGCCCCACCACCGTCACCCTGGAGATCCCGTGCGCGTCGTCCTTGCCGAAGACCTCTTCCTCCTGAGGGACGGCCTGGTCCGCACGCTCACCGAGCACGGCTTCGACGTCGTCGCCGCCGTGGACAACGGCCCCGGACTGCTGCGCGCCCTGCTGGAGGAGCGGCCGGACGTGGCGGTCGTGGACGTGCGCCTGCCGCCGACCCACACCGACGAGGGCCTCCAGGCCGCCCTCGAAGCCCGGCGCCGCCACCGCGGGCTGCCGGTACTCGTGCTGTCGCAGTACGTCGACCAGCTCTACGCGAACGAGCTCCTGTCGAGCGAAGACGGCGCGGTGGGCTACCTGCTGAAGGACCGGGTCACCGACACCGGCCAGTTCGTCGACGCCGTACGCCGGGTCGCGGCTGGCGGCACCGTCCTGGACCCGCAGGTGATCGGACGGCTGCTGGCCCGCGGCCAGGCCCGCGGCACCCTCTCCGCCCTCACCCCGCGCGAGCGCGACGTCCTGGAACTCATGGCGGAGGGCCGCTCCAACGCCGCCATCGCGGGAGCCCTGCACTTCAGCGAGAGCGCCGTCGCCAAGCACACCGCGAGCATCTTCGCGAAGCTCGGCATCGCCCCCTCGGCCGAGGACAACCGGCGGGTCCTCGCCGTCCTCGCCTACCTGCGGCGCTGAACGGCCGGTGTACCCGTACGGATGTGACATCCTGCGGGGATTCCGGCGGGCCGGCCGCCGGCGGCGGAAAGGAACCCCCGTGAACCGCAGCGCGCTCCTGGTCGGAGCCACCGGACTGGTCGGCGGGCAACTGCTGGCGCGGCTGCTGCGCGACCCGCGCTACGACCGCGTCACCGTACTGGCCCGCCGCCCGCTCGGCCTCGTCCACCCGCGGCTGGACGCCCGGGTGGTGGACTTCGCCGCGCTCGGGGCGGACGACCTGCCGGCCGGGCAGCCGGGCGGGACGGACGTGTACGGCGCGCTGGGCACCACCATCCGGCAGGCCGGGTCGCAGGAGGCCTTCCGCGAGGTCGACCAGCACCACACCGTACGGGTGGCCGCGCTGGCCCGCGACGCGGGCGCCGAGCGGATCGCCGTCGTCTCCTCGGTCGGCGCCGGGTCCGGCTCCCGGGCCTTCTACCTGCGGGTCAAGGGGGACATGGAGGCGGAGGTGACGGCGCTGGGCTACCCCCAGACCGAGTTCTTCCGGCCCTCGTTCATCCTGGGGCACCGCCCCTCGCACCGCCCGGGCGAGGGCCTCGGCGCCACCGCCGCGACCGCACTGGCCCCGCTGCTGGCCGGGCCGGCGCGCCCCTACCGGCCGGTGCCGGCGGGCCGGCTGGCCGCGGCGATGATCGCCGCGCTGGCCGAGGACCGTCCCGGGGTCCGGGTCCGCACACACGACGACTTCCTGGCCCTGGCCCCGGAGCCGGACGCGGGCGCGGCCCGGGCGTGACCCGTGCCGCCGGGCGCTCGTTGGGGGGCCGGTGGCCGGGAGGGGCCCGGTCCCGGGGCGAGCGGAGGCGGTGCGCCGTGCGGGCTGGCGAAGGACGGGGCGATCGGACCGATCTGATCGATCTGACCGGCAGGTCGTGCCTGGTCACGGGCGCGGCCAGCGGCATCGGACGGGCCACCGCGGCCCTGTTCGCCCGGCTCGGCGCCAGGGTCACCGCCGCCGACCTGGACACGGCCGGGCTGACCGCGCTGCGCCGGGACTGCGCCGACCGGGGTGACGCGTACGAGGTGACCGTGGTGACGGGGGACGTCGCCCGGCCCGAGGACGCCGAGCGGATGACCGGCGCCGCGGTGACGGCGGGCGGCGGCCTGGACGTGCTGGTCGCCAACGCCGGGATCCTGCCGCTCTCGGGCCTCCTGGAGACCAGCGCCGAGGACTGGGACCGGGTGATGGCCGTCGACGGCCGGGGGATGTTCCTCACGTGCAAGTACGCCATCGCGCAGATGGCCGGGCAGCCGACCGGCGGGTCGGTGGTGTGCGTCTCCTCGATCTCCGGCGTGGCCGGCCAGGCCCGCCAAGCGGCCTACGGCCCGGCGAAGTTCGTCGCCTCGGGGCTCACCAAGCACCTCGCGGTCGAGTGGGCCGGGCGCCGCATCAGGGTCAACGCGGTGGCCCCCGGCACCATCCGCACCGAACGCGTCCAGCGCCTCGCGGACGAGCCCGGGGGCGCCGAGTACCTCGACCACATGGCGACCCTGCACCCGCTCGGCCGCCTCGGTGTGCCCGAGGAGGTGGCCCGTGCCATCGCCTTCCTGGCCTCCGACGCCGCCTCCTTCATCACCGGCAGCATCCTCCCCGTCGACGGCGGCTACCTGGCCCAGTAGCCGCCGCCCTCTTCCGGCGTCAGGCGCGGCGCAGGCGGTCGAGTTCCGCGAGGGCGGTGTTGGCGACGGCCACCACGGCGAAGACGACGGCGGGCTGGGTGCGGCCGAGGGCGTAGAGGGCGGCGGTGGCGGAGCCGAAGAAGAGGGCCTTCACGGCGAGCACGGCCACGAGCGGAACGGTGAAGGTCGCCTTGGGCGCGGCGAACAGACCCCAGACGGTGGCCGCGAGCGCGGGGGCGCCGACGGCCAGCAGGACCCGCACGACGGTGTTCTGGCCGGTGGACCACCCCCACCAGGCCAGCAGGGCCAGCCCGGCCAACTCCATGAGGAACGCCAGGCCTTCGTTGACGACGTGGAGCGGGGTGGGAAGCATCGGCCGGTGTGCCTTCCGTGGGCGACGGCGAGCGGTTGGTGCATTAGACCAGGCCGAGCATGGACATGAACAGGCCAAGCGCGGGGTTCTTTCCCGGCCTCCCGCGGGGCGGGTTCACCGGTGCTCGATGCCCTCCCCGGCAGGCACTGCCCCGCGGGCCGCGGGCGTGAAGCGGTGGTGCGTCGGCTTCGGCAGTTCGCGGAGGTGGCCGAAGTAGTCCGTGTCCGCGGTGCCGGTGAGCACCGCCAGCAGGAAGGCCAGGCACCCCGTGTCGTGGGCCTCCCAGAGGGGGCCGCGCCCCTCGTTGTAGAGCACGGTCCACGTGTCGGGGTGCCGGCCGGGCCGGGCCAGCCAGTACAGGTACGCCCCCGTGCCCTCCTCGCCCGCCCAGGGCAGGACCCTGGCCCCCGCCTCCCGCAGGCCGTCGGGCTGGTCCTCGTACTCCCAGAGTTCGGCGAGGATCTCGTTCCGTTCGGCGGTCAGCGCGAGCAGGTCGAAGTCGTCGTGGGAGGCGTCGGGGACGAGCAGCCGGATCGTCTCGTCGAAGGTGCCGGCGCCGTACGCCCCGACGAGCCGCTTGTAGTCGGCGGGCAGGGCGGTACCGAGGTCCCGCTCGGCCTTCGCCCAGTCGACCACGGGTGGCGGCGGGTCGAGGGGCGGCGGGCAGAGACGGACGAGCGCGTCGAGGGCATTCACGGCACGGACGCTACCGGACGCATGGCCGGTGCCCCGGTGCGAGCCGTTCCGGGGCCGGTCGCCGGGGCTGGGAACGATCCGGCGGGCCGTCTCGTTGAGCCGGGGCCGCCGCTTCGATCACGAAACGAGGGAGTTCCATGCCCACGCCCGAAACCGCCTCCGATTCCGGTTCCGCTCCCGCCCTGCCCCCGCTGTCCCCGCTGCCGCCGCTCGCCGCCCAGGCGGAGCGCCTGATCGAGCTCGGAGTGCCCCGGCTCGCCGGTATGTCCGACGCGGAGCTGCGCACCTACGCCAAGCGCGCCGAGCCCGGGGACGGCAGCGTGCTCCTCGCCCTCCACCCGGACCGGGCCCCCTCCTCCGTGCTGGCACCGCTGCTGCGCCACGGGGACAAGCCGGGCTTCGTCGTCACCGACATGACCGACGTCGACCGCTTCGAGCCCCACCACGCGGAGGTGCCCGACGCGCCCGTCTACCTCGTCTCCGGCCCCGACCGTGGTGACCGCATGGCCGACTGGAGCCCGGAGGAGGCCCTGCCCGCCCTCGTCAAGGAGGACCGCACCCCCCTCGTGCTGACCGAGGGGATCCACTGGCTGCTGCAACGGCCCGAGGTGCTGGAGCGCAACCACTGCTTCATGACCATCGGTTCCCGGCTGCGCAAGGCCAACGGCACCCTGGACGCCCGCACCCCGGCGATCTGGATCAGCAACGGCACCGGGCGGGACGGCCGCGAGCGTCGCGACGCCCCCAAGGTGGGCTGGTGCTGGTGGAACAACCGTCACACCTGGCTGGGCTTCGGCTCCGCCACCGGCCGCAAGGCCACTTGAACGGCAAAAACGCAACTTCGACAGGATCCGCGGAGGCGGCTACCTTCACCTGGTCTTCGGCAATCACCCACGGCGACACGGGAGTTCCCGTCCTCGCCCCGCGCGGGTGAGCCCCCGAACCCGTCCACACCAGGCACCCCGGCAGGGAGAGACGCATGCCCCATCTCGCGCTGTACACGTTCGGCATCCTGAAGTCACCCCTCGCCGACCCCGGACCCGTCACGCGCGAGTTCTACGAACGCGGTGAGGCCGTCTACCGGAAGATCGGTCGGCAGCCCGGGTACCTCGCGCACGCCGAACCGGCGGGCAGCGACCCGGGCGTGCTCTTCGACGCGGACTGGGGGGCCTGGGGCGAGTTCGCCGTTCCCACCTGGTACGACAAGGGCCGTACGCCGGAGACCACCGCCCTGGCCGCGACCCTCTCGCTCTGGACCGGCCTGCGCCCCGCCTTCGAGGCCGTCTACGGCGGCCTGCACCGTGCGGCGCTCAACAGGCGTCACGACTGGTTCGAGAGGACGGGGCACCCGAACCACGTGGCCTGGTGGGTCTCCGACGGCGTGATACCCACCTGGCGGGAAGGGGTCTCCCGGCTGGAACACCTCCGGGACCACGACTGCGCGCCGCACGCCTTCACCTTCCACCACGCGTTCACCCCGGAGGCGACCCCGGCCAGGGTCCGCGGCATCGAGCCGAGGAGCGGCCGGGTCGGCTGACCTCGCCCCGGCAGAAGCCGCCCTACGCCGTGAGGACGGGGAGCGCGACCGGCCCGCGGACGAGGCGGGTGCGCCGCCACCGGAGGCGGTCGGGGGGTACGGCGAGGCGGAGCGCGGGGAAGCGGGTCAGCACCGCTCGCAGGGCGATCTCCAGCTCGGCCAGGGCCAAGGGGGCGCCGACGCAGCGGTGGATCCCGTGCCCGAACGCGAGGTGGGAGGCCGCGTCCCGGTCCAGGTCGAGGTGGTCCGGTGCCGGGAACCGGGCCGGGTCCCGGTTGGCGGCGCCGAGGGCGACCAGTACGGGGACGCCCGCCGGGACCTCGGTGCCGCCGAGCGTGACGGCCTGCGTGGTGAAGCGGAACGTGGCCGTGCTCACCGCCGAGTCGAAGCGGAGCAGTTCGTCCAGCGCGGCCGGGATCCCGTCGGGGTCCTCGCGGAGGCGATCCGCCGCGGCCGGGTGCAGGAGCAGCGCGAGGAGGCCGTTGCCGAGGGCGTTGGTGGTGGTCTCGTGCCCGGCCACGAGCAGCAGCACGGCCAGGGAGACCAGTTCCTCCTCGCTCAGGCGGTCCTCTCCGTCCCGGGCCGAGACGAGCCGGTCCAGGAGCGAGTCGCCCGGGGCCCGGCGCTTGGCGGCGATGAGGTCCGTCAGGTAACCGGCCAACCCGTGTGACGCCGCGTCGATGACCTCGGGCTCCCCCGCCGCGAACAGCTCCGCGGACCAGCGCTGGACCGCGGGCCGGTCGGCCCGCGGCACCCCGAGCAGCCGGCAGATCACGATGACCGGCAGCGGCACCGCGAGGCGGGCCACGAAGTCGACCGGTTCGCCGACGGGCCACTGGTCCAGCAGCTCGTCGGTGACCCGGGCGATGAACGGACGCAGTTCCCTGACGGCCCCGGTCGTGAACGCCTTGGTCACCAGCTTGCGCAGCCGGGTGTGGTGGGGCGGGTCGCTGGCCAGCATGGTGTGGGCCACCGCCGGGTGCAGGCGGCGGCGGGACTCCTTGCCCGCGAAGAAGACGCCCGTGTCCTTCGACAGGCGGGGGTCGGTGAGGGCCGCGCGGGCCTCGGCGTAGCCGGTCACGAGGTAGCCGGCACGCCCTGCGGGGCCGGCGGGCAGGGGCTGGACGGGGCATGCGGAGCGCGTGGCCGCGTACGGCGCGTAGGGGGCATAGGGGTCTGTCTCCGCCATTCCCCCGCCCCCCTCCTCCGTACGGCCCGGCCCGATCCGGCCCACCTGGCTCACCTGGCTCACGTCACAAAATAGCCGGTCGGAAATCGGGCCGCGAGGACCGATGAGTTTCTCCCCGACCGGCAGTCAGAGATCATGACTGGACGACCCAACCGCCCCACAGGACACCGAGGACCTCAGATGCGCACCCTGATCAGCACCGCTTTCCTCTCGCTCGACGGCGTCGTCGAAGCCCCGGGCGGCGAGCCCGGCTACCGCAACTCCGGGTGGACCTTCAAGGACATCGAGTTCCTCCCCGAGGCCTTCGCCATCAAGGGCGCGGAGCAGAAGGAGGCCACCGCGATGCTGCTGGGCCGGACCAGCTACGAGGCGTTCAGCCCGGTGTGGCCCGACATGCCCGACTTCGCGGACTACAAGGTGATGCCGAAGTACGTCGTCTCCACCACCCTCACCGAGCAGGACCTGGTGACGAACTGGGGCGAGACGACGATCCTGCGCTCCCTCGACGAGGTCGCCGCGCTCAAGGAGACCGAGGGCGGCCCGATCATCGTCCACGGCAGCGCCACACTCCACCACGCCCTCTCGGACGCCGGCCTCGTCGACCGCTACCACCTGCTCGTCTTCCCGCTGCTCCTCGGCGCGGGCAAGCGGCTCTTCAGCGCCACGGACAAGGACGCCCAGAAGCTGAAGCTGGTCGAGCACGAGGTCTACGCCAACGGCCTGCAGAAGCAGATCTTTGACGTCGTCCGCTGAGCGGTACCCCGGGCCTGCATCAGCTCGATGTGGCCCATGCACGCATGAGCGGAGTGAACGACGAGGTGAACGACGAGGTGAGCGACGAGGTGAGCGAAGCGATCGCTTGCGAGTTGCGCCTGATGGACCCCAGCGTGCGCATGTCGCAGGCGGCGGCCCGGCGGCTCCTCGACCCCCACTTCGTGGAGGTGGGCGCCTCGGGCCGGCGTTGGACGTACGAGGAGATGCTCGCCGCGCTGCCCGAGATGGCCGGTGCGGCGGAGGACGGCCCGCGCTATGAGCCCTCGGAGATGGTCGGCGTCGTGCTGGCGCCCGGTCTGGTGCACCTCACCTACGAGACCACGATCGGCGGAACCCGCGCACGCCGGAGCTCGCTCTGGCGGAGACAGGACGCGGACGCCGAGTGGCGGATGTACTACCACCAGGCCACCCGGGTTCCGCCCGAGGGCGGGTGACGGCAGACTGTTGCCTCCCTACGGAGGGGGCCTGCCGATGGACCGACAGCCGATGGACCTCGACGCGTACGTGCGCCGGACGCGGATCTGGACGAGGCGGCCTACGGCCGGCTGATGCTGGTCGTCCGGGAGGTGGCTCTCGCCGTCGAGGCCGTGTGCGGGCCCGAGCGCACCTACCTCTACTCGCTCGGCAGCCAGCAGGGCAACGCGCACCTCCACTGGCACATCGCCGCCCTGCCGCCGGGCGTGCCCTACGCCGAGCAGCAGTTCCACGCGTTGATGACGGAGAACGGGGTCCTGGCACCGTCGCCCGACCAGTCGGCCGCGCTGGCCGCCCGCCTGCGCGAGGCGGTCCGGGCCCGGGGCCGACTCGGGCGCGCCTGACCGGATCCGCCTCACCGCCCTGCCGCGTCGCAGGGGAAGATCGGGGGATGACGACCTCCAGGAAGACGCGGGACCGGCTCGGGATGCTGCCGTTGGCGGTGGTGCTCGTGCTCACGGCCGGGTGCGGAACGCAGCGGGGAGGGGACGCTGCCGCTACCGCCCGGGGTTCGGGTCCCGCGCCGTCCGCTACGGCCGCGCCGAGCGCACCGGCGGACTTCCCCTGCCCGGGCGAGAGCCCCGCGCCGGCGAAGTCCGCGCCGTCCGGGACGCCCCCCATACCCGCAACCCCCCTCTCCCCCTCGCCGGCGGACCCCTCGGACACCGGCACACCCGGCCCGCCGACCGCCCCGCCCGCCGACCACTACGCCGAGAACCACGCCTTCAGGGTCCCCCTCCCCCTCCACGGCCAGAGCCGCTGCGACGGGCTCGCGGCCGTCGGACGTGTCGAGCGCGCCCTCGAACCCCTCCGCCGACGCGGCGACTTCGCCCCCGAGAGCGTCCGCGGCGCGCTCACCGCCCTCGGCTACGACGCCGGGAAGGTGCGGGCGTACCAGAACGGCCTCACCGGCGTCGGCTTCCTCGTCGACGTCGGCGCCTCCCCCTGGTGCGTGGAGGGGACGATGACCAGTGCTTCCACCAGGGCGGAGGCCTTCGGCGGCTACCCCGACGGCACCGGCTG
This sequence comes from Streptomyces sp. NPDC032091, assembly GCF_055580265.1. Lineage (NCBI taxonomy): Bacteria > Bacillati > Actinomycetota > Actinomycetes > Kitasatosporales > Streptomycetaceae > Streptomyces > Streptomyces sp. NPDC032091. Next base: position 265,904 of record NZ_JBVILR010000002.1, on the reverse strand, counting down.
CGAGCCCCCGAGGGGCGGCCACTGACCGCAGCCGTACCCCACCGACCGAACCGGTTGAATCGGGGACCCGAGGGCCCCCGGAAACGGTGTCCCGGGCTGCCTCCACAGGGTCGTGGCCGTCCTCCGGGAGCCTCCAGGCCCCCTGTGCCCCACCAGGCCCCGGCAGGGGTCCACCGGGCCGCCCAGACCCTCGCCACAACAGCTCTGACCTGGCGTTTCTCCGGATTCCCCCTAGGCTGTGGAGGTCTACTGGACGCTACCGAAGGAGACTTCGTGAGTGAGGACCGGACCACGTACGACGCCTCCCCCATCCAGGTGCTGGACCCTCGGGAGGCCATCCGGAGACGGCCGGGGATGTACGTCGGCTCGACCGGCGAACGCGGGCTGCACCACCAGCTGTTCGAGCTCTGCGACTGGGGGGTGAACGAGGTCCTCGCCGGCCGCGCCGACCGCGTGGACGTCACCCTCGCCCCGGGAGGGTGGGTACGGATCGCCGTCGACGGCCTGCGGGTTCCGCCGGACGGCGGCGCCGAAGCCGCCCATGGCCCTGGTCTCGACGCCCTGTTGGCCGACCTGGGCGCCCACCCGCTGCCGCGCAGCCGCACCTTCGTGGAGCTCACCCGCTTCGGCTCGCGCATGGGCCCCTTCGTCGCCAACGCCCTGTCGAGCCGGCTGACGGCGGAGTTCGGGCACGGGCACACCCGCCGGGTGCACCGCTACGAGCGCGGCTTCGCGATCGAACCGGAGACGGCGGACGCCCCCCACGCCCAGGACGGCCCGCGCACGCCGGACGGGCCGCACACGCCGGACGGGCCGCACACGTCGGACGCGCCCGGAACCGTCATCACCTTCCGGCCCGACACCGACGTCTTCGAGACGGTGGAGCACTCGTTCGACGCACTGGCGGACCGCTTCAGGGAACTGGCCTTCCTCAACCCCGGCCTCGACATCCACCTGTCCGACCAGCGGTCGCCGGCCCGAGCCCGGTCGGAACGGTTCCGCTTCCCGGGCGGCACACGGGACTTCGTCGCCTTCCTGGCCGGGCAACGGACCCCGGGGTCCGCGTACGGGAACATCCACGGCCTCACCCTGGAGGAGCCGCGGATGGCGGGCTCGCTCGACGTCGCCCTGAGCTGGGGCAGCGCCACCGGCGAGGAGGTCCGTACGTTCGCCAACAGCTCCCCCACACCCTGCGGCGGCACGCACCTGGAGGGCTTCCGCGCCGGGCTCACCGCGGCGGTCACCGCCTTCGCCCGCCGGCGCGGGCTGATCACGGCGACGGACCCCGGTCTCGACGCGGCCCGGATCAGCGGGGGCCTGACGGCGGTGGTCTCGGTGAAGCTCGACCGGCCGGAGCTCACCGGTGCCACCCGCGGTGCGCTGGGGAACGCCGACGTACGCGACCGCGTGGCGGAGGCCGTACGGGAGCACCTGGGCACCTGGCTGGCCGAGGACCCGCAACTCGCCGCGACCGTCGCCTCCCGCATCACCCCACCCTCACCCCCGCACCCTCACGGCGACTGACGCCGACGCCGACGAGTACCGCACAGTGGACCAGCGCACCGAGCCGGAGCGGGCCGGAGCCCGGCAGCGGAAGAAAGGGGAGGCGCACCGCTCCGTACGTGCAGCAGGATGACCCGGTGCATCCCGCGCTCCTCGGCCTTGCCGTGAACCCCGCCCTCCCGTCCCACCTCCTCGACCGGCTGATCGTCATGGCGGACGAGGACCTCGCCGCAGAGCTGGCGCAACGCGCGGACCTGAGCCGTTCTCAGGTGCTGGCGCTGGCGGCCCGGTTCGAGGGTGAGGCCGCCGGGCTGGCCCGCGACGGCCGCCTCGGGCCGTCGGACGTCGATCCGGCCACGCAGCCGCTCGCCGCGCTCGCCCTGCTCGACCGGGGGGCCGGCCCGCCCTCGTGGGCGCGGCGGTTCGCCACGGATCCGCTCGTGCGGCACCGGGAGTGGCTGGCCGAGTGCCCCGGGCTCCCGCCGGACGTGGCCCGTCGCCTCGCGGACGACCCCGACGTCCGGGTCGTCACCGAGTTCGCCCTGTGGGCCCCGGCCCCGCTGGCCGCCGCGCTCGCGCGGCACCCGCACGCCGCGGTCCGCCGGTCGGTCGCGGCCAACGCGTCGACGCCGCCGGAGGTATTGGCGGCGCTGCTCGGCGGCGAGGGGCTGCCGCCGGTCCGGTCCTGCCGGGTCTGCGACCAGGAGGAGACGCCGTTCGTCCATGCCGGGGACTGTCCGCGTACGGACTGCGCGCTCATGCCCGGGGACGCCTGCGACGGGCGGTCCCACCGGTCCGCCGTGCACGAGGTCCGATGGCAGGCACTGCACCATCCGGCAACCCCGGCGGCGGCCGTGGCCCGTTTCGCGGACGACCCGTCGGCGCTGCTGCGCGAAGCGGTCGCCGCGCGCGAGGGGCTTCCGCGTCCGGTCTACGAACGGCTCGCCGGGGATCCGGTACCGATGGTCCGCGCGGCACTGGCGCGGAACCCGTCGATCGACGAGGCCCTGATGCGCCGGCTGGCGGAGGACGGCGGACACGACGTCCGGGGCTCCCTCGCACATCACCCGCGCCTGCCGCTGGACCTGCTGGCGCCGCTCGCCGCCACCGCGAAGCCGGGCTCCGGGCCGCTGCCCCGGATCTCCTCGGCCACGCCGGCGGAGCTCGCCGCCCTCGCGGCGTCGGCGGATGCGGGCGTACGCAGGCTCGTCGCGCTGCGCCGTGACCTGCCGGACGCGGTACGGGACGCGCTCGCCCGCGACCGGGACGCGAAGGTCCTCGGCGCGATCGCCCCGCACCCGGGCCTGGCGGAGCCACAGCTTCTGGCCATGATCGACCGCCACGGCACCCGCGTCGCGTCGGCCGTCGCCACGAACCCCGACGCGACGGCCACCGTCCTGGAGCGCCTGGCCCTCCGGCCGGGTCCGGGGCGGAAGGTCTTCCGCGAGATCGCCCGCCATCCGAACGCACCGCTCCGGGCCCTCCTCGCCTGCCTGGCCGCCGACCCGCGGTCCCGCGCCATCGCCGCCGCCCGTCCGGAGCTCCCCGGCCCCGTCGTCGTGCAGCTGCTGACCGACGAGGACGAGCGGGTCGTCGAGGCGGCCGCCGCCAACCCCTCCCTCCCCGCCACCGCGATGCCCGCACTCCTGCGGCCCTGAAGCGCGGCGCACGGCCGGCTCACGTTGTCAGCGCGGGCGTGTTCCATGACGGGCATGAACGGCATGAACGGCATGACGGTCCGCGAACTGGTGTCCGTACTGGCCACACCCGAGACCCTGCGCACCCGCTGCCGAGCCCTGGCGCTGCTCGGCCTCCTTCTCGACGACCCCTTCCCGAGACACGGCTACCTCCCGAACTGGCGCCCGGGCGTGGACCTGGCGACGATGGACAACGCCTCCGGTGACCTGTACCGCATCGTCTTCGACCCGGCCGGGACCTTCCTGTACGGCTTCGACCACGCGTGCGAGGCCACGCCGTGGCGGGAATGGCCCCGGGCGCACTGGCCGGGGCTGCTGGACGGCCTGCCCGCCGCGCTGGCCCGCTATCCGGCGGACCCGGAGCTCCACTTCGAGGGCTTCTTCGACGCGACGGTGTGCGCGTGGCGCGCCGCGGCCGCGGGGGCGTGGGAGTGCGGGCCCGTGGAGTTCGGGCCCCAGCAGTCCGACGGGGCCGACTGGCTCTTCGAGGCGCTGGCGGACGGCGGCGCCGAGGCCCTCGCCCAGGACGCCCAGGACTACCACGGCCGTCCCGTCGACCGACGGGCCGTCACCGCCCTGCTCGCGGGCGCCCCATTGCGCCCGCGCACGGTGGCCGCGCTCAACCCGGAGGCGGACTTCGACACGATAGCCGACCACGCCCGCGCCCTGGGCCACCCGGTGACGGACGGGCGCCGGCCCGGGGGTGTCAGTGGTCGCCCGTAGGCTCGTGACATGACGCCGATCACGATCATCTCCGGGGATGCCACCAGCCCGCAGGCCAAGGGACCCAAGATCATCGCGCATGTGTGCAACGATCTCGGCGGCTGGGGCAAGGGCTTCGTGCTGGCGATATCCAGGCGCTGGCCCGAGCCCGAGAAGGACTTCCGGGCCTGGCACCGCGGCCGCGCCGGCAACGACTTCGGACTCGGTGCGGTCCGGCTGGTCCGGGTCCGGCCGGACACCTGGGTCGCCAACATGATCGGCCAGCGGGGCATACGCACCGGCAGCTCGGGGGTCCCGATCCGCTACGACGCCCTGGAACGCTGCCTGACCGCCCTCGCCGGCCACGCTCTCGAACTGGGCGCCTCGGTCCACATGCCCCGCATCGGCTGCGGACTGGCCGGCGGCAAGTGGTCACGCGTGGAGCCACTGATCAGCGAGGCCCTCTCCGCGAAGGGCGTGGCGGTGACGGTGTACGACCACGACGGCGCGGGGTCTACGCCGTCCCGCCACTGACCACCACCCCGGCGGTGGAGCGGTGGGTGCCCCGGGGCGGCTTCCGCCGGGACACCCACCAGCCTGCGGCCGTCGCCCGGCCTCGCGGCGGACGGGCGACGCGCCGGGTTCGAACGCTAGTACCGGAGCGAAATGTTCCGACCCGGGTACCGGGGAAGTGGCCTGAACATGGTGCCGAAGTGCGGCAGCATTACCGGATCCGGACGGTGGCACAGGTGAAGGTCGCGCCCTGAAGCAGTGCCGGGGTGACGGCCACACCGGTCAGATGCTCGGCCAGGGCGAACGCCGCCGACGCGGAAAGGTCCGTTCCCGGCGGTTCCTCGTCGAGCGGGAAGCCGATCCGCCGCATGACGTCGAGGAGTTCATCGGCTGCGATGCCCCAGCGGTCCTCCGGGAACAAGGGGTCGAAGCACAGGCGCACGGTCTGGTCCTCGACCCAGAGGAACGTGCCGACGCCGTTGACGTTGACGAAGTGCGAGATCCAGCTCGTTCCGGTGGAGGCCGGCAGCACTCGGCCCTCGGTGACGCCGAGGTACCCGTTGGGCTCGATCAGGAGGGCCCAGTCCCCCACGGTCGCCATGGCGATCAGCTGGCGTTCGCCCTCCGCTCGGTCGTACTGGGCGAAGGCGGCGTCGGTGGCCGCGGCGATGCCCTGGAGGGGCGCCTCCGGCCGGCCGTCGAGCCGCGTCACCACCTCGGCGGGCGACAGCCCCCGCACCAGCGTGAAGCAGTACGCCTCGGCGATGTCGGGAAAGTCCTTCTCGAACCAGGTGTAGTCGGCTGCGGTCTTCGTCATGCCGCCCATCCTCCCCTCCCCTCCCTGGCCGGGCCGGGCCGGGCCAGCTGCCACATCCCTTATTATCGTCGCAACGACGATAATAAGGACGGGAACGTGCCCGTTCGCGGCCTGCAACACCACCTCCGGAGCACTGAATTGACGATCCGTCAGCGCCTGACCACCCAGGCCGGCGCCCTTCCCAGTCCCATAGCCGCCGCCCGGGCCGTGGCCGGCCCCTCCGGTCCGGACCGCATCGAGGACCCGGTCATCACCTGGGTACAGGGCATCCGGACGGCACTGGGCATGGCGGCCACCGTCTGGCTCCTCCTCTCCTACCCCCTGAGCAGTGGCCGCCAGAGCTTCGTGCTCGGCAAGCTGGCGGAACTCCTGATCGGCTGCGGCATCGTCGTGGTGACCGGGATCCTCGGCGTCACCGTCTGCATCCTGATGGCTCGCCCGCCCCTGCGACGCTTGTACGTTCGACGCCTCCCGGGCCCCCTGATGGCCCTCGGCGCGCCGCTGCTCGGAGCCGGTGTGATCTGGCTGATGGTGGCGGCCCTCAGCGGTGACATCGTCTCGCCCTCGGACTTGGGCGCGCACGACATCACCTTCGGATTCTTCGGTACGTTCCTGGGCACGATCATCACCGGTCTGCTGGTCTTCCTGTTGTTCGCGGCCGCCGCCGTGGTCTGCGCCGGCGTCTTCGTCATAGCGGTGCTCTTCACCCTCACCGCCGCCGTCGTCGGCCTGAACGGCTGCTTCCGCATGGGGGACGTGCACGAGCTGCTGCCGGCCCTGCTCTCACCGCTGCTGGTCTGGTCGCTCTTCGGCTTCCAGCTGTTCGACGGCCCGGACGTGGCCGCACCGCCCCTCGTGCTCTACACCTTCATGCTCGGCGGCCCGCTGTCCGTGACCGCCCTGTCGCTATGGGAGATACACCGCCTGCGCACCCGCCACGGCCTGCCCCTGACCTCCCTCTTCGGCCGCTGACCCACATCACCCCACCGAGACCACCCGACGCCCTTCAGGAGCCCGCTTGGGGGGATCCCTCAGGAAGACCACCCCGAGATCACCGCAGCGGCCCGCCACCCGCGACACTCCAGCGGTGCTACGTTCTCGCAGGGCGGAGGCCGGCTCGTCAGCCGTGCTCGGACTGCTGGTAGAGGTCCTGTGCGAATGCGCCGAGAGCTGTTCCGTAGCTTGCGTGCTCATCACCGCTGACGTTCACCGCGACGACGCTGCCCTCCGCCGAGTCGCCCGAGAGGTACGGGCCGCCGCTGGACCCCACCCCCATCACGCAGGGAACGCGCACCATCGTCCTGCGGGCCGCCCAGGTGGTGGCGCCCGAGCAGTGCAGCACCCGGTCCGTGTAGGGGTAGCCGAAGAAGTGCGCGGGCGTGCCAGGTTGCGCGGTGAATGATATGGGCTGTGCTCCGACGACGTCGGAGATGTTCCGTCCGTCGGTGTCGGGGTTCATCTCCAGCATCGCGACATCTCTTCCGCCGGTCTGCCAATCCTCGGCCATCCGTACCCGGCGAACCGTGAAGCCGCCGTGCGGCCCCGCCCCACCCTGGTAGCCCGGCACGAACAGGAGGTTCTGATCCCAGGCGGCGGCGCGCGCAGGTGTCCCCTCGGTCGACGTCCTGACACAGTGCGCGGCGGTGATCACCGTACGGACCCCCACAACGGTTGCCGTGCACGCACCCGAGCCGCCGTCCACTCCCGACGAGGCGTACAACCGGCCGACCGTACGGGCTATCGATCCGCCGCCCGTCCAGGCCGGCTGGACCAGATCGTCCTTGGCGTCACCCCGGGCCACCTCGGCCATGGCTCCGCCGGTCCAGTAGGCCTCGACGACGCGGCGGTGCTCCTCGGTGGTGGCGGCGTCGTGGCTCACGGTGCTCACTTCGGCCGGTATCCCAGGGCTCCCGGACAGCGTGGCCCGACCGCAGCCCGAGACCCCCGCGAGGATACAAGCCGCCGTAGCTGCCGCGGCCGCTGCACGCATGTTCCCCATGTCCCTTACGCCTCATCCCAGTTCTTCGTTCGCCTCCCGGATCCATCGGGGCTCCGTGGCCTCCCGGTCGCGGTTCGACCGTCCCTCGTGCCCGGTCGATCACTGCGCGGAGCCTACGACAGCGCCGACAACGGACAACAACCGGTCCGCCGCCACGGGGACGGCGCGCGACGGGACGCCCACGCGCTCGCGGGTGCGTCTGGACCGGATCGCCTCCCTCGACGACGAGGACGGCGGACCTGCCGGGCGGCGGCGGGGCGGCGGGGGCGCGGTCCGGGGTGGCCGCGTCCCTCACGCGCGTGTCGTCCCGGCGGCCGCGGCGCGGTCGAGCTCGGCCGCCGGGAACGGCGTCCGCTTGCTCTCCCTGAGCAGCCTGCCGTAGAAGCCGTACAGGATCACGGCGGTCCGGACGTGCCGTTCGATGATCGCCGCGATCTCCGGCGGCACCCCGTCCGGCCTTCGGCCCGCGATCCACTCCTTCAGGAACGCGTCCCTTTCCGTCGCGCCCCGGAGGCGGTCGACGAGGTGCCGGCGGAGCAGATGGCCCGCGGTGTGGTGGCGGTCGTACGCGAGGTGGTCCGACAGGAACTGCCTCTCGTCCGGCGCGAGTTCGAAGCCGGAGCTCAGGGCCAGTCCGAAGTCGGCGAAGTAGATCTGCCGGCCGTCGGTCAGGACGTTGTCGAAGTGGGCGTCGAAGTGCACGAGCCCGCGCGAGCTCATGAACGCCGCCCCGCGCGCCAGGGCGTCCTCCACCCAGGAGCAAGGGGAGCCGGGGCCGGCCGGCGAGGCGTCCAGTCGCTGCTCGTGCAGCCACGCACCGAGGGTCTGCGGCACGTGCTCAAGGAAGAGCACCAGGCTGTGGGAGGACCGGCCGATGGCCTCCAACCGCTCGCGGACCGCCGGGGAGCCGTCCCAATATGCGACCGCTCCGTCGATGCCCCCGAGCTCGTCCATGAACCCCTCGGGAGGGGTGTCGGGCAGGACGCGCCAGTGGTACATGAGCGGGAAGGCCCCGTACTCCCTCCCCAGGACCCAGTTGGTGGTCATGGTGTGGACCGCCAGCTCCCGCCAGGCGCCGAACCCGGCCGAGCCCACGCCGTACTGGTAGTACATCGGCAGACCGAAGAGGTTCGCGGTGGACCGTACGTTCTCCGGCCGCATCTCCAGGTCCGTCAACGGCACCCTTTTGACGAAGACCCGTGTCCCGTCGACGTCCAGCTCCGCCGACCTGCCGCCGACGCCGGACCCGGCCGGGCGGGCGGACGCCACGAGGTCGCCGAGCCGCCGGTCGCTCAGCAGCGACAGACCGGTCGCCACGGTCTTGTAGGCGGCCAGACGCGCGGCGTACGGGGAATCGCGGTGGCCCATCGACGATTCCTCACCGCTGCCCCCGAGCATCCTCCCCCTCCCCGCCTCAGCCACCGAGCGGCCACTGCGCCGGTTCCGCGTTGTACCCGCGGAACAGCTCGACCGCCGCCGGCTTCTGCCCGGCCGGGATGAGGAACGCGGTGCAGACCTTCTCCGACTGGCCCGGACCCAGGATCTTGGTGGTCTGCACGGGCGGGCAGTCGGCCCACTTCGCCGAGCCCATCATGACGATCAGGGCACGCGTCCGCAGGCCGGACTCCGTCCTGATCATGATGTCCTGGTCCATGTCCCCGAGTTCCATGGGCGTACCGCTCTTGTGGGTGAGCGTCGACCAGACGAAGACGGGGATCTGCGGACCGTCCTTGTCGTCCTTGCGCAGACCGGAGTTCTGCAGGTCCGCCTCGGTACCGGTGCGCACCTCCTGCGGCGTCACCGTGAACCGCGCGTCCTGCGAGTTGAGCTTCGGGCTCTCGTGCAACGGCCCCGCCTCACCCAGGCGGTACGTCCTCTTCACCCCCGCGGCGCCCGCCTTCCCCGGCTGCCCCGGCTGCCCCGAGGGGGACCCGCCGGATCCGCCGGCCTTCCCCGAGCCCGGCCCGTCGCACCCGGTCAGCACGGCTACGGCGGCCAGCGCGCCGGCCGCGCCCAGCGCAGCCCTCGTCCACGTACGCATACTCGTCACCCCACACGATCCAAACGATCATTCTCGCAGAAGCGGCCGGGGTCATAGGTTGGTCCCGTGACGACCACGACGAGCACCGCATCGCAAGAAGCGTTCCTGCAGGCGTTCCACGCCGCGCATCCGGCGGTGACCGCGGAGGCGTTCGCCCACGGCCGTGCTCCGGATGGCCGGTCCAGCTATGAGCTGTTGTGCGACCGGGTCGCCGGGTGTGAACGCGTCCTGGACCTGGGTTGCGGGGACGGCCTGCTACTCGACTTCCTGGCCCGGGAGGGCGGGCGGAGACAGCTCGCGGGCCTGGACCTCTCTCCGGAATCCCTGGCACTGGCGCGGCGCCGGCCAGCGCTCGCCGGAGCCAGGCTGGAGGAGGGCCGGGCCCAGGCCCTCCCCTTCGCCGACGACAGCTTCGACGCCTGCGTGTCCCACCTGGCGCTGATGCTGATGGGCGACATCGAGCGCGTCGCGGCAGAGGCCGCCCGTGTCCTGGCACCCGGCGGCGTCCTGGCGTGCGTACTGGGAGGCGGGGCGGTCGGTGGCGAGGCCTATGACCGGTTCCTCGGGCTGCTGCGGGACACGATCGCCCGGGCACCCGCCGCGCAGCGGATCCCGGCGCTGGGAGACAGGAGGACGCGCAGCCGCGACGGACTCGACGGGGTGCTCACGCCGGCGGGCTTCACGGCGGTGGAGTGGGAGACGGTTCCCATCGACCTGAGCGGGCCGGTCGAACAGGTGTGGGCCACCGTCTCGGGCCTCTACGACCTCGGGCCGCTCGACGGCCCGGCCGTGGACCGCCTGCGGGACGCCTTCTTCGCCGGCGCGCGCGACATGACAACACCGGAGGGCACCGTCCCCTGCGGCTTCAGGATCCACATCGCAACGGCCCGACTGCGCTAGCTTCGCCTCAGGGGGCCGACTCCTCTGCGGGACGCGAGTGGTGCGCACCGGCTGGTCGAAGCTCGCCACAGCGCCTGCGGCGTAGCGGTAGGGTGCTGCCCCTGCCGAGGGAGGTACGACGATGGACCCTGAGGACGAGCCTCTGGAACTGTGGGCCGCGCGGCGTCAGGGGCGGCTGCGCAAACCGGGCGAACGGAAGGCCGTCACCCTCGGGAGCGGCCCGCAGCGTGCCGCCCACGTGGACCCCGGTGCGCCTCGCCTGATCCTGGAGTGGGACGGTTTCGCCTGGCAGCCGCTGGCCACGGTGAAGGACTACGCGGCGGCCCGCCAGTTCCTCAACCCGGTCCCCACCCCAGCCGCTCGGCAGCCCGCACAGCCCGTCCCGAAGAAACAGCCCGGCCGGCATCGCAAACCCCGGCCCTGACGGCCACTCGGTCCGAGAGGAAATCGATGCCCAGCAGCCCGTCCGCGGAGGAGGCCCTCGGCGTCCTGCGCACCGAACTCGCTGCCGGGCAGCCGCCGTTGAGGGGCTTGACCACATGGGACGTCTGGTCGGCCTACCTGCGCTTCGGTCAACGCCGCTTCGCCACCGCTCCCGTACCCGACGCGGATGGCCTGCTCGTCCAGTACGGCACCCACGCCTTCACCGGTACACCGACCTTCACTCTGGATCTCGCACGGCAATTCGCCGTCGTCGATGCCCACGGCGAGCACGCACACTACCTACAGGTCCACTGCGAGCTCCGCTACGAGCCCACATCCGACCTGGAACGCCTCGGCAGCTTCCATTCCTGGTTCTTCCACGACGCCGATGCCGATGCCGATGTCGCCTCGTGGGCCCACGCGACTGGTGGTCATCTCGCGCCGCTGCTCGACTGTACGCCCAGTGAAGTCAAGCTCTACCTGGAACAGGTGTAGGCGGCCCGCGGAGCAGAACCGCCGGTGGCCGCTGCTGTCTATGCTGCGGCTCATGGGACTGGACCTCACGCTGTTCATGGCGGACTGGGAGCGGTTGGGGACCTTCCCCGTCGAAGACCGGATCGACGCGCTCGACGACACCGTCTGGCCGCCCGGCGCCGACGAGAGCCTGCGGTGGGGGCGGTCCGGCGGCTGGCGGTGGCCGCCGGACGCGCGGGCGGGGTGGTGTGCCGCGTACGAGTTCTTCACCACGACCGGTTCCTACCGCCCGCATTCCCGCGCGGGCGACGGGTGGGCGGACATGCGGCCGTTGATCGACGCGCCGGTGCGGGAGGCGATGGACGCCTTCCTCGGGGGTCTGATCTGGGACGCGGAACCGGCCGAGGATCCTGCGCTGAGGGGCGGCGAGGGGTTCTTCCCGCCGGTCACCGATGTGTTCCGTCCCCACCTTCTGCTGGTCTGCCCTCCGGTGTCGGTGGAGAGGAAGGCTGCTGCCTGGAAGGAGGCGGAACCGTGCCTCGACGCACTGCGTGCGCCGTTCGCCGCCGAGTGCGAGGGCTGGGCGGGCCGCCCGGAATCCTTCGACGGCTTCGTCGCGCTGCTCCGCGAGTGGGGTGACGTGGTCACGGAGGCTGCCGGGCGCGGATGGGGCTTGGTGGGGGTTCCGTAGCCGGGTGGCGGAGCGCGGGTGAGCGGGGGGCGGGTGAGCGGGGGGCGGGTGGCGTCGGCCTGACCGGCATGCGGTGCGCTCTCGCTGGTGGGGGCCTCGTGGCGGTGGGTCGGTGTGGTGTGCTCCGCATTGGATCCGGCCACCGGCCTGTAGCCGACCCGCGTTGGCGATTGGACAAATGATCACGTGGGCAACCACGATGACGCAGCGACATCACGACTGCCCAGGGGGGCGACCGGGCGCGTGGTGCTGTTGCTCCGCGCGGTCCGCATCGCCCCCGTTTCCGACCCCGGAGAAACTTCTTCATGAGCTTCGGCGACCCGAACAACCCCTACGCCCAGCAGCCCCCGCAGGGCCAGCCCGGATACCCGCACCCGCAGCAGCAGGCGCCCCAGGGCGTACCCCCGCAGTACGGCTACCCCCAGCAGCCCCAGCAGCCGCAGGGCGGCCCGTACGGCTCCTACCCCGCTCCCGGCATGCCGGGCGGGGCGCCCGAACTCGCCCACTGGGGCCTTCGCGTGGGCGCCGACCTGCTCGACACGCTGATCATCCTCGGCCCGATGTACGCCCTGGGCTTCATCGACCTGGCCGCCGCCGCCGACCCGGAGACGGCCCAACCCGGCATCTTCTTCACCGTCGGTGTCGTGTACGCGATAGCGATGGGCTTCTTCCAGCTCTTCAAGGAGGGCTCGACCGGCCAGAGCATCGGCAAGAAGGTGCTCGGCATCAGCCTGCGCCGCGAGGCCGACGGCAGCACCCTGGGTTTCGGCATGGCCTTCGTCCGCAAGCTGGCCCACATCCTCGACAGCCTCCCCTGCCACCTCGGCTGGCTGTGGCCGCTGTGGGACCCGAAGAGGCAGACCTTCGCCGACAAGGTGTGCGGCACCGTCGTCATCCGCACCCCCAGGGGCTGAGCCACGCCCTTCCGCGGGCAGCGCAGCGCGGTCCGGCTCAGCGGGCGTCGGCGAGAGCGTCCGGCAGCCGGCCGAGCCGGGAGGCGGCGCGGGCGGCCCAGCCGTCCCGCAGGTTCAACGGCACGGTCACCGTCACCCCGCTCTGCACCGGGTCGCGGACCTCCACCACGAACGGGTCGGCGGCGCTCAGCCGCAGGTAGGCGCTGCGCCCCGCCTCGGGCCAGTCGGTGGACGAGCCGTCGGGCGGGGCCCCGTCCTCCTCTGCGGCGGCGCGGGCGGCGAGGAAGGCGACGAGGTCCGCCAGGTCGGCGTCGGTGCAGTGCACCGGCAGGCGGGCGCTGACGAAGCCGGTCTCGATCACGATCTCGGCCTCGTACCAGCCGTCACGACGCCCGCCGCCCGGCGCGTCCTCCAGCACCACCGCTACGCTCCGCCCGCCCCGGTCCGCGAACCTGACGACGTCGAGATCCCCCACCCGCACTCCTCCTTCGGTTGCGCCGCAGCGGCCATCCGACCGCTCCCGGCGCCGGCATCATGCCACGTGCCGCCGACAGTGACCCGAACGCCTGCGCCTTCCGGCTTCGGTTGAGAGAGTCGAAGGACTACTACCGCCGAGGGAAAGGGAGTTCATCGCGTGATGGAGGCCGGAGCGACCGTGATCGTCCGTGCCTGCCTGCGGAACGGCGCGGGGGGCAGCCCCACCGCCGTGGTGTGGGACGACGGGCGGCTCAGCGAGGAGAAGCGTCGGCGCGTGCCCGTGGTGCACGGGACTTCGCACGCGGTCTTCGTCGAGGCGGAGCAGCAGACGGCGCGGGGCGGCCCCTCCCCCGCCGTGGGCCTGCGCTTCTTCACGTCGGAGGGGGAGCTGCCCGCGTGCGGGCACGGTACGGTCGCGGCCCTGGCCTTCCTCGCCTCCCGCGCCGAGGCCGAGGGTGACTACCGGGCCGTTCTCCGCACGGGCATACGGACCTTCGCGGGCCGGGCGGGGCGGAAAGGGGCGCATCACGCTGCGGCCTTCGACCCCGGACCCGTCAGCCTCCGCCCGGCCGGCGCTGCCGAGCGGGGGCTCGTACTCCCCGTGCTGGGCATCGCGGCTGCGGACGTCGGCCGGGAGGTGCGGGTGGCCGGGGTCGGACGCGAGCGCCTCCTGGTTCCCGTGGGCGACCGGGCGGCGCTCGCCGCCCTCGACCCGGACCTCGACGGACTCCGTGACGCCTGCGATCGCCTGGGACTGCTGGGGGCGTACGTCTACTCGACCCCCTCCCCCACCGGCGCGTTGGCGGCCCGGATGTTCGCACCGTCCATCGGGGTCCCGGAGGACATCGCCAACGCCAACAGCACCGCCTGCCTGGCCGCCCATCTCGCGGGGGCGGGCACCACCCGCATCTCCGTGGACATGGGCGACGCCGTCGGCAGCCCCGCCACCATCACGGCCACGACGCACCAGGACCCGTCGGGCCCCCGGATCCGCGTGGGCGGCACGGCCGCGGTCGAACCGCCACTCCCCCGCGCCTGAAGTCTCCTCAGCTGAACTGGACGGCTCCTTCCTCGGCCTCGTCGAAGAGCTTGATGGTCAGTTCCCTTGGAGTGCGTGTGACATCCGCGGCGGCCGACTTTTGTCCGCGGACAAAAGTCGGCCGTCGCGCCGCTGGAGGAGTGCCAGGGCTTGCTCGACCCGGCCGAGGGTGATGAGGTGGCCGGCCAGGTGGGTGGGGTGGGCGTCGCCATGCGGCTCTATGACGGTGACGGCCTCCTCGGTGCGGCCGGCTGCGGCGAGGAGGTCGGAGAGGGTCCAGGCCGTGGGCCAGGTGTCGCCCTCGGGGTGGGTGCGCGCGAGACCGATCGCCTCGTCGAGCCGGCCGCAGGCGGCCATGAGGCCCAGCCGCAGCCTCAACCGCTCCCCCGCGTCGTGGCCATCGCGGCGTGCCGTGAGGGTGTCGAGGTAGGCCAGGCCGTCGGCGGCGCGGCCGTGGTCGGCGTACAGGGTGCAGAGCATCGCGACTACATGGTCGTCAGGGCCGCCGCCGGAGGAGTCGGCGAGGGTGTGCATCACGTCGACCGCTTCGTCGACCCGGTGATGCCGGGCCAGCAACCGGGCGAGCGCCACCGCGGCGTGGAACCGGTCCATCGGTGGATCGTGCCGGAGCACGGCGATGGCGCCGTCCAGGTCGCCGCGCCCCTCCCGCAGCTCGGCGAGACGCTGTGCGGCATGCCCGTGGGGGTCGGAGCCTGCGTACGTGCCTAGTTCTCCGACCCGCTGCTGCCGCGCGAGCAGCTCGGCGAGCTGGTCCTGGCCTGACGGAAGTGATCTGACGGGTACGCAGCAGGGCGATCGCTTCGTCGACGCGACCCTGCCGCTCACGGACCGCGGCGAGCAGACCGATGGCCGTATCGGGATCGAGGCCCCGGCAGCACCAGGGGTCCTCGCACCGGTGCCCGTCCGGGATACGGACGGCGAGGAGGAGGGCGATCTCCTCGTCGGTCCCGCCCCCTCGGTGAGCTCGACGAGGGCGGAGGCGAGGGCCGCGTCTTCGATCCCGCCGCTCAGCAGCGCGACCGCTTCGTCCAGGTGGCCGTGCCGGGCGAGCAGGCGCGCGAGCAGCTCCAGCTTGAACCCTCCGCCCCGGGCGGGCGGACGGGCCTGGGCGATCGCCTCCTCCACCCTCCCCCAGGCCTCCAGCAACAGCACCTGGGCCCGGACGGCCGTCCACCAGCCCGTGGCGACGTACGGGGCGAGCACCGCCAACGCCTCCTCCTGCCGCCCCCGGTCACCGAGCAACCGCGCCCACTCCAGCGCGCAGAACCACTCCCCCTGGCCGGCCTGGCGTTCCACTTCCCCGTCGTGCGGCGATGCGGCGGCCGGCTCTGTGGCGCCGTCTTCGACGGGTAGCTCGGTGAAAGCGGTCCCTCGTCGCCGGCGCCCGGGTGGTCGCGCGCCCTCGACTTTTGTCCGCGGACAAAAGTCGAGGGCGTCCGCGTCCGCGATCGGGGAGCGACCTCATGGAGGTCCGACTTTTGTCCGCGGACAAAAGTCGGTCAGCGGTGCAGGCAGTGGTCGAGGAGGGTGTGCAGGCGGGGGGCCGGGAGGGACGGGTTCGATGCGGCGCCCTCCGCGGTGCGGGGGCCGGTGAGGAGGGGCTCCAGGGCGTCCGGTCGGAGGGTCGGGTTGGCGGCGGCCGCGCGGCGTACCGACGCGTCCGGGTCGGTCAGTGGGGGCGCGGGGAGCGTGGGGTCGGCTGCGGCCAGGGTGCGTACCTCGGGGTCCGGATGGGTGAGGAGGTGGGCCAGGCCGGTGCGGGGGAGGTGGGGCAGCGTGAGGAGGTGGGGACGGTGGGCGGGGCGGGTGACGAAGACGGCCAGGAGCAGGGCCGGGGGAGCCAGGGGGTGGTGGCAGGCGAGGCGGATGCGGACCTCCTCGTCGTCGTCCCGGGAGAGGGGCTCCACGAGGTGCGCCGGCAGGCCCGGCCAGGTCGCGGCGACCCGGCGGAGTACCGGCTCCTCGGACACCGCGCAGGCGGCGTACCAGTCGGGGGAGGGCTCGGCGGCCGGCTCGGTGAGGGGGCAGGTGCAGTCCGGGCCGTGTCCGATGACCCGTTCGATCGCCCCGTACTCGGGCCAGGTGCGGGGGAAGGGGTGGAGGCGGACGCGCATCCGTACGTCTTCGTCCGGATCTCGCCCCAGTGCGGTGGCCAGGTCCGCGCCGAGGTCCGGGCGAGCGGCGATGATCTTCCTGATCTCGGCGTCGGGGTGGCGGGCGAGCCGGGCAAGCGCGGAGGCCGGGGTGTGGCGGTTCCAGGCCAGGGGGCGCACCGTGTCGTCCGCGAAGCACTGCTCGACGAGCCCGGGGGACAGGGCGCAGGTGCTGAGCACGAACGGCTTGCTGAGCGAGCCGATGGACGGCAACTTCGCCTCCACCGCTTCCGGGTCCAGTTCCCAGCTGCTCGTCCGCGCCGCTTCCCGGACGGCCGGGTCCGGGTCGTCAAGGAGGGCCTGCCGCTGTGCGGGGGTGAGCAGCTGCCACCTGAAGGAGGCCTGGATCCGGAGTTCGGGGTGCTCGTGATCGGCCATGGCACGGTGGAAGGACAGGGGGATCTGCCGGGAGGAGAGCAGCTCCTGGATGATCTCGGGTGCGGTGAGCAGCCCGTCCTCACCACCGCCCTGGGCGGTGAGGAGGGTGACGAGGATGTCGTCGGGCAGCGGCCGCACCCTGCGGGGGCGGGGCCAGGGATTACCGGCCAGGCACGCCCGGACTGCGCTGGAGGGGTCGGTCGCCAAGGGGGCGAGCCGTGCGGGGTCGACGTGCCGGTTGAGGGCCAGGGCGCGGCGGACCTGTCGATCGGGGTGCCGTAGTACGGCGTCGACGACCTCGTCCGGTAGGTCACGGCTCTCGCACATCAGCTGCCGGGCCGGGCCGGCCGACGCGTCCAGCAGGCGTATCAGGACGTCGGACGGCGCGGCCGGATTGAGGGCGATGCCGCGCAGCCAGGCTTCACGGAGGGAGTCGGACACCGCGTCATCTTGTCACCCGCCGCTGGTGCGGTGCTTTAGGGATGGCGACGGCCCGACTTTTGTCCGCGGACAAAAGTCGGGCCGTCGTGGTGGGCGGCTCGGGCGGCTCAGACCGCGGTACGGGTGCCGGTGCCGGTACGGCTCACCGGGATCCACAGCTGCGCGTCGGAGTGCGTCGGGTCGTCCTGGGACGGGCGGGTGCGGAGGATCTCCGGGCCCGGGCGGTACTCGTACGGGTTGGAGGGGATCCACTGGGCCGCCACGTCGCCCCACATCCGCTGCAGCGCCTCCGGGAACGGCCCGGTGTTCTCGAAGACGGCCCAGGTGCCCGCCGGGCAGTCCAGTACGTCGAGGTCGTCGGGCAACTCGGCGCCGGCGGCGGCGACCACCGCGTGGTAGTAGTCCAGTTCGCTCCCCTCCTCGAAACCGTCCGACAGGCGCACCGTCGCCGACACCACGCCCTCCGGGTCCTGGCCCGAGAGGCCGACGATCCGCAGCATCGTCTCCGCGGGGATGCTCTGGATGTGCTCGGCGATGTGCGGATTGACCCCCTGGTAGATCAGCGGGACGCGGGCCTTCTTGCCCACGACCCTGAAGGCTTCCTTCTCCACGATGCGGTACCGCATGGTGCTGTTCCCTTCGACGGTGAGGCGGAAGGAGAGCCGGGGCTGTGCGTGCAGAGCCGCACCGGTGCGCCTGGCCTCGCCGGGACCGACACCGTGCACGCCGCGGAACGCCCGGGCGAAGGCCTCGCCGGAGGTGTAGCCGTAGCGAACCGCGATCTCCAGCAAGGTCGGCTCCCCGGCCAGCACGTCGGCGGCGGCGACGGTGAGCCGCCGGCGCCGGACGTACTCCGACAGCGGCATTCCCGCCAGCGATGAGAACAGCCGCCGGAAGTGGTACTCCGACGTGACCGTGATCCGGGCGAGCTCCGACACCTCGATGTGGTCGTCGAGACGTGCCTCGATGTACTCCATGGCATGGTTCAGCCGATCCAGCAACCCCGGCCTCCTTCCCTTTCGATCACCACGTTAGGAAGGATCAAGCCTGCACCACCCGACATCCTGTGCCCGCTCCGGTCGGGTATCAGCTGGTCCCCGGGGCGGGGGTCGGACCGACGCGGTAGATCCGCTCGCGGAGTTCTGTCTCGGCCCAGTCGAGGTCGGCCCGCAGGTCGAGCCAGACCCGGTCCTTGCGGTGTCCGGGCTGGTCGAGTCCGACGGCGACCCAGGTGAACACGCCCTGCAGGGTCTCCCGGGCATTCCCGGGGCTGATCACGGACAGCGCGAAGGACACCGCGATACCGGCTCGGGTGACGGTCATACGGTTCGGGTCGGCCGGGTGGGGACGGCCTCCGGTGAGGTAGCGCGGATCGTCGAGGATCTTGAGCCATTCCACGACCGCGCCCGTGACCTGCTCGCCCAGGATTCCCGCGATGGAGTCGCGTACGGCGGCGGCGGGCTGGTCGGAGAGCCATTCCAGCCAGTGCCCGGAGTCCGTGAGCTTGGTGAAGTCGTCCTTGGGCGGTCCGTAGTTCGGGTTCTCGACGAACTCGCCGGTCAGCTTTCCGTCCTGGCCGACCACCCAGACGCCCTGCACGGCTTCCCCCGGAACGTATCCGTTCGGGTCGCCGACGAGGGCCGGGTCGATGACGGCGACCGACCCGCCCGGGTTCGCGGCCGCCTCCGCGACGAGCTCGGGCGGAGGCGACTGCAGGATGCGTCGCCGCTCGGCTGATGTGTCCCCCATGTGAGCAACCCTTCTCTGATCTCTGGTTCTTCATCGCTCCGTCTGGTGCGTGCTTCCATGATCACGGGTGGGGTGCGGCTTACGACAACGGCCCGACTTTTGTCCGCGGACAAAAGTCGGGCCGTTGGGAGGAGGGTGGATCGACCGGCGGTCAGTCAGCGACCGCCGGTGGTCCTGCCGTTGCTGTCGATCAGGAGCATGGTCAGCTCCGCGCGCTGCTTCGGCGGCATGTTCAGGCGGATCGCCTCGAAGACCGCCTGGGGGTCGGTCCATGCCACCGCGCCCGTCTCGGGGCTCGTCGCCTGTTCCGGGATGACCGTCTCCGTCTCCGTCTCCGGCTCCGTCTCCGGCTCCGTCTCGGGCTCCGGCTCAAGGGCGGGGGCGGGAGCCGCCTCGGCCCCGGTCGGCGCCGGAGCGGCCGTCGGGGGAGCGGTGAGGGGGGCTGCCGGAGGAGACTCCGGGGCCGGACTTTTGTCCGCGGACAAAAGTCGGGGCTCCCCGGCCGCCTGTTCCGGGCCGGTTGCGGCCGGGCCCGGCTCGGCCGCAACCGGCACCGGGGACGGCTCTGCCACCGATACCGACACCGGTACCGGGGCCTGCGCTGGGGCCTGCACCGGGGCCGGTTCCTGCGCCGCAACCGGCACCGCAACCGGCACCCCGACCGGCGCCGCGAGCGGCTCGCGTGCCTCGCGCAGGATCTCCCGCTGCGCCGCCTTCGCCCGCGCCTCCTGCGCCTTGTTCTCCTGGAGGAGGTCCAGCAGCGCAGCCGCGTCCACGCCCGGCCGGTCCTTCGCCGCCCGCGCCAGGAGGCGTCCGTCGCGCTCCGGCATGTCACCGGAGCTCAGCATCCCCTGGATCTCCTCCGGGAGTTCCAGCAGCACCAGCTGGTTCGTCACCCAGGACGGCGACTTGCCCAGCCGCTCCGCCGCCCGCGACTTCGCCCCGTGCTCCCGGCCCTGCTCGGCGCAGGAGTCGACCAGCTGCTGCACGCCCCGGGCGCGCTCGATGACGTCGAAGTCCTCGCGTTCGAGGTTCTCCGCCAGCAGGTGGTCGAGGAAGTCGGTACGGGAGGCCGCCAGGTCGTCACGTACGACGAAGTCCAGCGCCTCCAGCCCCACGTGCACCGCGCTGCGGAAGCGGCGCTCGCCGTTGATGAGGACGTACGCGGCCGCGCCGATCCGGCTCTCGTGGTCCGGGTAGAGGGACAGGTACGCGCCCCTGCTGACCGCGACGCACGCCGAGAGCTGCGCCTGGCGGAGCTCCTCGCCGAAGCGGGTCTTCTCCTCGTCCGTGCCGAAGTTCCGGCGCGGGTTGAGGGGGGTGGGGGAGACCTGGTCGAGGGGGACGCGGATCAGCTCGTACGCCGGTACGTCGCCCTGCGCGAGGGCCTTGGCCCGGCCGCGCTCGCTGCGGCCGGCGGTGCGGCGCGCGTTGCTGAAGGCGGCGCCGGTGCCGAGGAGGTCGCTCTTGCTCATGCCGCGATCCTCCGGGCGATCTCGCGCATGGCCTCGGACTGCTCGCAGTCCGGCGCGTAATGCAGCAGGGGCAGCTTGACGCGAACGGCCTCGCGCTGCTCCTTCAGGTCGGCGATGACGGTGATGACCGGCGGGTCGCCGAACTCCTTCCAGCTGTTGAGGGAGGAGGTGACCACGTAGCCCTTGCGGCTGTCGTAGAGGTTGACCACGAAACCGAGCTGGGTGATCTCGATGCCGAGGTCGTCGACCAGGTCCTCAAGCTGCTCGCTGAGCATGTCGTACGCGTCGGCCGAGGTGTCCTCCGCCTGCACGGGGATGATCACGCCCGAGGTCTTGCTGGACTCGCCCTCGCGGGTGCGGGCGTAGTAGAGGGCGGTGTCCATCGTGTAGCCGAGGCTGGGCGGGCAGTCGACGACGATGTAGTCGAACTCCTTCTCCAGCTCTTCGAGCGCCTTCTCCAGCGCGGTCTCCTTGGTGCGGACGTGGCGGGTGGTGGCCAGCCGCGCGTCGAGGAGGAACGCGTCCTTGCAGGAGGGGAGGAGGAAGAGACGGCCGGCGAACACGCCGTGCTCGATGGGGACGAGGAGGTCGCGGACGCGGCCGTCGATCTCGCCGAGCATGTACTTGGCGAGGCTGGGCTCCTTGATGCTGAGCATCTGGGCGCCGAGGTGGCGGGTGAGGTGGCCCTGCGGGTCGAAGTCGATGACGCAGACGCGGGCACCCGTCTCGGCGAGGGCCTGGGACAGGCCGTTGCTGATGGCGCTCTTGCCGACGCCGCCCTTCTGGTTGCAGACCACGATCCGGCGCGCACCCTCGTTCGCGGGGCGGCGGCGGCCGGTGGGGGAGGGGTGGGTGTCGAGCCAGAGCCGGATCGACTGGGCGAGGCCCTGGTTGTACGGGACTTCCCGTACCCGGCAGTCCTCCTTGAAATCCCCGTACAGGCCGGTGGGGAGGTACGTCGAGAAGGAGGAGGCCCCTGAGGTGTCGACGACGGTCGCCGCGGACGCGTCGGCACGCCAGGCGTGGACGCCCTCGGTGACGGCGTCCTGGATGTCCACGCCCAACTGCGCTGCGCGGACCTTGAGTTCCTGCCGCAGGGAGGAGGGCAGCTTCGCGACTACCTTTTCCCTGACTTCCGGATCGTATGGAGCGGTCATGCGGGTACCTTACTAACCTTCTGGCGGGAAGGCGAAGAGGCACACCGAAGTATGTTGCCCTGGTATGGGGTCGGTTGACAGGAATGATCACCGGTTACCTTGGCCCGGCACCTGCGGTGAAGGCCGCCGGGCGGCGTTGCTCCGTCAAGGTGACGGCCCGAAACCTTGAGGCGGCTCCACCTTCCACAAACGCGCTGTGCGCCCCGCTGGCGGCCTGTGGCGACGTAGAAGGTCGCGGCATACCGGGGCGACGGAGTTCGGCGCCCTGAGGGCCCGTTCTGGCGGTCACTTTTTGCCCGTTCCGCCGGAAATGCCGTTCGACGGGGCGCGCCTGCCGATCCTGAACCCGATCGAGGGGTCTTTGCCTGTGGTAACTTGAACGCGTTCAGTTGAACATGTTCAAGCCGGGGGGGTGGGGTCGTGGGCGCAGCGTCCATGGAACGGAAGGTGCGGGCGCGGCAATGGGGGTGGGTGGTGGTGGCCCTCGTCCTCGCGGTCCCCGGGGTGGCGATAGGGCTCTTCACCCCGCTGGCCCTCCTGTTCCTGGCGCCGACCGCTCTCATCGCCCTGCCGCTCGGCCTGCGGCGTGACCCGGAGGTGTTCTCGCGGGCCTGCCTGTTCCTGGGGATCGGGGTGGGGTGCTGGGCCGTGATGGCCGTGAGCCTCTGGCAGTTCTTCTTCCTCCCCTCGGCCTCGCTGCTGGTGCTGGCCGCCTTCACCGACGGACGCAACCGGCCCGGCCGGCGCTGGCAGCTCGCCGCGGCCGGAGCTGTGGTGGTGGCCTCCGTACTGGTTGCCGTGGGAGTGTCGGTTCCGGACCCGAACACGTCCTCCCTGTTCAGCGCCGGATCTTCGGACGCGCGGGAGCCGTACTACCGCGCGTCCCTCGACTCACCTGACCGGATGAACGACCCCGACCTGCTGAGCAGCGTGCGGTGGCTGAAGTCTCAGGGGGTCGAGTCCACCGACACCTACCAGCTCGAAGGACGCCCCTACCTCTCCGTCAACGTCAGCCCCTGGGTCAACGGGGAGGCCGCGAAGGCCCTCCGGCACCGTGTCGAGGGCCTGGCCGGCGTCGTCGAGGTCAGCATCTGCCGGGGGCAGACCTGCCATTCCATGACCGGGAAGACGACGCGGCGAGACGTGTGGGAGAGCGCGGGGTAACTCCCGCAGCGAGCGGTCGAGCCGATGGTCGAGGTGTGAGGCAGCCCGGTCAGATCAGGTCCGGTCAAGTCCGATCAGGTCGTGAGTGTGTGCCCCGTCGTTGCGTCCACGTGGTCCGGGATCTCGTCGTGGCGATCGCCCACGCTCGGTGTCCCGGTGGGTTCGAACATGAGGATCGCCGCGCCGGACGGGGCGTACGGCCTGTGCTCCGTGCCCCGGGGGACCGTGAAGACCGACCCCCGAGGAAGCAGGACCGTGCGTTCCCCGGCGGGCTCGCGCAAGGAGATGTGCAGTGCGCCGTCGAGTACGAGGAAGAACTCGTCGGTGTCGTCGTGAACGTGCCAGATGTGTTCGCCCTCGACCTTGGCGACGCGGACGTCATAGTCATTGACGCGTGTGACGATACGGGGGCTCCACAGGGCGTCGAAGGAGGCCAGAGCCTTGCCGAGGGAGATGGGTTCGCTGCTCATGAGCTCATCCTGGGCCGTTTCGCATGCCGCCCGTGAGTGCTAGGAATCGCACATGTCGAAAGAATCCTCGCATCAGGTTCAGGGGGGCGGGGCCGCTGCCGGCGTGCACCGGGTCGTCGTGATCGTGGACGAGAACTCGAACCCCTTCGAGCTCGGCTGCGCGACCGAGGTCTTCGGTCTGCGCAGGCCGGAGATCGGCCGTGACCTCTACGACTTCAGGCTCTGTTCCCCCGAGCCCCGCACCCTGATGCGCGACGGGTTCTTCACGCTCACGGGAGTCGCCGGCCTGGACGCGGCGGACACGGCGGACACCCTGATCGTCCCCAACCGACCGGACGTCGACGTGCCGCGGCGTCCCGCCGTACTCGACGCCGTCCGCCGGGCCCACGCGCGCGGCGCGCGCCTGGTCGGCTTCTGCAGCGGCGCCTTCACCCTGGCTGAGGCCGGAGTCCTCGACGGGCGCCGGGCCACCGCGCACTGGCAGTGGGCCGATGCCTTCCGGGCCCGGTTCCCCTCGGTCCGGCTCGAAGCGGACGTGCTGTTCGTGGATGACGGCGACATCCTCACCGCGGCGGGGAGCGCGGCCGCCCTGGACCTGGGACTGCATCTGGTCCGCCGCGACCACGGCGCGGAGATCGCCAACTCGGTGAGCCGACGACTGGTCTTCGCGGCGCACCGGGACGGGGGACAGCGGCAGTTCGTAGAGCGGCCCGTCCCCGACCTGCCGGACGAATCCCTGGCGCCGGTCCTGGCCTGGGCCCAGGAACGGCTGGACTCGCCGCTCACCGTGTCCGACCTCGCGGCCCGTGCGACGGTCAGCCCGGCCACGTTGCACCGCCGCTTCCAGGCACAGCTGGGCACGACACCGTGGGCGTGGCTCACGGGGGAACGGCTCGCTCTGGCATGCCGGCTGATCGAGCGGGGCGAGTCCCGGTTCGAGGTCGTCGCCCGACGCAGCGGGCTGGGCACGGCTGCCAGTCTGCGCACGCTGATGCGCCGCGAGACCGGCATCACGCCGTCGGCCTACAGGCGGCGGTTCGGGCCGGAGGCGCAGTGACGGCAGCCATCGGACCGGCGGCCCCGGACCCGCAGCCATCGGACCGGTGCCCTAGGGGTGGTTCCACTCCTCGCTCGGCAGGGAGTGCCACAGGTCGAGCCAGTCGTGGAGGAGGAAGAGCGGCCGGGTCAGGACGACGTCGCCGGCCCGTTGGCCGCGGAGGGCCAGGCCGAGGGAGCCGAACACCGGATCGCCTCCGGGGCTGTACCTCAGGAGGCCGGGCCGCACGGCTTCGGTGTGGTGGACGAGCCAGTTCTCCAGCCGCGAGGGCACACAGCCGGTCAAGGGGGCCGGTCCCACGCGTACCTGGGGGCCGGTGAGCGCCTCCGCCGCCACGCACCCCAGGCGGCCGTAGCGGAAGAGGGCTCTGATGCCGGTGGTGGTGAAGTCGGCGGAGTCCAGGTGCCGGACGGCGCCGTGGTGGTGGCTGGAGGACGTGCGGGTCGGGGGTTCGCCGAGGGCGGCGGTGATCTCGTCCAGGGTCATGCCGAAGTGCAGCGGACCCACCCCGATGTACGGCGTGAAGGCCCACTCCGCCCGCTCCCCGGCCCCGGAACGGGTTCTCCGCCAGGGTGCGGGCACGCTCCAGGGCCTCCTCCTGCTCCTCCTCGGCGTCGAGGAGCCCGGTGATGTCCGATCCCCAGGCCGCCAGCCGCTCCCGGGCGACCCACCGGTAGTACGAGTCCGGGCTCGTCGCCAGGACGCTGCGGACGGCGGGCGCGTACGCGGGTGCCGTCGGCGCGAGGGCCGGGTCTGCCAGCAGCAACGCCGTGGCCGCGAGGGCGGCTTCCCTCACCCGCGGGTCGTCGTCCTGACAGAACACCGCCACACGGGGGTGGAGCACCGGTCGCACCCTGCGCGCAGCGGCCACATCCTGCGCGGTGGCGGCGTCGCCCTCGTCGCCCTCGTCGCTCTCCTCGTCCAGGCGGGCGAGATCGGCGAACGCGGCCAGCCAGCTCAGCAGTTCCGCGCGCAGCGGCCGCCGGCACGCCCGGCGTTCCCAGGTGTCCTCGGCGAGGGTCAGCGTCGAGCACCCCGAGGAGGATCTCCGGGGTATCGGGCAGACCGTGCCGGCCCGTACTGCAGTGTGGCAGCCGCTCCCAGGCAGCACCGCCGAGTTCGGCCTGTGCCGCAGGCGGCAAGGCGCCGACCGGGGTGCCGGTCCGCTGGTCGAGGGGGATCGCGTGGGTCACCAGCGCAGTGTGGCAGCCCCCACTGACAACCGGTGCGTGCGGGCGCCCAGGGTCGGTAGCTCCTCAGCCCTGGCGGGCTTGCGGTGCCCCGCCGGGGTGGCGGGGCGTCGCGGGCGACTGCGGGCCGGAGGGGGCTGGAAGAAGGAAGCGTGGCCAGGACTGGGGGTGGTGCGGGTGGCCGCTGGCCGTGCTCGTTCGTCGCAGCCCGCATGGGGGCTCGCGTGTGGTGGTGCGGGTTCGGGCGGGTCCTCGATCGCTGCAGCGGCACGGAGTTGCTCGTGAAGGGCGTCGTCGGGTTGCTCTTTTAGTAAGAGGGCGCCGCGTTTTCAAGGCTCTGACCTGCTGCTTTGTCCGGAGTGATGTGTCGCCCAGGACACATTCGGGGTGCCTGAGTGTGTACCTGGCGGACACATATCGCGGAAAACTCAAGCAGTGGTTGACTTTTGGGCGGCGCCGGGGCGCTCGGCGACGTCGCAGGTCAGCGCGTTGTGGGGGAGGGGCCGTGCTGGCGCCGGGCATGCGTGGCCGCTACATGAACGTGTCGCCATCGCGGCAACCCAAATCAAGCAGGCGTGTACTTTCGGCGCTTCACGGCGCTGAAAGTACACCGTGCGTGTACTTTCAGCGCCGCGTTCGAACAGAGCGCTGCTCAGCCGCCACCCTCGGCGCGTCGCCGCGTCAAAAGACAAGCTGTGGTTGATTTTTTGGATAGCCTCGGACCGCCTGAGTAACAAGGAGGTCTCGTGACATCTGATCCGCCCGCCCGTCGTCGGCGCGGGCCCCGACCCGTGCCCGCCCCCACCTCGGGGGGCAGCGAAGCCGAGTACGGGGACATCCTGGCGGTCCTGGGCCAGCAGCTCGGGGAGAAGGTCGCCGAAGCCGCCGACCCCGGAGGCCGCCGCAGGCTCAAGGGCGTCCACTTCGAGTACGCCGCCGATCCGAAGGCCGTCCACGACATGGCCGGGGGCTCCGGTTACAGCCTGGCCAGCAACTGGTTCACCCAGCTGCTCGCCCAACTGGCCGTCGCGAACAGCATCACCAAGTCACAGCTCTGCGTCTTCCTCTTCGTGGCCGGCGGACAGGTGCCGGGGACCGGCGTCACCCCGTACACGCAGCAGGAGATCACCGATGGGCTGAACAAGATCGCCGCTCAGAAGGGCGGCAAGATGATCACGCGTTCCACCGTCAACCGCGCGGTGCAGGCCCTGTGCGGCTACAACTGGGTGGAGAAGGCGGGCAGGGGCCGGATCCAGCTCAACGTACGCCTGTGGTTCCACGGAAACAGCAGCGCCCAGCACGACGTACTCGCCGAGATCGCCGACCGGCACGAGCACGACGTCGCGGCCTTCCCCTACGCTGTGGGCCCGCAGGGTGCCCATCAGGAGGAACTCGACCTCGACTTCGGGGCGGCAGCCGACTACCGCGGAAGGAAACGTACCGGGTGATAGTGCTGCCAGGCCCGTCCTCCATCACGGACCACCGCCACCGCTCACGAGGAAGGCCGTCCCATGGCTAACGTCATGTCTCCGATCGTCGCGGAGCGCATCTGGGCCCTGCCCCTGTCAGGGTCCGCCGTCAAGTTCCTCCAGTACCTGGTCGCCCGGAGCGACTTCGGGGGGGCGCTGACGGTCCGGCAGAAGGACATGGCGGTGGAGTACGGGGTCACGCCGCAGGCCGTCAGCGGGCTGATGGCGCCGCTGTGCGAGCTGAACATCGTGCTCAGGCCGCGCAGCGAGGAGCGCACCGGCAACTCCTACCGGCTCCACCCGCTCGCGGCGAAGTACGAGAGCCCCGAGAGCATGGAGGCGGCGTTCCGCGCGGCCCTCGTCCGCATCCAGGCCGGCGACCTGCCCAACCTGAAGCTGCCGACGTACCACCAGGCCCCGCCCACGCCGACGACGGGCCGGCCGAAGCTCCAGGTGGCCTGAGCGGACGCGATGCGGGCAAGACGAAGGGCCCTCCACTGGGTGGAGGGCCCTTCGCGCCTGAGTAACTTGCGGCCCACTATATCCGCCGCACCTGGGTTGGGACAGCTGAACCCTGATGAGCCGTGCTCGTACGGGGTGACGGCCTAGCGCGGGCTGAGGAGGCAGAACTCGTTGCCTTCGGGGTCGGCGAGGATGGTCCAGGAGATGGAGCTCTGGTCGATGCCGGGATCGGTGGCGCCCAGGGCGCGCAGCCGGGCCGCCTCCGCCGCCGGGTCGTCGCCCCGGTAGGGGGCGACGTCGAGGTGGACGCGGTTCCACCCGGTCTTGGTGTCGGGGTTGCGGACGAATTCCAGGTAGGGGCCGACGCCCTGGGCCGAGCGCAGGGTCGCCTGGTCGTCGGTGACCTCGTGGAGCGTCCAGTCCGTGGCCCGGCTCCAGAACCGGGCCATCTCCCGCGGGTCGGTGCAGTCGACGACCACCGCGGCGATCGGTCCGGTGTCCCGGTAGAGGGGGCGGGGCTCCAGGACGCAGAACTCGTTGCCTTCGGGGTCGGCGAGGACCGTCCAGGGGACATCGCCCTGGCCGATGTCGGCGGGGGTCGCGCCGAGGTCCTTGAGGCGTGCGACGAGTTCCGCCTGGTGCGCGGTCGAGGTGGTGGCCAGGTCGAGGTGGACCCGGTTCTTGACCGTCTTGGGTTCCGGGCGGGCAATGATGTCGAGGCAGACGGCCGTGGGGTCGGGGTAGGTGAAGCCCACGGGTTCCAGGTTGGTCACGCCGGGTCCCTCGCTGTCGATGCCCCAGCCGAGGGCCTCCGCCCAGAACCTGCCCAGCGCGGAGTCGTCGTGAGCCTTCATGTTGATCTGCACAAGTCGCGTTGCCATGCCCAAGATCCTAAAACTTGCTCTCTCCCGCACCCTTCTCAGCCCCTCCTTCCTGGGCCAGGGACTGAAGCTCCGTGTCCTCTGCGATGGCCGCCGGGAGACCGTGCGTGGGGCCTCGTGGTGGGGCTTCGTGGTGGGGTGCGTTCGGTCCCTCGGTCCCTTGGTCCCTGAGTCCCTGGAGATTTCCGCAGGTCAGAGCAGGTGTAAGGGAAAAGTCAGGGACTGAAGGGACTGAGAATTCACTCTTCCAGCCTTTACGTGCGTGTGTGTATGCGCGGGCGTAAGGAGTACTGGTGTCATATTGGCGTCATAACTAGAAAATTGAGTCCCTTCAGTCCCTTGGATTCGGGCGGCGAGCGGCTGACCTGCAGGTTTGTCAGTGACTGAAGGGACCAGGGGCTGAACAGGGTCTGACGGCGGTTCCGTCCCTGGTTCAGGGGGAGCGGGGATCCGGGGGAGAGGGCCTTGAGGGGCGCTGGAGCCCTCAGTCCCTGACTCCAGCCGAGGGAAACCCGGCAATTGGGGCGGATGCCCCCACCAGGCCCTGCCGGGGGCCATCCTTCGGAGGGACTCAAGGGACTGAAGAATCAAAACAGTCGCAGCAGCCTGCACTGCCTCGGCGTGTCGCTGCGCTAGGCTCCGGCATTGTGAAAGTTTGGTCCCTTCAGTCCCTGCCCGGGACGGGGGCCAACACCCCCCACCAGCCCACACAGCCGAACCGCCCCACCGCACCGCCGAGGAAGACACACGTGCCAGCCCACAGCGCAACGCCGCCACCAGCGGCAGCAGTCGGCACGGGGCACGGCGGCCTGGACGTGGCGCTCTGGCTGGCGTCCAGGGGCATGCCCGTCCACCCCCTCTCCCCAGGGACCAAGACGCCCCCCGCGAACTGCGCCCGCTGTCGGGAACAGCCCCACGCCCCGTCCGGCTGCCCCTGCCCGGCGGAAGGACGCTGGTGCCACGGCTTCCACGCCGCCACCACGGCCGCCGACGTCATCAGGGACTGGTGGCGCCAGGAGCCGCGGTTCGGGGTCGGCGTCTCCTGTGGTCCGGCCGGCCTCGTCGTCATCGACGTGGACACCCACCCGGCCCCGCTGCCGGACCGTCAGCGCCTGCTGCCCGGCATTCCCATCGACGAACGGGTCGACCTGACCGGGCTCAGCTCCGGCTACGACACCCTCGCGCTCCTGGCCGCCCTCCGCCGACAGCCCGATCCCGCCGGGGACGAGGGCACCCTGCGCGTCCGTACGCCCAGCGGCGGTCTGCACATCTGGTACCGCGCGCCCCTCGGAAGCCCGGCCATCCGCTCCTCCAGCGGCAGCGGCGCCCGTACCGCCCTCGCCTGGCAGGTCGACGTACGGGCCACGGGCGGCTATATCGTCGCGCCCGGCACGCGGACGCCGCAGGGCGCCTACGAGGCCCTGCCAGGCGCCCGTACGCCCGCACCCCTGCCGCTGTGGCTCAACGCCGAACTCGCCCGCACCGGCCACCACCCCGCCCCTCAGGGACCGGACAGCGCTCCCGCCCCCCGGAGCACCCGCACCCGCACCGGCACGGCGCAACCGGCATCGGCAACGGCACGGAAGGGGACGACGAAGGCGGCAGCGGCGGCCACCGCGGCGGTCACCGCGACCGGGAGCGACGACGCCCACCGCATCCTCGCCCCCCTCCTCGCCGAAGTCCGCGACTGCGCCCGGGCCCCGTCCGGCACCGCGTTCAGCGAGAAGCTCAACCGTGCGGCCTTCACCGCCGGAGGCCTCGCGGCCGCCGGCCACATCCCGCTGCCCGAATGCGCCGGCCTCCTCACGGACGCCGCCCACGCGGCCCGCCCGGACCAGCCGCGCCGCAACCGACTCGTCATCGACTCCGCGCTCCGCGCCGGCAGCCACCGCCCTATCCACCCCAAGGGACGCTCATGAGCAGCGCAGGAAGCACCGGCTTCGACGCGCACGCCGCCGCGGAGCAGCTCGCGGTGTTCGCCGCCGAATCCGCGGGAACCGGCGAGTCCGCCG
The DNA here is from genome assembly GCF_055580265.1 of Streptomyces sp. NPDC032091. NCBI lineage: Bacteria > Bacillati > Actinomycetota > Actinomycetes > Kitasatosporales > Streptomycetaceae > Streptomyces > Streptomyces sp. NPDC032091. The sequence goes on along the minus strand of NZ_JBVILR010000002.1, from coordinate 235,635 downwards.
GAATCGCGGAATCCGCAGGGACCACGGGAACCGCCGCCATCGCCGCCACCGTCGAAGCCGCCCACGGCCCGGCCCACGGTCCCGCCGCGACCGCCCAACTGCCCGCCCAGCAGGTCGCCACCCCGGCGGCGGTGTCCCGCCCCGGTGACTTCGTCCAGTCGGGCCTGCTCGTCAACCTCACCGACCGTGGCAACGCCAAGCTCTTCGCCCACCTCCACAACCACCGCTTCCGCCACGTCGAGGGCCTCGGCTGGTACGTGTGGGACGAGTACCGGTGGAAGCGCACCGGCGGCGAGAAGGCGGCCATCTGGGCCGCCGGCGACATGGCCGAGGAGATGCCCCTGCACGACCCCCGGGGCCACTTCACCGACCGCGAGCTCATCCAGCACCGCAAGCGCGCCATGTCGACCTCCGGCGTCAAGGCCATGCTGTCCCAGGCCAAGGCGTCCCCGGAGCTCGCCCTCGACCCCGACACCCTCGACGGCGACAAGTTCGCCCTGTGCACCCCCGCCGGCGTCGTCGACCTGCGCACCGGCGAGCTCCGCAAGCCCGACCCGCTCCGTGACCTGCACTCGCGCGCGACCTTCCTCGCCCCCGAGGCCAGCCCCACCCCCCGCTTCGCCCGCTTCCTGACGGAGACGTTCGGCGACGACGACAAGGGCAGGGAGATGATCACGTTCGTCCATCTCCTGCTCGGCTACTCCATCACCGGCGACGTCGGGGGCCAGGTCCTGCCGTTCCTCTACGGCATCGGCGCCAACGGCAAGTCCGCCCTCATGGACATCGTCATCAAGATCCTCGGCGACTACGCGGACGTGGCACCGCCCGGCTTCCTGATGGAGCGCGGCAAGTTCAACGAGCACTCCACCGAGCTCACCGAACTCCACGGCCGTCGCCTGTTCGTGTGCAGTGAGCTCAAGCCGCACGACAAGTTCGACGAGGCCCGCGTCAAGCTCCTCACCGGCGGCGACCGGCTCAAGGCCCGCCGCATGCGGCAGGACTACTTCAGCTTCGAGCCCACCCACAAGCTGTGGCTGCTCGGCAACCACCGCCCCGAGGTCGGCACCGGCGGACACGCGTTCTGGCGCCGCATCCGCCTCATCCCGTTCGACAAGGTCGTGCCCGACCACCGCAAGATCGACAACCTGGCGGAGGAACTCGTCAACCACGAGGGCCCCGGCATCCTCCACTGGATGATCCAGGGCGCGATGGCCTACCTGAAGACCAAGCCCTCCCTCACCGGACCCACCGTGGTCCGCACCGCCACCCAGGCGTACGCCACCACCGAGGACCACATCGGCCGCTTCCTGGCCGAATGCTGCACCACCGGGGACGGGTCCGACGAGCCGCGCGACTTCAAGGTCGAGCAGGGCGCCCTGTACCGGGCGTACAGCACCTGGTGCCAGGAGGGCGAGGGCCTGCGCCCCGCCACCACCCGCGCCTTCGCCACCCGTATCCGCGCCGAGGTCGGCATCTCCTCACCCGGCGAGATGCTCCGCTCCAACGGCCAGAAGTTCTACCCCGGCCTCGCCCTGCTCGCCGACGAGACGGGGTGAGGGCACACCGGAGCGACCGTCGAACGGGGCGGCTCCGGGGTGAACCGCCCCGGCCTACTGTCCGCCACCGCATCCAGCCGCCTACCATGGACACGCAACGAATGAACCGGCCACAGGCCGCCACCGCCCCGCACACCGGTATAGCCCATGCCCGGCGCCCGGTAGCGTGGCCGGCGCAGCCCGTACAGCAGCTACGTCAGACCGAGAAGGGACCACGGCCATGAGCTCGCTACTCCAAGCAAGCGATCTCACCCACGAGGACAAGGTGGTGTGGCTGGAAGACCCCGCACAGCTCGACTACGTACGCCAGGCCCTCGACAAGACCCCGCGCCGGCGCGGCAAGCCCCGCTACTACCGGGACGGCCGCATGGTCGGCTTCGCCGAGCTCTGCGACAGCGCGGAGGCCGACCCGGACAGCGGGCTGCAGAAGCGCCGCGTCTTCTACCTCCTCCCGCACGACCGCGACGCCGAACCGGACGGCCTCTACCGCGCCGGCGCCCCCGGCGAGGCGGTGGACCCGCGCACGGTGGAGCCCCGGCACGTGGGCATGAAGACGGAACGCTCCCAGCGGGGCGTCGCGGGGACGGGCACGCGCACGGTCGCCTGAGACAGCGCACCCACTTCGAAACTCCGGTCCCTTCAGTCCCTGTCCGCAGCCTTGCCGACGCTCTGACCTGCGATGACCGCCAGGGACCGAAGGGCCCGTCCCGGCCACGGAGGCCAGAAACCGCCGACGCCGCCGCAGGCCGCGCCGAGGCTCAGGCCACGGCGGACGCGGCCGTCACCAGCTCGGGGAAGGCTTCCTCCCAGGCCTCCCTGATGTACCGGCTGACCAGCGTGCGCAGCACCGGCCACTGGGCCAGGAGCAGCTCCCGGTCGAGGAGCCGGACCAGATCCTCGCGCCGCCCCTCGGCCAGGACGGTGCGGTACAGCCCCATGCGCAGGCGCGGCCGGTCCAGGTCATAGGACCGCAGCCCGGACCAGGCGACGTGCAGGGGCAGCTCGACGACGCCGCCCACGGGCCCCACGAGCTCACCCAGCGCCCCGGGCAACCGCCCCGCATACCGAGCCCGCAGCACATCGACCGCCGCAGGGGCGGGGTCGGGGGAGTAGGGGATGGCCACAGCCCGATTATCCCCCGCCGCCCGGTTCACCAGCGGTGAGGACGAAGAACAGGAAGCAGGGTGTGGTCGCGAGGCCGTGGAAGTCGTCGGGGAACAGTTCCCGGGCGGCCGGATCGGGCTGCGGCTCGCTGATGACGGCCAGCCGGAAGCCCGCGGTGGTGAAGGCATCGGTCATGGCGTGCAGCGGCCTGCGCCAGAACTTCATGGGGACGGACTGTCCGCCGAACGTCCAGTCGAAGGCATAGCTGGTGGTCGCGGAGTAGTCGGGCCGAGGATCCTTGTTCGTGTAGGCCACGAACGGGTGGTCCACGGACGTGATGAGCCGCCCGCCGGGCTTGAGGACACGGCGCAATTCCGCCAGTGCCGGCTCCCAGTCCTCCAGGTAGTGCAAGACGAGGGAGGCCACGACGTCGTCGAACTCGCCCTCGTCGAAGGGCAGCCGGTCATTCAGGTCGGCCTGGTGCAGGGGTATCGCGTCGCCGAGCCGGCGCCTCGCCAATTCGAGCATCCGGGCACTGGCGTCGACACCGCTGACCATCGCACCACGGTCGTGCAGCGCGGCGGCCAGGGGGCCCGAGCCACAGCCCGCGTCCAGGATGCGACGACCGGCCACGTCGCCGGCGAGGGCCAGCATCGCGGGCCGCTCGTAGTACGCGTTCACGAGGTTTCCCTCGTTCTCCGCCGCATACGCCTCGGCGAAACCGTCGTAGTCGTTCGCCCGGCCCTGTAACGCGGACCGTGCGTGCCGCTCGGGCCCCTCAATCATCCGATTCAGAGTGGCGCTCGGATGCCGAGTTGCTCGTGGAATCCCCTATGCTCCCGGGGCAGTTGGTGTGAACAGTTCGTTCGTTCAGGGGGGCGGCGTCGGATGGCCGACGAGATCAAGTACGAGTACAAGACCGTGCAGACAGTTCGCGGCACCGACGGCCTGGTGATCTCGAAGATGCAGAAGGAGGGCTGGGAGCTCGTCGGACAGGACCAGGGCCTGCTGCGCTCCACCCTCGACTTCCGCCGCCCGAAGAAGCCGCTGCCGCGGGTTTTGATCGGCGCCGTGGTCGGCGGTTTCGTGGTCCTGGCCGTCGTCATCGGCGTGGGGGCGGCACTTGAGGGTGGAGGCGGGAAGAAGGGCGGGTCGGACAAGCCGACGGCGGCCGCTGCGGGCGCAGGTCCCTCCGCCGCGTCGGCTCCGTCCGCGTCCGTGTCCGCTTCGGCTGCCGCTGCCGCTGCCGCTGCCGCTGCCGCTCCCGCCGTGATCACGCCGCAGAACGACCCGGAGTTCGCGGCGCTGCTGAAGAGCGACTCGTGCGCCGAGGCGAACCTCGACTTCGCGACCAGGCACAAGGGCAAGACGGTGGCGTTCGACGGCTCGATCGTGCACATGGCGCCCCACGGCAGTGCCGACACCCGCTACGACGTCCTCCTGGGCCCGGGCGACGAGGGGCCGAAGACGGGGATCGGGCCGGCCTTCAAGTATGAGGACGTCAACGTCTCCGACCTGAAGCTGACCGGCCCGAACACCCCCGCCACCGTCCGCGCGGGCGACAGGTTCCGTTTCGTCGCCGAGGTGGGCGCGTTCAACGCGAAGCAGTGTCTCTTCTTCCTCCGCCCGGTCTCGACGGAAGTCCGGTAGGCCGTAGTCCGTCAGCGCAGCCGGGCGAGCCAGGGGTGGGGGCCGAGGGTGCGGGTGATGGCGTCCGCGAGCCAGGTGCGCCGGCCGGCGTCGAGGAGAGGGAGGACGGCGTCGAAGTCCTGCTCGTCCTTCGGGCGGGGCCGCTTGGCCTTGTAGTACAGCTGGACCTCAGGCCTCAGGTAGGGGATGCCGTCCGGGCTGACGGCGCCGATCTCGGCCACCGGCCGGCGCACGCCGTCGTCGCGCCGGGACACCCACTGTCCGTCCCGCGACGCTTCGTCCAGCATCACCTGGATCCGCCAGGGCCCGCCCGGCGCGGGCCGGCACCAGACGTCGTGGACCCCGGGGCGCAGATGCTCTCCCGCACGCCACGGACGCAGACTGCCGGGCGGGTCGGCGGCCCACCACTCCCATCCGGCGAGGGCCTCCTGCACGGCGTGCTGGTCGTCCCGCAGGACCAGGACGTCGATGTCGTCGTGGGGCCGCAGTGCGCGGCCGACGGCCAACTCGATGGCATGGCCCCCGGCGATCCACCACGGGCACCCGGCCCGGCCGAACAGGCCGGCCACCTCACGCAGGGGTGCCGGATCCCAGTGTGCGGCCGGTCCGGAGCCCGCCCCGGGCCCGGGCTTCCCGGACCCGGGCAGACCGACCAGCGGTAAGGCGGGCGGCGGCCCGACGGTGCTTTCGCGCACAGGGGTGTTCTCAGACATCCGGGCACGCTACCGCCGCGCGGCCGGATTCCCGCCTCAGCCGTGCCGGGAACGGCGACGGGGTGGTCCACTACGGGTTCCACCACGTCCGCCCGGCGGCCGAAGGAAGGCGCTCATGACCGGTACCTGGCTCCCGCCCGAGGAGTACGTCAAGACCATCGCGCACTCCACCAGCTACGCAGGCTTCTACTTCACCGACACCGCCGGCCGCCCGGTGCAACTGCGTTCGGCCCACAGCGCCGAGACCTGGCAGTGGCCGGGCGGGAACATGGACCCCGGCGAGAGCCCGTGGGAGTGCGCCCTCAGGGAGTGCTTCGAGGAGACGCGGATGACCTTCGCGGGTCCGCGGAAGCTCCTCGCGGTCCACTTCATCGCCCAAGGCACCGGCTGGCCGCTGAACAAGTTCGGCGTGATCTTCGACGGCGGCCGGCTCACCGACGACCAGATCGACGGCATCGTCCTCGACCCCGCCGAGCACACCGAACTCCGCGTCCGCACCCTCGCCGAGTGGGAGGAGGAGATGAGCCCCGAGAGCTTCGCCGGCCTCAAGGCCGCCGACGACGCACGCCGGACGGGGACCGTGGCCTACCTCGAACGCTGATCCTCCGCAGCCGCTCAGCGCCTCGACCTCGTCCCTCCGGCCGGGCCGGTGCGCCCCGGCCCGGCCGGGGTACGCACGCCGGACGGAAAATCCGGGTGCTCCGGGGCCTTCCCCGGTTATCTTGCCTCGTCATGAACAGGCCAGGGAGGTCCACAGCATGAGCAGCAGCACCACGTCGTCCTTGCCCGAGCGGATCGAGCTGTCGGGGGAGGGGCTCGTCCTGCGCGACTGGACGGAGGGGGACCTGGCCGCGATGCCGGCGCTGTTCGACCATCCCGACATCGCGTACTGGACGCCGATCGTCTCGCCCTTCGACGACGCGGCCGCCCGCGCACGGCTGGTCCGGGACCGGCAGTTGCGGCGGGAGGGCACGAGCATCCTGCTCGCCATCACCGTCGACGGCGGCGCACCGCTCGGCGAGATCATGCTGCGGCGCGCGCCCGAGGGGATGGAGATCGGTTACGCGGTCGGCCCGGCGCACCGGGGCCAGGGTCTGGCGGCGCGGGCGGTGCGGGTGATGGCCGCGTACGCGTTCGAGCAGTGGGGTGCGGAGCGGGTGATCCTGGAGCTGGAGGCCGAGAACGCCGCCAGCGTGGCGGTGGCCGGCAAGGCGGGCTTCAGGCTGCTCGACGTACCGCTGATCACGGGCGAGGAGAAGGGACGGCCGTTCGTCCTCCAGACGTGGGGCCTGGACCGCCCTTGACGGACCGCCGCTGACGGACGGGCCGCCGCCTACCCGAGGGGGTGCCGCCCCGCGATGGCGATGAGTTGGACGTCCATCTCGTCGGCCTGGGCGCGCAGGATGCCCGCGACCGCGCGCATCGTGTTCCCGTCCAACGGTGCCGGGGGCGCCTGGCCCTCCGCAGCGGGGGCGGGGTCATCGGACTCGGCGTGCAGGTCGAACGTGCGCGCGAGGTCGCGGAGCAGTTCGGTGACGTCCTGGGCGGCGACGTAGAAATGCCCGTCGGCGCCGCGCCGTACGGCGGTCTCCGCGTCCGTGTGCCGCCAGACCATCTTCCTCACCCCACTGAGATCCCGCCCCACCAGGCGGTGCGTCTCCGCCCGGTCCCATCTTGCTCCCCACGGGTTCCGCCCGCGCAGGGATTCGGGTCGGTCGGCGCGTCGGCGGGCCGATGTCCACTCTTCTCTGGTCCTCCGGAGCGACGGGCTCCTCGGCGGGGCGGGAAGCGGCTGGTCAGCCGGCGCCCCCGGACTCCACGAGGGCCAGCTCCCGTGGGGTCAGGGGCGGTCCGTCCAGGGGCGGGTACTGCGGTCCCCGTAGGGCACCCAGCAGGACGCGCGGCCTGGCCAGCGAGGTCAGCGGAGCCTGGAGCGACGTGACGTGCGTGAGGTCCTCCACCATGCTGAAGCGTCCGCAGCTCGTCCTCACCAGCCGGTCCACGTAGCGGGACAGGATCCTGTCCCGCAGGCCCGGAGCGCCGCCCTGGACCTCCGGGTAGAACACGTCCTGCCCCATGGCCAGTTCCCAGGCCGCGCCGACCGGCTTCGCCATGGCCCTCTGCACGCGCCGCGCGAGGTGCGGTGCCTCCACGCCCCGGGCCTCCACCTCCTCGCGCAGGACGGCCGCCGTCTGCGCGGCGACGGACATGCCGTGCCCGTACAGGGGGTTGAACGCCGCGAGCGCGTCACCCAGGACGACGAACCGCTCCGGCCAGTCCCGCACCCGCTCGAAGTACCGCCGCGTATTGCGGGTGCTCCTGCTCACCGACACGCCCGTCAGGGGTTCGAGGCGGGAGATGATCTCCCCGACCACGGGATGACGGAGCCCGCGCGGGAACGCCGCGAAGTCCTCGGCGTCACCCGTCGGCTCGCCGGCCCTGCTGCCCGTCTCCGTGACGATCCACCGGCCGTCCTCCACCGGCAGGATGCTCGCGCTCTGCCCCGGCCGACCGCTGCGGGGGTCCGACTGCACGCTGACCAGCGGGAACCCCTCGGCCCCGGTCGGGGCGCGGAAGATCCGCGTCGCGTAGACCAGGCCGAGGTCCAGGGAGCGCTCGGGTGCCGGAGGCACCCCCAGCTCCTCCAGGTGGCGGGGAGCCCGCGAGGCGCGCCCGCTCGCGTCGACGACGAAGTCGGCCTCCAGGACGTGCCCGGGGCCGTCCTGCCCGCGGACCCGCACCCCGGTGACGCGGGACGCGCTGCCGGTCAGGCCTTCGACCCGGGTGCGGGGGAGGACCCTGACCCCCGGTCCGGCCAGGACGTGGTCGCGTACGACGGAGTCCAGGAGGTCGCGGCTGCACCCCAGGACGAAGTGGGTCTCGCGGTCCCAGCGCCTCAGCCAGCCCTGGGCGGTGAGCGCGACCATGCCCGTCGGGGTCGGGATGCGGTTCGCGCCGGCGGCCAGCCAGCGGTCGGTGATCCCGGGCAGGACCGCTTCGGCCGCCCGGACGCCGCCGCTCCAGAGCATGTGCGCGTGGCGCGCCTGGGGAAGGCCCTTGCGGGGAAGCGGACCGTCCGGCAGCTCGTCGTTCTCGACGACGAGGACCTCGTCGACCGCGCCGCGCAGCGCGGCGGCGGCCAGCATGCCCGCGAGGCCGCCACCGATGACGAGCGCGCGCCGGCGGACCGTCCGGGGGCCGGGGCCGGGGCCGGGGCCGGGGCTGGAGGTGTGCGGAGCGCTCATGACGCCGCCTTTCGCGGGGCCGTCGAGGGGTTGTGCCCGTTCCGGCCGGCCGCGGGGGCCGCCGGGATCGTACGAGGCGTCATCATGCTCCGTACGGCGTCGGAGAGGCAGACGAGCCCGTCGTCACTGTCGAGCAGGCACTGGATCCCGCTCCGGCCGCCGCCACCCGCATGGTGGTCACCTTCGCGGCCATCGGTGTCGTCGTCGCCCGGCCCCGGACGGGTGCGCAGGGAGTCGAACGCGGCGATGACCAGGGCCGCGTGGGCCGCCGCGGCGGGCTTCAGCGCGCCGGGGCCCTCCGTGAGCGCCCGCGCGTCCGTGCCCGGGCCCCGTTCGAGGTAGGGGGCGAGGAGGCGCAGGCCGTCCCGGATGTCGCACGTCCGCCGCAGATGGCGTCGGCTCAGCGAGGCCCACGGGGGGATCCGTACCAGCTCGTACGGGATGACCACCCGCATGACCTCCCACAGCGGCCCCAGCCGGCGGTACCGCGCCCGGCGCCGCCACCGCTTGCGCAGGCTCTGGCCGAGGGCCGGAAGCGCGAACCCGACGCACTGGAGCAGCGAGGAGAGGGCGGCCATCGAAGGGGCCACCGTGGTGCTGATGCCGTCCCAGTCGTGGCCGGCCCAGCGCGCGCCGACGGCGAGGAGCTTGCCCGCGGTGTACCCGAGCCCCAGCACCCCGCCGGCCACGATGAGGGCGAGTCCGGCGCGCAGCAGGCCGGCCACCTCGCGGGCCCAGCGCCAGCACAGGACCGACAGGATGGCCGTGGCCACCGCGTGGGCCACGAGGTAGAGGACGATCATCTCGCGGAGGTACGGGGTGGTGGAGTAGTACGTGTCGAAGTCACGGAGGCGTTCGTCGGGGGCGTGGCCCAGCGCGAACAGGCCCAGGAGCACCACGATGACGGCCGCGTAGACCCCGGCGCACCAGAGGGTGGCCGCGCGGCGGCGTTCCTCCGGTCCGCCCTGCCACGTCAGCATCAGGTTGATGACGCCGGCGCTCCCGGCCGTGACGACGGCGTAGACCAGCGGGGCGGAGAAGTTGGCGACGCCGGTCAGCGCGTTCACCTCCGACACCGTCGGCGGGGCCGCGAAGAAGAACACCACGGCACCCAGGGGGATCACCACGCCCACGGAACGGACCAGCGGATCACGCCAGTGCCGTACGAGGCCGGGCACGCGCAGCGCGAAGGACACGAGCAGGAGGAGGGCCGGAAGGTAGTAGTAGACGCTGCTCAACAGCCCGCCCCCCGGTGCCCGTGCATGTGCGGGCGCGTCTGCGTGAGCGCCTCTGCGATGCGGACGAGGTCACGGTCCTCGCCCGCCGGACCTTGGAGGGCGCGCGAGGAGGCGATCACCCGCCGCTCGGGGTCGGCACGCATCGTCTCCACCGCGGCCAGGACCATGGCCGCGTCCGCGTCGGCCGCCGCGCGGTCGGTGGTGGCGCCGCCGGCGACGGCGGCGGCCAGCACCCGCTCCCGCAGGCCGAGGTCGAAGTAGGGGTTGAGGGTGAGCAGCCCGTCGTGGATGAGCGACTCGCGCTGGAGGCGCCGTACGCCCACGGAGGCCAGCAGCGGTACGCCGACCGACGCCGGGGTCGGCCCCAGCCCGCCGACCAGCTGGGACAGCGGCTCCAGCCGCCGGTAGCGGGTCCAGTCCTGCCAGCGTCCCCGGAAACGCCGCACGACGAGCGGGAGCACCATTCCGATGGCGATGAGGGGAGCGGCCACCGAGGTGAAGCCCCGTGCCACCTCGGTACTGAGGACGTCCCAGTCCGTGCCGGCCCACCGGGCCCCCAGGGCGGTGAACTTGAGCAGGCCGAAGCCGATCGAGAGGCCGTAGCCCGTCACCACGAGGGCCAGGCCCGCCCTCAGCTCCCCTCCCACGTGGCGCATCCAGCGCCAGCACAAACAGGTCATGACGGTCGACGCCGCGGTGTGGCCGACCAGGTAGAGGACGATCATCTCGCGCATGTACGGGGTGTTGGCGTAGTAGGTGTCCAGGTCCCGCAGCCGTTCGACGGGCGCCTCCGCCAGCGCGAAGAGGACGACCAGGGTGGCGCACAGGGCCCCGTACCCGGCGAGGCACCAGCGGGTGGCCCGCCGGATGCGCTCGGGCGGGCCGCCCCGCCAGTTGATGACCAGCACAATGGCCGAGGCCGCGCAGGCCATGGCCCAGAAGTAGTCGACGGGGGCGGCGGCGTTCGGAATGCCGGTGATCTCGTTGACCTTCGCGACCACCGGGACGGAGGTGAAGAAGAACACCCCCACGCCCGCCACGAGCATCGCCATGACCGCGCGGAGCAGGGGGTCGCGCGGGTTCCTCAGCAGGCCGGGGAGCCTGAGCAGGGCGGCCACGCCGCCCAGCACCGTGGGAAAGAGAACGGTCGGATCGGGCACGGTCAGCCTTGGACCCCGCGGTTGCAGAGCGCGGCCTCGATCCGGCCGGAGCGGGTGGCCCGGTCGAGTCCCGGGGCCGTGGGGGCCGTCAGGAGGTGGCGTACGGCGTGCGCCAGCTCCAGTCCGTAGCGCTCCGCCGCCCGCTCCTCGACCCTGTGCCTGCGGGCGGCGGTCCCGTCCTCCTTCAGCAGTACGGGGCTCTGCCGGCCGGCGACGGCCAGGGCGGAGGCGACCACCTGCCGGAGGTCGGCGTCGTGGTGGAGGAGACGGGCGGCCACGGAACCCTCGGACACGTGCTGGTGGCAGTGGCCGAGTTCCAGGTGGCGCAGCTCGTGCCCGGTGATGACGATCCGGTGCTCGGCCACGGTCCGCTGCTCGACGACGATCAGGTCCCGGTCCCCGAGGTCCAGGGCGAGTCCGCTGGCGGTGCCCGGAGGGAAGGAGGTGCTGCGGAATTCAATCTTCCGGTTCCGTCGCCGGCCCATGGCATCGCAGAGCGCGCGGCAGATCACCTCGGCCGCCACCGGAGACTGCAGATGGCCGAGCCCGCCCAGCATGGCGCTGACGGACTGCCGTAACTCCCGCTGCTTGAACACCTGTCTCCCCCATGCCCCTCATTCCCCGAGGGCAGGAACCCTTGCCCCGGCGGATTCCACGCGACCGGCCCGCACCCCCCTGCCCCGCACCGCCCCGCCCGGTACGGCAGTCGACCGCTTGACGAGTCTCCCCGCCCGGCGACGGCCGGCGAAGGGCCCGATGTGCTCAGTGGTCGAGCCGGGCGAGCGGCGTGGTGCGCTCCCGGTCGGGCGGCGGCGTCGTACCTCTGCGGCCGTGCGCGGTGGTCCGTCGTCGGCCGGCGGTCGCTGCGGAGCGGGGCCCGGACCGGTTGCCGGGGGACACCGCTCTCCCGGGCGATCTCCCCGTGCGTCCCGGGATCCGGCACCTCGTCCCGACTCCGGTCACGCCGCCGATCCTGCCACGGGGGTGGCAGACGAGCCATGGATGTTCGGCCAAAACTGCCACGGGGGTGGCAGGATCGCGACGGTCCCTCGGTGCTTCCGCCGGCCCGAACGGGATACGGCGGTACGACGGTACGGCGATACGGGCCCGGGCCGGGCCGGGGTCAGTCGACGTCGAGGTGGTAGGCGCCCGCCCGGGCGTCCGCGAACAGGGTGAACTGGACGTGCGGCGGGCCGTCGGGGCCGTCGGCGCCGTCGGGGTCCAGCTCGACGGGCTCGGCGTCCACCAGGACGTAGTCGCCGTACCCGTCGAAGTCGCCTGGCCCGTCCGCGACCCCGATGTGGATCGGGGTCTCGTCCGGCAGGTCCGCGAGAGCTTCACGCAGCCGCGCAGCGGTCCATACCTGCGGGGCGTGCTCGAACATGTCAGCCATGTAGAGAAGTTAGGACCCCGGCCGCCGGAACCTGGGTTCGCCGCGCCGTCGGCACACGATCCATGACCCGTCCCGGGTGCCGGCGCAACCTCGCCCGGTGCGGCGACCGCCCCGTCCGGCGGCGATCCCGTCAGGCCTGCGCCGTGCCGCCTACGAGGCCTTCCCCTCGGAGTGGATCCGGCCGAACTCGGGGGCCGTGTCCGGCGACAGCGGCGGCTCCCGCCCGTCCGGCCCCGAACACGACGGCCACGTACGGGCCGCCCGCCCCGCGCGCCGAACCGACGCCGACCACCGACGCGCGCACGGCGCCGGGTGGGGGCCCGCCCAACGCGGCCTACCCGGGCGTGCGTTCGTCGGTGATCCCGTCCGGGCGGTCCGGGCTCGCAGCGGCCGCCTCCCTCTCGGCACGCCCGCCGCAAGCGCGTACCGCACCCACTGCGTCGACCGCAGCGGTTGCCACCCGCTAGCTTCTTCCCCAATGCCGCCGCACCACCACGACCGGACCAGGGCCGCCTACGACGGGGTCGTCGAGCTCTACGCGTCGCTGTTCGCCGACCGCCGCCTGGAGACGCAGCCCTTCGCCCGGGCCATGATCGCCACCTTCGCCGAGCTGGTGCGCGATACGGGTAACCCGCGGGTGGCCGACGTCGGATGCGGTCCGGGACACCTGACGGCCCTGCTGCACGACCTGGGCGTGGACGCCTTCGGCCTCGACCTCTCCCCGGGCATGGTCGCCCACGCCCGGCACGCCCATCCGGACCTGCGCTTCGAGGAAGCCCGGATGGAGGACCTGCCCGCCGAGGACGGCACGCTGGGCGGCGTACTGGCGCACTACTCGATGATCCACACCCCTCCGGCGGAACTGCCCGCCCTCCTCGCCGAGCAGGCGCGGGTCCTGGCTCCCGGGGGCCTGCTCCTGGTGTCCTTCTTCGGCACCGACGCCCCGGATCCGGTCCGCTTCGACCACAAGGTGACCCCCGCCTACAGCTGGCCGGCGGACCGCCTCGCCGCCCTGCTGTCCGCAGCCGGCCTCACCCCCTTCGCCCGCCTCCTCCACGACCCGGCTTCCGAACGCGGCTTCCTCGACGCCCACCTCCTGGCCCGCCGCTCCTGACCGAGCCCGTGCCGCGGGTCCGGGCCGGCCCGGCGCATCCCCTAGGCTGGCCCCATGATCGAGGACGGCGCCACCGACCAGGGCAGCGTGACCACCGTGCGGCGGGTCGGCGAAACGATTCGCCGCCCCGCAGGCGAGTGGACCCCGGCGGTGCACGCCCTGCTGGCCCACCTGGAGGCGGCCGGCTTCACCCGCGCCCCGCGCGCCCTCGGCACCGACGGTGCCGAGGAGGTCGTCTCCCTGCTCCACGGCGAACCGGCGTACTCCCCCTGGCCGCCCGCCCTCCGTTCGACGCCCGGCATCAGGGAACTGGGCACCTGGCTGCGCGACTACCACGCGGCGGTACGCGACTTCCGGCCCCCGGCCGACGCCCGCTGGCGGGGGCAGGAGCAGGAGTGGCGGCCCGGCCTGATCATCCGGCACGGCGACCTAGGCCCCTGGAACTCCGTCTGGAACGGCGACCGGCTGACCGGCTTCATCGACTGGGACTTCGCCGCCCCCGGCGACGCCCTCGACGACCTCGCCCAGCTCGCCTGGTACGCCGTCCCCCTGCGTCCCGCCGAGAGGCAGAGCCGGGAATCCTTCACCGGGGACCACACCCTCCGGACCCGCCTCGACGCCCTCTGCACCGCCTACGGCACGCGCCCGGAGGCGGTCCTGGACGCCTTGGACGCCCTCCAGTCCCGCGAGGCGGACCGCATCGAACGGCTCGGCGGCCAGGGCGAGGAGCCGTGGGCGACGTTCCTGGCCCGGGGCGACGCGGCCGAAATGCGAGCCGAACGAGCCTGGCTCCACGCGCACCGCGCCCCCCTCCTCGGCGCCCCGCCCCTCACCCCGCCACCGACAATCCCGGTGCGGTCCCCCCACTCCGCGTGATACTCCTCCCTCCCATGGGGGAACTTGAGACGGCGCGGCTCGTCCTGCATCCGATGACCGCCGGCGAAGCCGAACGCGTCGTGGCGGGCGCGCCGGACGGCGATGCCCGCTGGGCGACCGGATACCCGACCGAAGGCGACGTGCTCGCCGCCCGGCGCTTCCTGCGGACCTGCGCCGACACCGGCGACCCCGGCCCCTTCGGCAACTACGAGATCCGCCTCCGCGAGGACGGCACGGCGATCGGCGGCGTCGGCTTCCACGGCCCCGCGGACGAGACCGGCACCGTCACCATCGGCTACGGCCTCATCCCGTCGGCCCGCGGCCGCGGCTACGCCTCCGAAGCCCTCCGCGCGCTCCTGCGGCTCGCCCGGGCGCGGGGCGCCGCCCGAGTGAAGGGCGACGCCGACCACGACAACACCGCGTCCCACCACGTCATGACGGCAGCCGGCATGCGGCCGGCCGGACAGGACGAACACGTCAGGTACTTCGAGACGACCTGGACCGAAATCCCCGAGGCCCTCTGACAACCGGGAGGCTGCGCCCTGGGCCGGTTCGTTTGGATCACTTCCGTCTGGGGCCTCGATCCTCTGGCTCGTGGCTGGAGCCGTGATCTTCCTCAGCGCTTCGTACACGCTCGTGCGGGACGTCCGACGGCTCCGCACCGGGCCGACCGCCTGACAGGGGCACCGCTCCGGCCGGCGCCGCCAGTCGTTGTTCGTGTGTGCCGTTGACTGACGCACAGTGGGCGCGAATCGAGCCGTTACTCCCAGCCGGGACCCGATGCGAAGCCGCATGTCGCTGGCGGCCCGCCGTACGTCCTCCGACGGTGCGGGGGCGGTCACGGCCGGCGTGCCGTCAGGACTGCTCGACGACGCGGAAAACTCCTCGACCGGAACACCCCCGTCCAAGATCATGGACCGATGACCCCGGCCGAATCAGCAGCGAGAACCCTGGAAAACCGTGCCGCGCTCTGGAGCATGAGGGAGATCCCGGCCGGCGACGTCGTCAGCGCCGCCTGTGACGCGCTCGTCGCCGGCCTCGACAGCCCCGCCCTGCGGATCCTCGCCGCCTGCACGCGCGCCGAGGCGGACTACGACGTCTGGGACCTCCTCCCGCCCGCCCTCGACGAACTGGGCCTCGACTTCCACCCGGTGAACAGCCACTCAGGACAGGAAGCCGGCGTACGGGCGCTGGCCGACCGGATGCTGGCCGGCGAGATGACGCCACCCGAGCTGGCCTTCCGGATCCACCAGCACTTCGGGCACCGGCTGCCCCTGGCCGAACGGCTCGCCGAACTGGACGACGAGTACGCCCTCCTCGAATGCGGGGGGAGAACAGCGGCCCAGGTCGACGCCGACGTCATTGCCGAAGCCCGTCGGGTCGCGACGCAGCTGCATCCCCGCGTCCCGGCCGGCCCGACGGCCGACGGGGGCCGAGGCCGGGACTGGGGCTGACCCGCCCGGCCTGCCCCCGCCCGCCGGGCAGCGGAACGCGTTACGACCGGGCGCGCTGCGGCGGAACCGTCTCCGCCGCCGAGGGCGGCCCCGGCGGGGTGCCGTGCCCGAACGGGCGCCCGCCCAGGGCCTCCCGGCCGTGCGGTTCGAGCCAGCCCGACGGGTCGGGGCCGGCGGGAACGATCCCCGTCGGGTTGATGTGGGCGTGCACGACGTAGAAGTGCTTCTTGATGTGGTCGAAGTCGACGGTGTCCCCGAATCCCGGCGTCTGGAACAGGTCCCGCGCGTACGCCCACAGCACCGGCATCTCGGTCAGCTTCTGCCGGTTGCACTTGAAGTGCCCGTGGTAGACGGCGTCGAAGCGCACCAGCGAGGTGAACAGCCGGATGTCCGCCTCGGTGATCGTGTCGCCGACGAGGTAGCGCGAGTCCTCCAGCCGCTCCGAGAGCCGGTCGAGGCGGGCGAAGAGACGCTCGTACGCCTCCTCGTACGCCTCCTGTGACTTGGCGAACCCGGTGCGGTAGACGCCGTCGTTGACGTCCCGGTAGATCTCCTCGCCGACCGCGTCGATCTCCGGCCGCAGCGCCGCCGGGTACAGCTCCGGCGCACCGTCACGGTGGTACGCCGTCCACTCCAGCGACAGGTCCAGGGTGAGCTGCGCGTAGTCGTTGGTGACGACGGCGCCGCTCGGCACGTCCACGATCGCGGGCACCGTGATGCCCCGGTCGTAGTCGGGGTCGCGGGCGAGGAACGCCTCCTGGAGGCGCTCGATGCCCAGTACCGGGTCACGGCCGCCCGGGTCGAGGTCGAAGGTCCAGCTGCGCTTGTCGTGCGTCGGTCCGGCGATGGCCATGGGCAGGGCCTTCTCCAGCCCGAGGAGCCGCCGCGTGATCACCGCGCGGTGCGCCCAGGGGCAGGCGCGGCTCACCACGAGCCGGTAGCGGCCGGGTTCCACCGGGAAGCCGTCGCGGCCGTCGGCGGTGATCCGGGTGGTGATGTACCGGCTGTCACGGGAATACCCCTTGGCGGGGTTCACAATGCTCATCCCCGCCCCTTACCCAGGAACCGAGCCGCCGACCGGCCGCTCCACCGGGACTCCGCCGTCCCTCGTCCCCGAGGACGCGGCAACGGCGGTGGCCGCGGCGACCGCGGCGGTGCCGGCTGGCGTGCGGGGCTGTCGGCCGGCTGTCGGTGCCCGTGGGCGGGCTGTCGGTGCTGTCGGCCGCCTGTCGGCCGTCCGTCGGCCGCGCTTGGCACCGTTCGGTGAGACGGCCGGCGCCCATCCCGCCGGCCCCGGTCCCGAAGGAGCCACCATGCGCATCCCGCACGTCACGATCATCGGCGCCGGACTCGGCGGACTCACCCTCGCCCGCGTCCTGCACCTGCACGGCATCCCCGCCACGATCCACGAGGCCGACCCCTCCCCGACGGCCCGCGCCCAGGGCGGGCTGCTCGACATCCACGACCACGACGGCCAGCTCGCCCTCAAGGCGGCCGGCTTGACGGACGAGTTCCACTCCATCGTCCTGGAGGGCCGCCAGGCCCTCCGCGTCCTCGACCGTGAGGGCACCGTCCTGCTCGACGAGCCCGACGACGGCACCGGCGGACGCCCCGAGGTCCAGCGCGGCGAACTGCGGCGGATCCTGCTCGACTCCCTCCCGCCCGGCACCGTCCGGTGGGGGCGGAAGGTCACCGCCGCCCGCGCCCTCGGCGAGGGCCGCCACGAGGTGGCCTTCGCCGACGGCAGCACGCTCGTCACCGGCCTGCTGGTCGGCGCGGACGGCGCCTGGTCCCGGGTGCGGCCCCTGCTCACCCCCGTCACACCCGAGTACGCCGGCACTTCGGTCGTCGAGACCTACCTGTACGAGGCCGACACCCGGCACCCCGCCGCCGCGAAGGCGGTCGGCGGCGGATCGATGATCGTGTCCGGGCGGAACGGCAGGCAGATGTTCGCGCACCGCGAGAGCGGCGACACCCTGCACACCTACATAGGGCTGTCCGAGCCCCAGGACTGGTTCGCCGCCATCGACTTCACCGACCCGGCCGCGGCCACCGCCCGCATCGCACGGGAGTTCGGCGACTGGGCACCGGAACTCCGGTCGCTGATCACCGACTCCGACACCGCCCCCTTCGTGCGCCCCTTCCACACCCTGCCCCCCGGCCACCGCTGGGACCGGGTGCCGGGGGTGACCCTGCTCGGCGACGCCGCCCACCTCGCGCCCCCGAACGGCGAGGGCGCCAACCTGGCCCTGCTCGACGGCGCCGAACTCGGCCAGGCCCTCGCCACCGCCCGCCCCGCCGACGTCGAAGCCGCACTCGCCTCGTACGAGGGGGCCATGTTCCGGCGCAGCAGCGAGGCCGCCGCGGGCTTCGGGGCCACCGCCGAGGCCTTCGGACTGGAGCCCGACGGGCACACCGGCCGGCCCTGACGGCAGCCGGACCGACGGCGGCACCGGCAGACCGGGCCCCGGCCGAGGGGGAGTCGGCCGGGGCCCGGAGGCTACTGCGGGGCGTGCGTCGTCGCGCGTCGTCGCGCGTCCCCGCGCGTTCTAGTGGCGGAAGGTGTCCTTGACGTCTTCCTTGGTCTGCCGCGCATCACCCTTGACCTGCTCGCCCTGGCCTTCGGCGGTCATCCGCTCGTTGCCGGTCGCGCGTCCCAGCACTTCCTTGGCCTTGCCCTTGGCCTGCTCGGCACGGGCCTTGCCCTTCTCCGTACCCGACATCGGGACCTCCTCGTGGTCTGGGGAATCGGTCGTCGTGACCGCTCTTCTGTTCCCGATCGGCGCCGTGAAACCTCCGATTTCCCCGCGAGAAGCGACGGCGGCTGTTCCACGGCCACAGCCACGGCCACGGCCACGGCCACGGCCACGGCCAGAGCCACGGCCACGGCCTGGGCCGCCGTCAGGCGAAGCGGCTGCTGCGCACGGGGCCCGCGGAGCCGATCCGGGTCCGGGGGCCCTCCGCCGGCAGCCCCGCCGTGCGCGTGGCGAACGCGGCCAGTACCGCGTCGGGGTCGTCCGGCGTCTGCCCGTCGCCCTCCGCCGGGGCGGGATCCGCCGCCAGGATCGCCTCGGCCAGCTCCTCGGCCGACCGGCCGTCGGGCTCCGTCCGTTCCGTCTGCCCGCCCTCGGAGAGCCGCAGGCGGGGCTCCCAGGGCGCGGTCACGGTCTGTACCAGCAGGGTGGAGACGTCGGCCGTCGCGCCGGGCATGTCGGTCCAGCAGGTGGCGTGCTCGAAGAGCAGCTCGCCGGCGGCCCGCTCGGTCAGCGCGTCCACCGTGCCGGGGTCGCAGGCGGTCAGGTCGTACGCGACCACCAGCACGTCCGGGGTGCCCGGCCGGTAGGGGGAGGCCGGGACGCCGAGCAGGCGGGCCGCCGCCAGGCCGAGCGCCCGGCTGCCGCGGTCCGGCAGCAGGCCGACGGACGCAGGCCTGCGCCCGGTGGCGTCCAGGACCGTCCGCAGCCGCTCCAGGCCGTGCCGGCAGGAGTCGAAGTCGTCCTGGAGGAACGCCCAGCGGCCGGTCATGCCCCGGTCGAAACCGTGCGGGGAGAGGGTCAGGAGCAGCCCGCCGGTCAGCACGTAGTGCCAGCCGCGCAGGTCCTGCGGGCCCGTCGGCGGCACGGCCGCGGCCCGCTCCAGCATCCGCCCGACCCGTCGGCCCGGTTCCACCCAGACGTCCTCGGGCGCCGAAAGGCCGTCGAAGACCCGCCGGGCGATGTCGATCCGGCCGGCCATCAGGGCGTTGTAGACCGTCAGGTAGCGGTCCGGCCAGTCGGCCAGGAGGGAGTCGTGTGCGCGCAGCAGCTCCAGAGCGTCGGTGTGCCGCTCGACCTCCTCCAGCGATGTCACCAGCTCCAGGAGCACCCGCCGGGGCGCGAGCCGCTTCTCGGCCCGCGGTGTGGACCTGCGGCGGAACAGTCCGGTGCGCTCGGGCGGGCTCGGCAGCGCCAAGGTCAGGCGCAGGGCCGCACGCAGCGCGGGGACGGCCAGGGCGGGGATGCCGCGCTCGACGCAGGCGTAGCCGAACGCGTACAGCCGCTCGGCGTCCGCGGGCTGCGCCGCCAGTCCTGTCGAGGCCTCGGCGAGGTCCGTGAAGCCGGCGCCTTCGGCCAACTTGGCCACGAGCGGGGCGATCTCTGCGGACGCGAGCTCTTCGGCGCCGAGCCGCAGGGTCCGCATCGACCCTTGCGGGTCGCCGGCTTCGAAGAGCTCCCAGGCCTTGGACAGTTGGGTGGTCATGTGTCTCCGGTGATCGGGGGCGAATCCCCAGGATGATCGCTGGCCCCGCGACACCCGGGCAACCGCTTTTGAACCCGGCACCGGCACCTCGGCCCAACCGGACGGCTCCGCCGCCCCGGAGTCAGAGGGACCACCGGCAATACAGGCCCATGCGGCCGGCCCGGGCACGGGAGGCCAGGCCGGCCAGGGCATCCAGGACACGGGCCGCGATATCGGCGTCGACCCGGCCCTGCCGCAGTGGCCCCGTGTCGGACCAAGGCCCCGCGAAGCGCACGAGGTCGTCCGCCGTCGCGGCGGCGAGTGCCTCGGCCAGGGAGTCCGACAGGCTGAACACAAAGGCGCCCTCGGCTTCCGGAGAGGACACCAACTGCCCGGACCGCGGGCGTTGTGCGGCCTCCTCATAGCCGCAGCCGGTCACTATCCCCTCCAACTCGGCCATGGCGACCACCGGGTCGATTCCCTTCAGGAACACCACGTCGAGTCCGGCCCGGGCAGGGCCATCGGGCACCTGGGCCACGGCGGCGGCCGCGTCGTCGTCCTCGGCGGCGAAGTAGTCACACAGTGTTATGTCCTGGATTACGCCTCCCCCACCGGCGGCAGCGGTTCGCAGGCTGCGTGCCAGGCAGGGGGCAGGGCGGTGACGCCCGTGCGCGCGGCGATCACACCGCCCGCGATGGCGCAGGTGGTGTCGATGTCCCCGCGCCCGCCGACCGTGGACCACAGGCCCTCCTGGAGGTCGTCGAGGTGTCCCGCCGCGCACCACAGGGCGTACGGGACGGTGTCGGGGCCCGACATCCGGTAGCCGGAGCCCAGTACCTCCGCGGCGTGCCGCACCGAGGTGTGCTCCGGCATCCGGGCCGCGATCCGCACCCCCGACCGGACGTCGCCCTCGGGGAGTCGCTCGGCGACCGCCCGGAGGAAGTCCGGCCTGGCCGGGGCGGCCCCGCCCCGGCTGCGGGTGGCCAGCGCCGCCGCGAGGGCGACGGCCACCGCCGCGGCGACCGCCTCCGGGTGGTGGTGCGAGACCGCGCCCTGGCGGGCGGCCTGCTCGGCGACCGCGTCGAGGTCGGCGGCGTGCCAGGCCCCGAGCGGGGCCACCCGCATGGCCGCGCCGTTGCCCCACGAGCCCTGGCCGCCGAACTGCCCGCCGACCACCTCCTGCCACGGCTCGCCCGCGCCGATCCGGCGGAGCACGTCGTGCATCGAGGCTCCGTACCCGCGGTGCGTGTCGTCGGCGTACGCCGACGCGAAGCGCAGGGCGAGGCGGTCCTGGTCGACGGTGCCGCCGCCCTCGGCGAGTTCCCGGACGAGCACCAGCGCCTGGGCGGTGTCGTCGCTCCACCGCCACAGCGGTTCCGGGGGCGGCGTCCGCGCCTCCAGAGCGGCGGGACCGTCCCGGCGCAGGATGCCGAACCAGCGGTCACCGAAGGCGTCGCCGAACGCGACCCCGTAGAGCGAATCCAGTACAGCCGGAGGCATGGTGATCATCGCGCCAGTCTCGCGGCGCGACGGCGCTCCCGCACTCCGTTTTCACCACGGGCGGTGGGCCCGCCCCGTCCCGCCCCGGCCCGTCAGCCCAGGCGGACCACCCGGGCCCAGGGGGGCGGGTCGGCGGGGACGTACTCCGGGTCGTCCTCGTCCACGGTGCCGGCGGGTCGCGGGAAGAGGCCGACGACCGTACGGCAGGACGGCTGCGCGGAGGGCCACGGCGTCTGCCCGTCCGTCAGGGCGACGATCACGTCCGGCCGGGGACGGGACCGCAGCGCCCGGGCGAAGCCCGACCTGAGGTCCGTACCGCCCCCGCCGATCAGCTCCAGGTTCTCGGCACGGCACAGCGGTACGGCCACCCCCGCCGCCGCGTCGCACGAGATCACCGAGACCAGGTCGCGGCGGCCGCCCACCGCCCGGGAGATCGCCGCGACCTCCAGCAGCGCGGTGCCCAGTTCGGCGTCGCTGACCGACCCGGAGGTGTCGATCACCACGCACACCCGGGGCGGCATCCGCCGCAGGCTCGGCAGCACGACGCCGGGAACCCCGGCCGAACGCCGGGACGGGCGCCGGTAGCTGTGGTCCTCGCCGGCCCCCGGCCCGCCCGCGGCCGCCCGGACGGCCGCGCCGAGCAGCTGCCGCCACGGCTGAGGGGGATGGAAGGCCTCGTCGGCCCACCGCCGCCAGCCCTCCGGCGCGTCCCCGGGCCGGCCGGTGATCGCCTCGGCCACCCGGAAGCGGACCGCGTCCCGCTGCTGCCGGCTCAGCCCGTGCGCGCCCTCCGGCCCCCGCTCCCAGGGCCGCGCCCAGCCGTCCGCGCCGCTCCCGCAGTCCAGCCAGGCCAGCTGCGGGGCGTGGTCGGCCAGGGAGAAGCGGCGCAGGTACTCCTCCATCAACAGCCCGTCGGGCAGGCCCATCAGGGCCGGCCGCACGGCACCGGAGGGCATCGGCAGGCCGTCGCCGTAGATGTCGTCGTTGATCTCGAAGTCGGCGGCGATGTTCCGCCGCAGCCGCTGCCCCGGACCGCTCTCCCCGCACTCCCGCGCGTACCGCTCGCCGCGCTCGTGGTGGTCCCGCAGCAGGTGGGAGACCTCGTGCACCCACACGCCCGCCAGCTCCTCCAGCGGCGTGCGCTCCACGAACGACGGGGAGACGTAGCAGCGCCAGTGGGCGTCCACCGCCATGGTGGGCACCGACCGGTCCTCCACCACGTGCAGCGCGAACAGCGCCCCCGAGAGGTACGGGCGGACGGAGGCCGCGTGCAGCCGGGCGGCCAGCAGCTTCTCCCTGTCCAGCGGGACGGCCGGGACGGCCGGGCCGGGCGGCCCGCCGGGGGCCGTCACCCGTACGGGCCGCGGCGGCGGGGGAGGGGCCATGGGACGCGGACGCGGACGCGGGTGGGGGCGGGGAGGGGGAGGGGGGCTCGGGCGGGCGGGAGTGCTCATCGGCGTCCCCCCGTGCCGCCGTGGCCCGCGGCCTTCGCGGTGCGGGCCACCGAGTTCTCCGCCCGCCGGGCCAGACCGACCACCGGGGCGAGCCGCTCCATCGCCTCCGGGACTTCCCAGCCGTCGCGCCGGAGGGCGGCCAGCGCCTTCGCCGGGCCGACCAGCAGGTCCGGCGCCCCGGTGTCCATCGCCCTGACGAGGACCGCCCAGGCAGCCTCCCACCGTGCACGCTCCGGGCGCGCCCCGACGGCGGCGACCACCCCTTCGAGCGCCGCCTGGCGCAGGTCGCCGCGTTCCGGCAGGTCGGCGGCGGCCGGATCGGCCAGCAGGGAGTCCGGGTCGGGCAGCTCCATCCGGTCGATGTGGGCGAGCAGTTCGAGGCCGGGGCCGTCGCCGACGGCGCCCCTGACCAGCAGTGCCAGTACGTCGCGGGAGACATCGGCGGCCGTGCCGAAGGCGAGCAGCGTCATCGCGGCCTCCCAGCTGCGGGGCGACGGCCATGCGCCGCCGCGCCGGGTCTCGGTGGTCGGCAGCCGGTGGATCAGCGTGGGCCGGGCGTTCAGGAAGCCGCACACCGCGAGGCGGGCGAACGCCACCGCCCCGGTCAGCGCCGCCGGGTCCAGCCGGGGCAGCTCGGCGCGCGGCCAGACCCCGCCGAGGCCGCGCACCACCACATCCCGGTCGTGCACCCAGTACAGGTGCACGAAGCGGTTGGCCAGGGGCGGGCTCAGCTCCCAGCCGTCCGCGGCCGAGGCCCGCGGGTTGGCCGCGGCCACGATCCGTACGTCGGACGGCAGTTGCAGCGCGCCGACCCTCCGCTCCAGGACGACGCGCAGCAGCGCGGCCTGGACGGCGGGTGTGGCGGTGGACAGCTCGTCGAGGAAGAGCAGCCCCCGTCCGGCGCGGACCAGTTCCACGGCCCACTGCGGCGGCGCCATGGGCACCCCGTTTTCGGCCGGGTCCTCGCCCAGGACCGGGAGGCCGGAGAAGTCGGTCGGCTCGTGGACGCTGGCGATCACGGTCGTCAGGGGCAGGTCCAGGGAGGCGGCGAGCTGGGTCAGCGCCGCGGTCTTCCCGATGCCGGGCTCGCCCCAGAGCAGGACGGGCAGGTCCGCGGCCACGGCCAGGGCCAGCGCCTCCAACTGCTCGTCGGGACGCGGCTCGGTGGTGGTGGTCCGCAGCAGCGCCAGGAGGTCGCCGGCGAGGGAGAGCTGGGGCCGATCGCCGTCCGCGGGAACGGCGGGCTGGGAGGGGAGGGAGGGGAGGAGAGTGCTGGAGGACATGGCTGTCACCTGTGTGGGTCTCGGGGACGGGGTTTCCGTCCGGATGCCGCCGAGGGAGAGGGCGAGGGCGAGGACGCCCAAGCGAACGCGAACGCGAACGCGCAAGCGCACGCCCCGGCGCCCCGGCGTGCGGGGAGGGGAAGGACAGGGGGCGAGCTCCGGCCGTCAGCCGCGCAAACCGGTCCGGGGGCGGGTACGGGAACCCCGCTTGCGGCGCAGTTCCCCCGGCAGCCGGCCGAGCGCGGCCGGGTGCACGGAGACCAGCCCCGCGCGGAAGAGCCCGTGGTCGAGGCGGCCCGCCACCGCCGCCTCCAGGGCCTCCCGCAGGGCGCCTTCACGCAGCACCGCGCCCGGCCCGAGGAGCCCTTCGACCACGGCGAGGGCGCCGGTCACGTCGCCGTGGCCGAGGCGCTCGCGCACCGCGGGCAGCGCCTCGGGGCTGCGGTGGACGGCGTCGATCGCCCGCAGGCAGGGCAGGCCCGGCCCGCCGAGGGCCATGAGCAGGTCCTCACGGGCCAGTTGGGCCGGATCGTGGTCGACGGCCGTCAGCACCCCGTCCCGCAGCGCGATCCGGTGGACCTCCCCGAGGCATTCCACCCGGTGCGGGTCCGTGCCGTCTGCGGAGGCCGCCGGACCGGGGTCCGGTACCGGCCCGCGTACGGGAGGCCGTTCGGGAGGGCGTACGAGGGCCCGTACGGATTCCCGTGTCGACAGCGCGGCCGCGACCAGCGGGTGCAAGCGGTCGGCCCGGACCAGGCCGGCCCGGAGCAGCTCAAGGTCGGGCAGCGGCCTCGCCGCGGCATCCGGCAGCACCGGCAGCGCCGCGACCGCCTGCGCCGGCAGCACTTCCCGTACCGGCCGCAGCGCCGGGGCGTGGCCGTCGTCCGGGGCGACGAGCTCGAAGACACCGCGGCCGCGCGCGCCGAACCGTACGGTCAGCGGCCCGCGCGGGCCGAGACCGTCGGCCCGCAGCAACAGCTCGGCCTCGGCGGCCCACTGCTCCGGCGGCCGCGACGGCGAGGGATCGCCGGCCTCACCGCACCGGCCCGCCAGCTCGGCACTGCGCGTGCCGTCCCAGAGGTGGCGGTGCAGGTCGAGCCGGAAGCGCCGGTCGGGGTGGGGGTGGGGATGGGGATGGTGCGCGGGTGCCCCGTCCCGGGGTTCCTCCCAGAGCGCCAGGGACATCCGCTGGCCCGCGTCCGCCCAGGCGGGCGGCGTCCGCACCACGAGCCGGGGCGCGGCCCGGCCGGGAGGCCCGTAGCGGGCCAGCGAGACGGTGAGGCCGGGCCGCAGGCGCCCGTCCGGTGCGGTCCGGGGCATGTGCCAGCGCAGCAGATCGGGCGCCAGACGGCGCAGATCGGCCCGCAGGCGGGAGGTGAGGTCGATGCCGTGGCGTCGGCGCACGGCGCGCAGATCGAGATCGACGTCGATCCGGGCGGCGGCGCAGGCCCCCGCCCAGTCCCCGACGGCGCGGCGCGCCGTCGCGTTCTCGATCATGGACGGTGGCACGGCGTACTCGCGTACGCGTTGCCACATGAGCAGGCGGGCGGGAATCGGTTCCACGAAGTGAGGTGCCATCAGCACTCACCTTGCGCGGACGATTCCCCCAATCCGGCAGAGGAGTAGGTCTTCATCGGCGGCATCATAGGCAGGCCCCCGAAGCCCTGTCACCCGACTTTCCGGTCCGCCGTGACGAGCCAGGCCGTGGCGAGCAGGCGGACCGCGCCCTCCCGTTCGTACGGGCGCAGGCGGTCGGCCAGTACGCGACGGGCCTCGGCCCGCGCCTGCGGACCGACCTGGGCGAGCAGGTGGTGGCCGGGGCCGGAGCCGAGCAGGAAGTCGGCCGCGTCCTCGGCGTCACGGCCCCACACCCCGTACGCCCGGACCCGTTCGGCCGTGACGGCGGTGAAGCCGGCCGCGCCGAGCAGCGCCTTCGTGCGGGCGGGGTCGGCGAGGGAGAACATGCCCGGGGTGCCCGGGGCGACGGCGAAGTCGCCCATGGGCAGGACGCCGTCCAGGGCCCGGAAGGCCTGCATCCATTCGCTGGCCTCCGCTTCGGCCGGGGCGACGAACGCCAGGCGGCCGCCGGGGCGCAGGGTCCGGCCGATGTGGGCGAAGGCGGCTTCGGGGTCGGCGAAGAACATCACGCCGTACCGGCTGATGGCATGCGTGAAGGAGCCCGGCGCGAAGGGGTGCACCTGGGCGTCGCCCTGAGTGAAGGTCACGTTGCCGATGCCCTCCGCCTCGGCGGAGGCGCGGGCGCGGGCCAGCAGGGGCGCCGAGAGGTCCAGCCCCTCCGCCGAGCCGCCGCCACCCCCGCCTTCGCCCCCGCCCTCGCCCCTGCCCTCGCCCCTGCCGGCGGCGCGCAGGGCCGCGAGCCGGGTCGTACGTCCCGCCCCGCAGCCGATGTCGAGGACGCGGTCGCCGGGGCCGATCCCCGCGGCGCTGAGCAGGGGTTCGTTGAACCCGTCGTTCACGGCGTCCCAGCGCTCCTGGTGGGTGGCCCAGTACGTGCCGTCGTATCCGTTCCACGCCTCCGCCTGCGCGGTGTTGACGATCCTCATGCCGTTCTCCTCCGGTCCGCGGGCCGAGAATGGGCGTACGCCCAAACCTCAGGGCGCTAGAGTATGGGCACCTGCCCATCCCCGCAATCACCCCTGGAACCGGAGCGCCCGATGTCACCCCGTGGAGTAGCCATTCCGGACCTGCGCGAACGGCTGTTCGCGGCCGCCGAGCGCGTGGTGGCCCGCGACGGCGCGGCCGCCCTCACCAGCCGGGCGGTCACCACCGAGGCCGACTGCGCCAAGGGGGTCCTGCACACGCACTTCGCGGGGCTCGACGCATTCGTGGCCGAGCTGGTCCTGGACCGGTTCGCGCGCACGGCGCGGCTGGCGCAGGCCCTGCCGGCCCGGGCGGGAGAGGGCGAAGTGGCCGGCAACCTCGCCGAGGTGGCGCTCGCCCTGCTGGACTCCCTCGACCCGGGCGTCGTCGGCCTCGCCCTCACCCGCCCCGCGTCCGCCCTGCACACGCGCGAGGCGCTGCGGTCGGGCTCGCCGGGGTTCGCGACGATCGAGGAAGCGCTACGGGCCTACCTGGAAGCGGAACGCACGCGCGGCCGCGTCCCGGCCGGCCTCGACTCCGGCGCGGTGGCCCTGGCCCTCGTCGGTACGGTCCACCACCTCCTGATGACCCGCACCCCCGACGGCCCACCCCCCGGCGAAACCACCACCCGCCTGATCGCCGCCCTGCTCCCCGCCCCGGTGGCCGCCCCACCGCTTCGGCCCGCCGGTCAGGCCGTCAGGCCCGGTCCGTGAGGTCGTAGTGCCCGGTTGAGGAGACGGGTTCACCACGGGAACGACACTTCACGGTCCGGCTACTGGCTCCGGAACGGTTCGGGCGACACGATGGAGGGCTCCCGGGAGCGGAGCCGTGGACGGGGTTCCGCGTCCCGACCGAGATCTCCACCCGACCCGAAGGGGTGTGCGCACATGCCCGACCGCCCGAGTGCCGAGAGCGGGGACCGCGTCGAACTCGCCCCCGGCGAAGTCCCCTCCGACGGCCGCTTCGCCAATCCCGACCTCCTCCCCGTCCCGGTCGACGCCCGCCGCTGGACGACGTACAACTTCACCGCCCTGTGGGTCGGCATGGCGCACAACATCCCCTCCTGGCTGCTCGCCTCCGGGCTGGTGGCCCTGGGGATGGACTGGAAGCAGGCCGTCTTCACCATCGCGCTCGCCAACCTCATCGTGCTCGTCCCGATGCTCCTCACCGGCCACGCCGGCCCCAAGTACGGGATCCCTTTCCCCGTGCTGGCCCGGGCCTCGTTCGGGGTCCGCGGCGCCAACATGGCCGCGCTCATCCGGGCGGCCGTGGCCTGCTGCTGGTTCGGGATCCAGACCTGGATCGGCGGGTCCGGGATCTTCGTCCTGCTCGGCAAGATCTTCGGCGGCTGGGCGGGGGCCGCCGAGATCGGCGGCGAGCCGTGGACGCTGTGGCTGTGCTTCGTCGTTTTCTGGGCCCTGGAGCTCGCCATCATCTACCGCGGGATGGAGGCCCTGCGGCGCTTCGAGAACTGGGCCGCGCCCTTCGTCATCGTCGGCGCGCTGGCCCTGCTGGTGTGGATCGGGGTGAAGGCGGGCGGCTTCGGCGAACTGCTCGACCAGCCGTCCCGGCTCGGCTGGGGCGCGGACTTCTGGCCGGTCTTGTTCCCCTCGCTCATGGGGATGATCGCCTTCTGGTCCACCCTCTCCCTCAACATCCCCGACTTCACCCGCTTCGGCGCGGGCCAGCGCTCCCAGATCCTCGGACAGACCCTCGGCCTGCCCACGACGATGACCCTCTTCGCGCTGCTGTCGGTGTTCGTCACCTCCGGCTCGGAGGCGGTGTACGGGGCCCCCGTCTGGGACCCCGTGGAGCTCGTCGCCAAGACCGACAGCGTCTTCGGGCTGCTATTCGCCCTGGTCACCGTGCTGATCGCGACGATTTCGGTGAACATCGCGGCCAACGTCGTCTCCCCGGCCTACGACCTGGCCAACCTGGCCCCCCGCCTGATCGACTTCCGCCGGGGCGCGCTGATCACCGGCGTGGTGGGCGTACTGATCATGCCGTGGAAGCTGACGTCCACCCCCGAGCTGTACATCTTCACCTGGCTGGGCCTCGTCGGCGGACTGCTCGGCACCGTGGCCGGCGTCCTCATCGCCGACTACTGGGTCGTACGCCGCACCCGCCTCTCGCTGCCCGACCTCTACCGGGAGGGCGGCCCGTACTGGTACACGGGGGGTTGGAACCTCCGGGCCCTCGCCGCCTTCCTGGCCGGCGGGGTACTGGCCATCGGCGGCTCCCACTCGGCCCCCGGCAAGGGCCCGTTCCCCGAAGAGGGCCTGATCCCCTTCCTGAAGCCGCTGGCCGACTACGGCTGGGCGGTGGGCCTGACCGCGTCCTTCCTGCTCTACACGGCGCTCATGCGCGGGGCGCGCCCCGGCCGCCCCGCCCACCGGCGGTCAGGTCACGTCATGTCAGACGGAAGACCGGACCTCTCGGCCTGAAGGGGAGACCGGCCCCCTCGGGGATCAGGTAGGCGTGCTCGCGGCGGATGCGCAGGGTGTCGCACCAGCCGTCGGTGATCACCAGGACCGGCGCCGCGGGCGGGAAGTCCTCGGCGCGCTGGAGCAGGTCGACGCCCGGCTGGAGCACCGTGCCTCCCCGGCCGCGGACCCGGACCCGGCCCGCGATCTCGGTCGGCGGGACGTAGCCCGCGTCGTCCGCGGCCGCGTCGCAGAAGACGACCCGGGCCGCCGGTACGTCGCGGGCCTCGGCGTACGAGGCGATCGCGCCCAGCGCCTTGCCGAGCAGGGCGGCGTTCATCGACCCCGAGGTGTCGAGCACCACGCCGAAGGTGCAGCGGGCCGTCTCCTCGGGCGGGAAGTACCGGCCCGCGCGTGGGATGTCCGGGGTCGAGGCCTGGCGGCGTGCCGGGCGCGCGTAGGACCGTACGGCCTCGGGCCTCGGCACGTACTCGTCGAACCAGCGGGCGAGCCGGGCGTCCCAGGGCACCGGCGGGTGGGCCAGGGCCCGGATCTCCTGTACGAGCCCGGCGGGCAGCAGGCCGCGCCCCTCGCGTACGTGCAGGTCGAAGCCCTGGACGAGGCCGCGCCGGTAGAACTCGTCGAGATCCGCGTACGGACGTCCCGCGCCATGCGCGAGGGGTTCGCCCAGGATGTCCCCGGCGCCCTTGCCGCGCAGCGTCGCGAGGCGCCGGATCCGCCGCAGGTCGGTGGCGATCCGGTCGTACACCTCCTCGACGGAGAGGCCGCGCAGCGCCGGGTCGTGCAGCAGCCCCTCGGGCATGCTGCCGACCCGCATCTCCACCAGCCAGTCGTTGACGACGTAGTCCGCGGCGACGTTGTGCAGGTACGGGTCGCGGCCGCCGCGGCGCTCACCGTGGCGCAGGGCGGCGTGGAGCATCTCGTGGGCCAGGATGAACCGCCACTCGTCGTCCTCGAAGGTGCGCAGCGGGTTGACGTAGATCTCGCCGGCGGCGGTGCTGACGGCGGCGACGGCGATGTCCTGGGCGCGGGCCAGTTCGGCGTCGGCGACGACGGTCAGGCCGGCGGCGAGCCCGCCGAGCAGCGGGTACGAGGACACGAACCAGTTCAGGGCCCGGTCCCACGGGCGCTGGGCGACGCGTTCGCCGGTGGTCCGGTCACGGCGGCCGCCGGCCACGTCCATGGCGGCGGAGACGCTGCGGGTCAGTGCGGCGGCGAAGGCGGTCTGCCAGTCGGGGACGGCGGCGCCGCCCCAGGCCCGCCAGGTGGTCAGGACCTGGTCGGGGCCGTGCCCGGCGGTGCCGCAGTGCTCGTAGGCGGGCGGGATGCCGTCGCGGCGCCAGCGGGCGGCGAGTTCGTCCTCGTCGCCGCCGGGGTAGTCGGCGGGCAGGTGGTCGGGGGCGCGGCCGACGGGGAAGGTCAGCAGGAAGCGGTTGACGACCACGCAGCGGGCGGCGAGGTCGAAGGGGTCCGGCTGGGCGCGGTCCTCGTCGTCGGCGGCCGGGACGTGGCCGAAGCCGAGGTGGAGCAGGGCGTGGGCGAGCGCCCATGCCCACGCGCGGGGTTCGGCCCGCCGGGTGGGGTGGACGTGGACGATGCCGTTGGAGGTGACGGCGGCCAGGCCCCCGTCCGGGGACTCCTTGCAGCCGGCCTCGCGGCAGATCTTGCCGTGGAGGGCGCCGAGGGCCGGGTTCCGCTTGACCAGGGCCAGGCCCTCGGCGAAGGCCTGGGCGGCCGGGTCGGGCCGGGCGGCGGCCTTCGCCCGGGCGCTGCCACTCCGGCTCACCGGCGGGCCTCGACCAGGCGGGGCATGTCGCGCGCGGCCTCGATCAGGAACCATCCGGGCAGCACGGGCAGGCCGTCGGCGTCGTCGGCGATGACGGTCTGGGCGACCTCGACGGAGATCTCGGCGAGCTGGACGAGCAGCGACTTGAAGCGGTGGGTGTGCTGGCGCAGGGCGGCCGAGACGTGTTCCTTCTGCGCCGGGAGTTCCTTGAGCAGACGGCCCCGGAAGGCTTCCGCGAGGTAGTAGAGCAGGTCGCGGTCCTGGAGCCGAGTGGGCCAGGAGGCGTCGCCCTTCAGGATGGCGTCGATGCCGAAGGTGTGACGGACGATCTTGGCATAGCCGCAGAAGGAGACGGCGTGCGCGGGGGTGAGGGTGCCGTGGGCGACCACCTTGAGGGTGTGCTCGTCCAACTCCGCGCCGAAGGAGTGCAGGGCGTCGGAGAGCATGTGCCAGGAGCGCGGGGTGGAGAAGGGCTCCTCGGTCTTGGGCGGCTGCGACCAGAGGTGGTCGGGCCGGTCGGTGAGGTAGTCGGTGACCCACGGGTGGACGCCGTGCTCGCCCGCCCACACCAGCCAGTCCTGTGCGGACGCCTGGAGGTGGACATGCGTGAGGCGGTTGACCAGGGCGGAGGCGATGGGCCGGGCGAGGGCGTTGTCCGTGGCCCGGTTGCCGGCGCCGATCACGATGGACCCGGCGGGCAGTTCGTAGGATCCGATCCGGCGGTCGAGGATCAGGGAGTAGAACGCCTTCTGGACGTCCGGGCCGGCGGCGTTGAGCTCGTCGAGGAAGAGGCAGTACGGCTCGTCGCGGGCGATCGCCTCGGGCGGGCAGAAGACCGAGCGGCCGTCACGGATCTGGGGTACGCCGATCAGGTCCTCGGGGGCGAGCTGCGTGCCCAGGAGGCTGACGCATTCCAGGCCCAGGGAGTCGGCGAACTTCCTGACGAGGGAGGACTTCCCGATACCGGGCGCCCCCCAGAGGAAGACGGGCCGCACGGTGGCGAGGCCGAGCAGCAGTTCGGGGATCTGGGCGGGGGTGACGGTGACGGCGGCCTGCACGCGCGGGAACGTCCTTCGGGGCGGGGCGGTGTGTGGTGCGGCCAGTGTGGACGCACCGCACACCGCCCGGCATCCGGTTTTCCCGCCGTCGGGCCGGCGCCGGCGCCGGCGGCCGAAGCGGTCGCCGGGTCCGCGTTCCGCGGCTACATGGGGTCCATGGTCCCGCTGCCGCGGCCGTTCTGCTGCTCGCTCTTCTCGCGGATGCGCAGGGCCTTGTCCCTCAGCCGCTGCTGTTCCGCGGGGTCCGTCGCCCGCTGGGCCGCCTGCTCCAGCTCCTGGGCCTTGTCCCGCATCTCCCGGGCTCGTTCGCTCGGCGCGCTGTCGTCGCTCATGACCGGTCCTCGTCCTGGTAGGGGAATGTGCGCACCCCGAGCCAAACAGGACCGGGCCCCGCCCGCCACCGGAGCCGGATCGAACGGGGGCGGGAGGGCGGTGGTGCCGTCCGGGGCGGCGGCGGGAGGGCGGTGGTGCCGTCCGGGGCGGCGGGGGTGCGGTGGCGGTCCTCTTCCTACCGTCGTGCCGCTTCCGGCCGCGGGGCCGGGCGTTCGCCGGCGGCCGGCGGCGCGACGCCCCGTCGTGGGCGCAGGAGCAGTGCGACCAGGAGCGCCGCGGCGGCCAGTGCGGCGCTGCCGCAGCGCAGCGCGAGGTGCAGGGCGTCGATGAAGGCGGCGTCGACGGCATCACGGACGGGGGCGGGGAGCGCGGCGGTGCCGTCCGAGGCCGTGCCGGGGAGATGGCGGCCGACTTCGGCAGGTACGCCGAGCCGGTGGAGGGTGTCGGTCAGGGTGGCGGTGAGCCGGCTGCCGAGCACGGCTCCGAGGACGGCGACGCCGATGACTCCGCCGATCTCGCGCAGGGTGTTGAGGGTCGCGGAGGCCATCCCGGCCCGCGCCGGGTCGACGCGCCGCATGACCGTGATGGACACGGGGGTGAACGTCATCCCCATGCCGAGGCCCATCACGAGCAGGACCCAGACGTACTGCGCGTAGTGGGCGTGCGCGCCGTAGCACGAGAGGGCGCCGAGTCCCGTGGCGCACAGGGCCAGGCCGGTGACCAGCGGCAGCCGCGGGCCGTGGCGTGAGGTGAGCGCGCCCGACAGCGGCGCGGCGACGACGATCATCGCGGTCATCGGCAGGCCCGCCACACCCGCGTCCGACGGGGACCAGCCCATCACGTCCTGCATGAGCAGCGGCAGGAAGAACGCCGCCCCGAACATGCCGAAGCTGGTCATGAAGCCGCTCACCGCGGCACCGGTCAGCACCCGGTCCCGGAAGAAGCGCAGGTCGAGCATCGGGTCGGCGCTGCGGGCCTCGACCACGACGAAGGCGGGCAGGGCCAGCAGCGCCACGGCGGCCAGGGCGAGCACCCGAGGGTCGGTCCAGCCCCGGGCGGGCCCCTCGATCAGCGCGTAGACCAGCGCTCCGCACCCCAGGGCGGAGAGCGCCTGGCCCGGCAGGTCCAGCCGCCTGGTGCGCGCCGCGAACTCGGGGAGGACCCGGGCCGCGAGCGCCAGCCCCGCCACCCCGACGGGGACGTTGACCCAGAAGACGGCGGCCCAGCCGAAGGTGTCCACGATCGGCCCGCCCAGCACCGGGCCGACGGCGAGACCCAGTGCGGAGACGCCCGACCACAGGCCGACCGCCCTGGCCCGCTCCTTCTCGTCCGTGAATACGTGGCGCAGGATGGACAGGCTGCCCGGTGTGAGCAGCGCCGCCCCGAGGCCCTGGAACATCCGGGCGGCGATCAGTGCGCCGGTCGAGCCGGACAGCGCCGCGGCCGCCGAGCCCGCGGTGAAGGCGGCCAGGCCGGTGAGGAAGATCCGCCTGCGGCCGTAGCGGTCGCCGAGGGTGCCGCCGGTGAGCAGCAGGGCCGCGTAGACCAGGCTGTATCCCTCCACCACCCACTGGAGCCCGCTGACGCCGGAGTGCAGTTGCCGCCCGATGCGGGGCAGCGCGTTGTTGACGATGACGTTGTCGAGCATCGCCATGAACATCGTGGCGCACAGTGTGGCGAGCACGAGCCCTTTGTGTCGGGCGGGCGGCTTCATCCTCACAACTCCCTAACAGTGTTAGTCGCAGGTTCGGTGCGGCTAGACTGCCTCTAACGGTGTTAGTTGGCAAGCGGGATTCCCAGCGGGACCCCGAGAAGGAGGTGGCCGATGGCCGCGGAGGGCAGGGGCGACGACACCCCGCAGCAGCCGGGACTCACCCGCCAGGCGGTCGTCCGGGCCGCCCTGCGCGTGCTGGAGCGCGAGGGCGTGGGCGGCCTGTCGATGCGCAAGCTCGCCTCCGAGCTGGGGGTGAAGGCGGCCTCGCTGTACTGGCACGTGCGCAACAAGGAGGAACTGCTCGACCTGCTCACCGACGAGCTCATGGCCGACGCGCAGGC
The DNA here is from genome assembly GCF_055580265.1 of Streptomyces sp. NPDC032091. NCBI lineage: Bacteria > Bacillati > Actinomycetota > Actinomycetes > Kitasatosporales > Streptomycetaceae > Streptomyces > Streptomyces sp. NPDC032091. The sequence goes on along the minus strand of NZ_JBVILR010000002.1, from coordinate 201,400 downwards.
GCCGCCCCGGGAGGGCGACTGGCGACAGCAGCTGCGCGAGTACTGCCTGCGCTACCGCCGGCACCTGCTCGGCAAGCGCGACGCCGCCAAGGTCGTCGCGGGCCGGCTCGCCCCCGGCCCGCACCTGCTGCGCCTGATGGAGGACCAGCTCGGCCGCCTGCGCGAGGCCGGCTTCTCCGACGCGGACGCCGCCATGATCAATTACCTGCTCGGCGCGTTCGTCCAGGGCTTCGTGCTCCAGGAGCAGGGGCCCCTCTCGGCGTCCGAGGCCATGGGCGCAGACCGCCGGGAGGTCGCCACGGCCGCGGGGGAGCAGCTGCGGCAGCTGCCGCGGGAGACCTTCCCCCACCTGGTCGCCCTCGCCGGCGACCTGACCGGCCCGTCCATGGAGGCACGCTTCTCCTTCGCCCTCGAACGCCTCCTGGACGGACTGGCCGCCCTGCTGGAGCAGGGCTCCGACGCACGAAACGAAGGGACGTCCCATGAGTGAGCGCACCTACCGAGTCATCGTCCGCGGCGTGTTCGCCGACCTCGACGACACCCGGCGCACCGAACTCCTCGCCACCGCCGACGCACACGACATCCTCAGGGCCGCTTTCACCGACGACGGCACCCTCGTCTACGACCGGGAGCTGCGCGCCTTCTCCTTCCGCTGCGTGGTCCGGCAGGCCGCCGACCTGGAGGACGAGGCCGCGGGCGGTACGGCCTGCGCCCGGGCGGCCGCGGCCCTCGCCGCACGCGGCATCGGACACGGGGCACTGCGGACGAAGGTCACCAGCGTGGACGACATGAAGATCCGCCGGCCCCGCCGGGGCTGATCGAGACGTCGGTCGAGCGGCTGGGCGAGCGCCCGGCCCGCCGCTCAGATCAGCCCGTTGTCCCGCGCGTAGAGCGCCGCCTGGGTCCGGTCCCGCAAGCCCAGCCGGCCCAGCACGCGGGAGATGTGGTTCTTGACGGTGCCCTCGCTCAGGTACAGCCGGGCGGCGATCTCCCGGTTCGTGGCACCCGCGGAGATGAGCCGCAGCACCTCCGTCTCCCGCGGCGTCAGCAGATCGGGGGCGGGGGCGGGGGCGCCGGCGGCCAGCGCGGCGAGGACCGTCTGATCGAACTGGGCGACCCCCGCGTGCGCCAGGCGGACCGCCTGGGCGAGTTCCGCCGCGGGAAGGTTCTTCAGCAGGTAGCCGACCGCGCCCGCCTTCAGCGCCCGGCCGACGTACTCGTCGTCGTTGAAGGTCGTCAGCATCACGATCCGGCAGCCGGGCAGTTGCCGGCGCAGCAGCGCCGTGGCGGTCACCCCGTCCATGCCCGGCATCCGGACGTCCATCAGCACCACGTCGGGGCCGGACCGCCCGGCCACGTCCACGGCCTCCGCTCCGTCACGCGCGCTGCCCACCACCTCGATGCCGGGCTGGAGCCCGAGCAGTGCGGCGATGCCCTCGCGGACGAGGTCCTGATCGTCGACCACCAGGACGCGTACGCTCGCCCCCTCCTGCGCCACGGGCCCGTTCACCACGGCACCCCCACCGTCAGCGACGTGCCCCGGTCCGAACTGGACAGCTCCAGCGTCCCCTCGGCCAGGCGGACGCGTTCCCGCAGCCCGGCCAGGCCGAAGCCCTCCTCGGCCCCGCCCAGACCGCTGCCGTTGTCCGTGACGCGCAGGCTCGCCCCGTGGTCGTCGTAGCGGACCCGCACGCCGATCTCGGTCGCTCCCGAATGCCGGCAGGCGTTGGTGAGGCCCTCCTGCGCCGCCCGGTACAGCACCAGCAGCGGCCGCCGCTCGACGCCCGACACGTCCAGGGAAATCCGACGGGCGCCGCCGTCCAGGTGGTGGACGAGGTCGGCCAGCGTCCGGGCGAGGCCCACCGGTTCCGACTCCGCCTCGGGGCCCAGGGTGCGCACGGATGCCCGTACCTCGTCCAGGGCCCGGTTCGCCGACCAGCGGGCGTGGGACACGGCCTGCGCGGAGGCGGCCGGATCGAGGGCGGCGAACGCCTCGGCCTTCTCCAACTGGATGCCGATCGCGGTGAGGTGGTGCCCGAGACTGTCGTGGATCTCGCGGGCCAGCCGGTTGCGCTCCCGGGCGGCGGACAGCTGCGCCACCTGCGCGAGGGTGTCCTCCAGCCGCCCCCGGGCCCGCCGCTCCCGTACGGCGACCGCCGCCGTCGCCAACGCCAGCACGACACCCAGCGCGAACATCAGCAGGTCGGAGATGTACTCGGCGCGCACCGCCCAGCCCGGCACCCACAGCGTGAACGCGCCCGCCAGCAGGGCCACACAGCCCGCACCGAGCCAGAGCGCGGCGGCCGGCCCGAACGCGAAGAACCCCAGGAACGGCACCAGCACGAACAGCACCCGCGAGAGCCCCGAGACGTCCAGGGCCGCCACCGCGCAGAGCAGCACCGCCCTGAGGACGAACACGGTGCCCTCCGGTATCCGCCACACCCTCCCGTCGAGCAGGGCCAGCGCACCCAGCAGCGCCGCGAACCCGCCGGTGCGGGCGCCGAAACCCGGACCGATCGCGGCGTAGTAGAGGCCCCCCGCCAGCACCGCCCCGTACAGGACGGCGGGTATCCAGGGCACGGGACGCGGCATCGGAGGACCTCCTCGGGAATCCCGTGCACCCGCACGGTCCCCGCAGCCTACGCACCCCCACGCGCCCGCCCGCACCCCGCGGCCAACGGGGTGCGGGATATGGCCAGAGGTCATGTGCCCGCCGGCCCGGCCCACCCCTGCCGCTTCGCACTTACCCCGCATGACCTGCGGTTCCTAGATTTCTCGGCATCACCACCGCACGAGATGAGGACTCATGCAGCTGCGTTCCCTCGCCCTCGCACCCCTGCTGATGGCAACCGTCCTGACCGCCCCGGCGGCCGCCCGGACCGGCCCCGCCGACATCAGGGTCCCCGGCGCCGAACACACCGTCTCCGCCCGCCTCACCGATCTGACCACCACGGGCACCCGGCTCACCGGGCACACGGATCAGGCCGACTGGGCGGGCCTGGAGGCTCCGGGCACCACGACCCCCTCAGGCGTCCCCGGCATCCAGATCGACGGCTACTTCCCCGACACGTCCACCACCAACAGCAACGTCAACTACGGCTGGAAGCACGACAGCCAGTTCGTCATCCGGCTGCCCGACCACTGGAACGGCGGGCTCGTCGTCGCCGGACCGCCGGGACTGCGCAAGCAGTACGCCAACGACCGCATCATCAGCGACCAGGTCCTCGCCAAGGGATACGCCTACGCCGCCACCGACAAGGGCAACACCGGCCCCGAGATCTACAAGGACGGGGACCGCCCCGGCGACGCCATTCTGGAATGGCACCGCAGGGTCACCGAACTCACCGTCGCCGCCCAAAAGGTCACCGACCGGCACTACGGGCGCAGCCCGCGCTTCACCTACGCCGCCGGCCTCTCCGCGGGCGGCTACCTCGTCCGCTGGCAGCTCGAACACCGACCCGACCTCTACACCGGCGGCCTCGACTGGAACGCCCTCACCTTCACCCCCGGCGGCGGCCTCCTCGCCACCCTCCCGCCCGCCCTGCGCGCCTACCCCCGCTACGACAAGGGCGACCGAACCGCCCAGGCCGCCCTGCTCGCCGCCGGCTATCCCAAGGGCTCCGAACCCCAGTGGGGCTGGCACTACGACAAGCAGTGGAACCTCCTCCAGCGCGTGATCCGCGAGGAGCTCGACCCCGACTACGACGGCCCCGGAGCCCCCCAGCCCGGCACCCCGCCCTGCCCCGTGGGCACCGGAGCCGGCTGCGACACCGACTACGACTTCGCCTCCCGCCCCCGGGCCGTGCACGAGGCCGTGGAGCGGATCTCCCTCACCGGGAACATCCGCCGCCCCCTCATCAGCATCCAGGGCAGCCTCGACGCCCTCACCCCGCCGGCCGACTTCGGCGACGCCTACCACCGCATGGTCACCGACGCCGGCCGCGGAGGCCTGCACCGCTACATCATGGTGGAGGGCGGCGCACACACCGACGGCCTCGTCCCGCTCGACAAGGACCACCTCCGCCCGATGCTGGGCTCCTTCACCGGGGCCCTGACCGACCTCGAACTCTGGACCCGGCCCACCTCCGCCTCCTGACCTCCCGGCCCGCTCATCCGTGGCCCCCCGCGGCGCCGTTCGCGGGGGTCACGCGCCAGGGGGCGAACGCGCTCGTCGTGCGCGGCAGGGAGGCCGCCAGTTCGGGGCAGTGCCGCAGTACCACGCTGGTCATGCCGTTGCGTTCGATCCAGTCCATGCCCAGCGGCGTGTACACCTCGGGCCTGAAGTCCACGGTGAGGAAGCGGTCGCTCTGCAGGCGTCGCGTGGCCATCAGGATGAAGATGCGGAAGGCCGTGTCGCTGAAGCCGAAGCCGTGCGGCGGGTTCTCGGCGAAGAGCCCCACCATGGTGTCGACGTGATCGACCTCGCGGTAGACCTCCTTCAGGCGGGCGACCGTCTCGGCGTCGGAGGACAGGTCTTCGAACCGTCGCAGGCGCGGTTTGTGCAGGCCGGCCCGGAAGTCGTTGTACCGGGGGACCCCGCGGCGCCGAGTCCGTACCAGGTCGACCACGGACAGATCGATGATCTCGCCGTCCCGCTCGAACGCCTGGAGGGCCCGCGGATAGTTGTGCAGGGTGATCGCGCCGGGATGGGCCGTGCCGAGCGAGTACAGCGAGTTGGCCAGACCGGTCTTGCGCATCAGCGGTTCCGTGGCGGAGCCCTGGACGTCGTTGAACCCGAGGGTGTCCAGGCGCCGGCCGAGGCGGTGGTCCACGATCTCGAAGTCGTCGGGGAGCAGCGGGTGCATGCGGTAGACGGTGACGAAGTCCTCGGTGAGGGAGTACGGAGCGGCGTGGTGGTCCGGCAGGGTCTTCGGGATGCCGGTCAGCGCGTGCGATTCGAAGAGCCACAGGCCCAAGTGGTCGAGCCATTTGTTCGGCGGTCCCTGCCAGTTGGTCTTCAGCCCGATGTCGATCACTTCGGTGGCGAGGATCGCGGGAGTCCACTCCACGGTGTGGATCTTCGCGATGAGGGCCGAGACGACCAGCCGTGCCGTCTGGTAGACGCGTTCCTCCGTCAGCCGGGGGTATTCCCGCCGCAGCGCCTCGCACACGACGTTGTGCTCCCGGGCGAAGAGGGTCTGCATCGCGCTGAGACCGAACCACCAGCTCTCCGCGAACCCGGTGAGCGGGAGGCCGTCCGGCCCGACCGGGAGGTGGCCGTCGTCCAGCCGCAGGGCGGCGCCGCCGTCCGGTTCGCGCAGCGACCTGCCGGTCGCCGTGTCCCCGCCGTAGATCTCCGATCCGTCCCACCAGTGGGACGCCGCGTCGGCGAAGAGCGTGGGCGGCCCCGTGCCGTCGGCCGGGTGCAGCCCCTCGTTCTCGGCGAAGCGCATCACCTTCTCGGGAGGCCCGCCCGGTGTGTTCCTCCACGTCACGTCGGGCGGGAGCGGTACCTCGACGCTCTTCGTACCGGTCGGGTAGCGCTTGTGGTTGACCCAGTCGTGGACCTGGAACTGGATCCAGGCGGCGGCCAGGATGTTGAGCGAACGCGCCGGGATGAAGGCGTCCCGGCGCAGCAGTTCCCTGCTGACCGTGACCGGGTTGGGCACGTCGAACAGCTCCGGCCGGTAGACCGGCGGCAGGTTGCGGCCGAAGGCGGCCCCGACGGCGCCCATGTGCGGCGCGGACAGGTCGTTGTAGGTGCCGTCGTAGCTCCGCGCGACCCGCATGTCCTCGTCGATGGCCGCCGGCACGGGCCGGGTCCTGGGCGGAGCCTCGTGCACGTCGGTGTCGATCAGGTTGGACCGCCGCAGCTGCTGGCGCAGGGCCACGAGGTTCAGCAGGCCGAGGGGGACGGGCAGCCGGTGCCAGGGGACGAACCGGTTGAGGCCGCGGAAGGCGCGGCGCAGCGGCACGCCCAGTACGGCATTGCGCCGGGGTTCGACGTTGGCGAACCGCTGGCCCAGGCGGTGGGCGCTGCTGGCCTCGTAGGCGACCTTGCGGGCGCGGTTGAGGTTTCCGAGCGGCCGGAACGCCTCGGTGCTGTTCCACGGGTTGAAGGCGAGCTGTTCGACCCGAGCGGCCGCGGCCCGGGCCCCGGCGGAGTCGATGTCCTGGCGCGGGACGGTGAGGGTGGCCACGCGGACGGGCGGGGTGTCCTGTTCCCTCCACTCCGCCGCGCCGTCCTCGACGGGTGTGCGGCGGGCGTCCACGTAGCGCTGGACGTACAGCCCGAAGACGACGTCCGCCTTCTCCAGCCGCTGCGCGAGTTCGCGGTGCAGGTGGTCGGGGTCACCGGGGGAGGGGTCCGGGGCCGGCGGAGCGTCCCCGGCCGGGCGCAGCTGGTACCGGACCGGTCCCGCGGCGCCCCACAGGATGGCGCCGCGGCTCCAGTACGTCTCCAGGGCCAGGCTGCGCACGGTGTGGCGGGTACCGGCCCGCACGGTGCGGCGCATGCGCGCGGCGGTGGACCAGCCGACCGCGAGCGGCAGCCTGACGAACAGGGCGAAGGCCTTGCGCGGGGTGGAGTCGGCGCCCGCCATCGCCTTCGCGAAGGCGACGAACTCGCGGGCGTCGCGTGCGTGCGAGACCGGATGGTTCGTCATGAGCAGGTCGTGCGCCTCGTCCGGCCCGGCCGCGATGCGCAGTGCCGCCCCGCGCAGATCGGGCGCCTGGTCCGGCCGGCGGGAGCCGTTCGCGTTCGAGAGCCGTACGGTGACGGGATACTCGGCGCCCGGGCTCGCGAAGCCGGTCCGCAGGTCCGAGGGCAGGTCGTCGACGAACCGCAGGCGGGCGTTCTCCGCGCCGAGGACCCCCTTGGCGTGGAACGCCCGCGCGACGCCGGCGGCGCCGCTGCGTTTCATGGACGTGAGCTGGACCCGCATGAGGTCACGGGCGAGCCGCTCGAAATGGAGCCGTTCCACCTCCGGGTGCCCGCCCACGTACCGCTCGTACCGGCCGATCTCGTCCATGTGTGCCTCTTCGCCAAGGCGCACCCCGTCGGCCGGACGCGAAGCCGGGGGCCGGGCCGGGGCGGCGCTGCGCGGCTGCCCGAGACCGGATACCGATCCTGCGGGCACCTCCGTTCCACACGGCAACCCTGACGCACCGGTGCGCCGGCGTCGCGCGGAACGGCGCAGACGGGTGCCGCGGGGCCCGCCCCGTGTGCGGAAGCGGGACGCACCACCCCGTGGCAAGCTGGATTCCGGCAGCCGACCGGCGGTACCGCCGGTCGTCCCCGATCCGGGGCGCGTGGAGGCCAGGTATGGACGACCCGCTGCACACCCGCGGCCGCGCCGGGTTCGAAGCCCTGCTGCACCGGCCCCTGCTCACGTCGATCTGGCGTCGCCGCACCCATCGCGTCAGCCGGGGCAGCTCCGTCGAGGCCGCTTCGATGAGCTGGGCCTCCGACGAACCGCGCACCCCGCTCACCGAGCTGGAAGAGGCCGTCCTGATCGCCATGACGGGGTGCTCCGGCCTCACCATGCCGGACCGTCCCTTCGCCGACCCGCGCAACGGCAAACCCATCATGGCCAAACCGAACCTCAACATGCCGGGCAGGACCGCCGGCAGCCCCGACAACGCCCAGGGCACGCACTTCTTCCTGATCAACGACACCGGCACCTACTTCCTGCGCAGACCGCCCCCTCCGGCCGACGGACCGACGGCGGAGTTCACCCCCGAGAACCTGTGCGCCCGCGCGGCCGCGGCGAAGGTGCGCCTGCTCGACCACCGCCTCGACGTACCGGAAGGCAAGCGGGACTTCCCCGCCTACCTGGACTCGAACCGCTTCCTGTCGAACCTGCCCGGGACCACGCTCCTCCTTCCCGTGGTGGACCTGTCACGGCAGTACATCAACGGTCTGATGTACCTGCTGACGCAGCCCGACGGGGCACGGCCGCTGATCGTCGACGACCGGAACCTCTACCGCCCGGCCGGCGTGCGCACGTGGGTGAAGTCGGGATTCCTGAACGAGGACATCAAGCTGCCGCTGGGCGCCATCTGGGCCATGCGCACCCAGATCGAGGCCGACCTACTGCTCCAGAACCTGATGCTCACCGCCGACGCCATGGGTCTCGGGGCCTGGATCCACGCGTCGCTCGCACCACCGATCATGCTGGGCGACCCGAAGTTCCGCGCCGACTACGGCCCCATGCTCGGCTTCGACTGGACCGTCCCGCGGTGGAGACCGGCGGACGTACTGCGCTGGCACGTGCCGCTGCCCCGCTACGCGAACCTGCGCGCGGCCCCCGTCGCCCTGCGTCACGACGGCGAGTACCTCATCAAGGCCATGTGCCCGCCCAACTACGGCAGCATGGCGGAAGCGGTGGACGCCGTCGTGGCGGGCAAGTTCGGGCCGAAGGGCATCTACGCCGACGAGGCGTTGTTCGCCCGGATCTACCGGGGCGACTTCGGCAGCCGCTACCTGCGCCAGGCCAGCGACTACTCCGCCGACGTCATCGCCTGCACCCGGGACATCTGCACCTACATCCACGAGACCCACGGACGGTTCCCCGCCCACTGCGACACCCTCCACGTGCCGGGCGTCTGGCTCCAGGCCCACCACGTCGAGAACGGCTACTACGAACGGTTCTTCCGGGACGGGCTGACCGACACGCACCGTACGCACGACCAGGACTGGCACGGGCGGTAGCCCGGGTCGCTACTCTGCGTGCATGCCGAATGCTCAGGCGCAGTTGAAGCTGCGAGAGGTGCCGGGCTGGGCGGTCGGGCTGTGCCTGTTCGGGCTCGTCGCCGGTGTCGCGATGGTCCTCTGGTACGGGGCGGCTCCGCCGTTCGGGGACAGGCCCCCCGGGAACGGGGAACTCCTGCTGCAGTTCGCGGCGACCCCCGCGGGAGCCCGCGCCCTCGTGAAGGCCGGCGGCGGACCCGAGCTCTTCCAGGACGGACTCGTGCTGGACTGGGGCTGGTTCATCCCCGGATACGCGGCGGCCCTCGCCGGGGCGTTCGGACTCGGCCACCTGCTCCTCTACCGGAAGGCCACGCGCCTGTGGGCCTTGCGGGGCCTGTTCCTCACCCCCGTGGCGGTGGCGGCGGACTGCGTGGAGAACGTCTTCCTCTGGAAGGCCCTGGACCGCATCAAGGCCGACCCGAACGGCCCCGTACCGCCCCTGGCCCACGTCCTGGGCGGTGGCCCGGAGCACGACCTGGAGCGGAACCTGCAGTGGGCGAGCCACTTCGCCCAGCTGAAATGGGCGCTCGCCCTCCCGCTGCTGGCGGCGGCGCTGCTGACCGTCGTCACCCTCTGCTCCCGCAACGTGCTGGCCCCCTCCCTGGTGAGGACCACGAGCAAGGGCCGCACCCGCCCCGTCGTGGAGTACGCCGACCAGCCCGCGGCGGACCGGACCGACCTGCCGGACGTGATCCTCCCGGCCGCCGCGCCCCACGACTGGGAACCCCTGTCCGAGTGGACCGCCCCCGACCCGGCGCGGCCACGCCTGACCGCGGACCCCGGGGACACCGCGGCGGCCCGCTGGCGCAACCGGAGCTACCAGCCGCCCTCCCGCACACCCGGGGAGCTCGGCTTCTGCGTCTCCGGCGGCGGCATCCGGTCGGCATCGGTCGCCCTCGGCGCCCTGCAGGCACTGCGGGCCGAACTGCTGGAGGCGGACTACCTGGTGTCGGTGTCCGGCGGCGGATACACCGCAGGCGCCCTCCAACTCGCCCTGACGGACGCCCGGTTCGTGGACGCGCAAGGCGCCCCCTCGGTACGGCGGCCCGGCCTCGCACAGCCCGCGGACGTGTTCGCGCCGGGCAGCCCGGAGGAGGACCACATCCGCCGGCACGCGAAATACCTGGCCGACGCCCCCAGGGAGAGGCTGCACGCCATCGGGGCGGTGCTGCGGGGGATGGCCGTCTCCTTCGGCATGCTGGCCCTCGTCTTCGCGGTGGTGGGCCAGTTCCTCAACGCGTTCTACTCGCGGCTCCCGCTGACCGACCTCCACCGCTTCGTCCCGCGGCCGAAGGTGTTCGTGCCGACCTGCCGGAACCCGGCGCTCCCCGTGTGCCCCGGGCCGCCGGAGACGTTCCTTCCGCCCTTCCACCTGTACCCGGGCGCCTGGCAGCCCGTCCTCGCGCTGTTCGGCCTGGCCGGCCTGGTGTCGGTGGCCTTCGCCTTCGGCGGAGCCTGGACCAAGGCGTCCCGCCCCGCCTGGCTGCGCAGCATCGTGAAGGCGATCGTGGCGATGGCCGTGATGGTCGCCGTGCTCTCCATCGTCCTCCCGGCCGTGATCTGGTTCTTCGCCTGGCTGGCCCACGGACAGGGAGTGGTCTACAACGACGGCCGGGGACTGTCCCTGCTCGCCGCGCTCACCGGGGCGGCGGCCGCGCTCGGCACCTGGTTCACCGTCGTCCACAAGACGGTGAAGCAGCTGACGCCCGACGGCGGACGGACCGGCCCGTTCCGCAAGGGTGGTGGCCCCTCCCTGGTCGTCCAGGTCGGCGGCGGCTGGGTGAAAGCCGCGGTGTGCTGGCTGGTGCTGTTCCTGGTCGCGTTCTTCTACCTCGCCCTCATGACCTGGACGGCCGTCTACGCGGGCACCTGGACCATCTGGTGGAAGGCCGGGATCCCGATCGCCCTGATCGTCCTGTCGCTCGTGATCGACCAGACCACCTTCAGCCTGCACCCCTTCTACCGCCAACGGCTGGCGAGCGCCTTCGCCGTCCGCCGCGCGGTGCTGAAGGGCGGCTCGGTGGGCGCCCTGCCGTACGACTACAACCACGAGCCGACCCCGCTGCACCCCTACGCGGAGCGGGTTCCCGGCTTCCCCCAGGTCATCTTCGCCGCCTCGGCCGCCGTCTCGCTGCGCAACCGGACCGCACCCGGGCGCCCGGCCGTGCCCTTCACCTTCGCCTCCGACTACTGCGGCGGCCCCGACACCGGCTGGGTCCGCACCGACACCCTGCAGAGGACCGCCCCCGAGCTGATCGGGCGCGACCTGACCGTACAGTCCGCCGTCGCCGTGTCGGGAGCGGCCTTCGCCTCGGCGATGGGCTCCCAGACGATGTTCATGGAGCGGCTGCTCGCCCTGTCCAACGTACGGCTGGGCACCTGGGTTCCGAACCCCCTCTACATCGCGGAACTCGCGAAGTACGGCCCCGACCGGATCATGCCGCGGCTGCCCCGGGTACGCCGGCTGCGCTACCAGCTCCAGGAACTGGTGGGCTGGTTCTCGGACACCACCCCCCTGCTGCTGTGCACCGACGGCGGCCACTTCGACAACCTCGGCCTGGTCGAGATGCTGCGGCTGCGCTGCCGGACCGTCTACGTCGTCGACGCCTCCGGGGACACCCCGCCCCTGCCCACCACCCTCGCCCAGGCGGTGACGCTCGCCTACGAGGACCTCGGCGTGAAGATCACCTTCGACCGGGAGGAGGGCCGCAACCTGCTGGACCTGGTACCTGGCAGCGGGAAGCCCCTCTCGCCCGAGACGCCGATGGCCGCCCTGAACGCCCGCTTCTCCGCGACCTGCGTGGTGCGCGGAACGATCGAGTACCCGGAGGAGGTCGAGTTCTCGTCCGGCACCCCCAGGACCACCAAGGGAACGATCATCTTCATGAAGGCCACCCTGACCCCCGACATGCCGGAGGAACTGCTGAGCTACGCCCTGCGCGAGCCGGCCTTCCCCCGCCAGGCCACCTTCGACCAGTGGTTCGACCACGCCCAGTTCGACGCCTACCGCGAGCTCGGCCACCACCTCGGCAGCAGGGCCGCGGAGCTGCGCCCCGACACCCCGGCGGCATGACCGCCCGTCCCTCAGGGCTCGGGGGGACACACCCGGCCGCCCGGCGAGTCGGGCAGGTAGGCCTTCCGTTCCTGGTCCGTCAGATCGCGGTTGACGGCGTGGCAGATCTTGCGGATCGCTTCGTCGGGTGTGTAGAGGAGCATGTCCCACAGCTGCGTGGTGCCGTCGCCGCCGCCGGCGGCGATCGTACGCCCGTTGGGGCTGACGGCCGCCGACAGGATGCCGCTGCTCAGGAACACGGTAGCCCGCACGTCGTGGGTGGCGACGTCCCACAGCCGGACGGTGGCGTCCTGACCTCCGGTGACGAGGGTGCGTCCGTCGGCGCTGAACGCCACTGCGACCACATCGCTGCCGTGACCGGTCAAGGGTTCACTGCTCTCATGCGTGGCCACGTCCCACAGACGTACGGTCGTGTCCTTGCTGCCGCTGGCGAGGAGGGTTCCGTCAGGGCTGAACACCACCGTCCAGGGAATGCCGATGTGGCCGGTCAGCGGCGGGGCGCCCTTCCGCGTGGCAACGTCCCAGAGCCGGACCGTGTTGTCCCCCACCCCCGCGGCCAGCCGGTGGCCGTCGGGGCTGAACGCCACCGCGTACACGGGGTCGTCGAAGTGCGCGAACTCGGTGGCCGAGTTGTCCGCCGCCATGTCCCACAGACGGATGGTGCCGTCCTCGCCACCGGTGGCCAGGGTGTGGCGGTCGGAGCTGAACGCCACGGAGTACACCGCGCCGGCGTGCCGTTTCGGGGCACCCCGACTCCGGTGTGAGGCCACGTCCCACAGGTGCAGTTCTCCGTCCGACCCGACGGACGCCAGGGTGCGTCCGTCGGGGCTGAACGCCACGGAATACACCACACCTGTGTGGCCCTTCAGAACGGCGATCCTCTTGCGTGTGCGCACGTTCCACAGACGGACGGTCCCGTCGTAGCTGCCGGTGGCGAGGGTGAGGCCGCCCCCGGGGCTGAACGCCACCGACCGCACGGCGTTCTTGTGCTCCGCCAGGGAGGCGTGGTTCTTGCCCGGAGCCACGTCCCACAGCCGTGCGGTGTGATCGAAACTGCTGGTGGCCAGGGTGCGCCCGTCGGGGCTGAACGCAGCCGCGTCGATCGCGGCGTAGTGGCCGGTGAAGCTGGTGAGGACGGTGCCGCGGGCGACGTCCCACAGGAGTGCCGTGTTGTCGGAACCGCCGCTGGCGAGGGTGTGCCCGTCGGGGCTGAACGCCACCGCGTACACCGCGCCGACGTGTGCGAGCGGGGCGCCGGACTTTCCCGTCGCCACGTTCCAGAGCCGGACCGTCCAGTCGAAACCGGCGGTGGCGAGGGTGCGCCCGTCGGGGCTGAACGCCACCGAGTACACCGTATTGCCGTGGCCCGCGAGGGTGCGGGACGTCTCCGTGGCCAGGTCCCACAGCCGTGCGGTCTTGTCGGGGCCGCAGGTGGCGAGCGTGCGTCCGTCCGGGCTGAACGTCAGGGTGCTCACCGCGGCCGTGTGCCCCCTCAGGGTGCTACGGGTCGTCCGGGTGGCCAGGTCCCACAGCCGAACGGTGCTGTCCTTGCTCCCGGTGGCGAGGGTGCGTCCGTCGGGACTGAACGCCACCGAGTACACGGCCGCGCCGTGCCCTTCGAGGGTCTGGTACGTCCGCGTGCCCAGGTCCCACAGCCGTGCCGTGCGGTCGCTCTCGCCGGTGGCGAGCGTGCGTCCGTCCGGGCTGAAGGCCACCGACCAGATCTGCGTGCCATGGCTCGGGAGGGTGGTGCGGGTCCTGCCCGTGGCCGTGTCCCACAGCCGTACCGTGCCGTCGTGACCGCCGGTGGCGAGCGTGTGGCCGTCCGGGCTGTACGCCAGCCGGTCGACCTGGTCGGTGTGTCCGGCCAGCCGCCGTTGCAGCGGCAGGCTCGCCGCGTCCTCCACGCTGGAGACGGCGTCGGGAGTGTGCCGGGTGCGGTACGCCCGGACGGCCAGGAGCGAGGCGGTGTCCGGATCGGCGTCGATGAGGTCTTCCGCTCGCACCGCCACCTGACGGGACTGCGCCGTCAGGCGTTCGTCGCTGGCCCTGCGCCACTGCCAGAGCGCTCCTCCCGCGGCGAGCAGCGCCAGGACGAGCAGTGCGGCCAGCACCGCGTTGAGGCGCCTGCTGCGCCGGTGCGCGGCCTGCTGGTGCTCGTAACTGGCGGTGAGGAACGCCTCGATGCCGGCCGGCAGACGACGCTGCCGCGACCACTCGCGCCCTTCCGCGAGCGCCGTTCCGGCGAGCAGGTCTCCCGCGTCCTTGCGCTCCTCCCAGCGGGCGCGCCGGGTGCGGGTGTAGTCGAGCCACCCCTGGAAGCGGTGGTCCTCCCTGACCCACGCCCGCAGGGTGCCCCAGTCGCGGATGAGGGCGTCGTGGATGAGCTCGGCCACCGGCTGTGCCGCGGGGGCGCCGTGGACGAGGGACACCTGGGGCGTGTGGGTGACGATGATCCGGTGGCGGGCGAGGGCGTCGAGGACGGCGTCGATCAGCTCGCCGCCACCGGGTCCGGCACCCACGTCGGCCGCGAGTTCCCGCAGGTCCTGCAGCGGGACCTGCTCCCGCATGGCGGGGATGCTGCGGCGGGTGTCGGCCGAGCGGACCAGCGAGGTGAGGATGCGCTGGGCGACGGGCAGGCCGCCGGGCGGCAGTTGGCGGAGCGCGGCGTCGCACCACGTGGTCAGGCTGCCGGTGACACCACCGATGCGCCGGTAGGCGTCGTGGGTGAGGAACCCCTCGCGGCGCCGCTGCCACAACTGGCTGAGGGTCAGTTCGAGCATGGGGAGGACGGTGACGGGCGCCCGGCGGGTCGTCGCCCCGTCGGGGGCGCCGGCGAGGACGTCGGCGATGATGCGCTCGGGCAGGCCCGCTTCGAAGTGGGCGCCGGCCTTCAGCGCGGGCTGGACGATGATGGCGTGCAGATCGTCCTGGCTCAGCGTGCTGGGGATGTTGAGCAGGCCCGGCATCGCCGCTTCGAGCAGCCTGGGGGCGAGGGCGGCCTGCCGGGGGTAGAAGTCGTCCCGCATGATCATGATCACGTAGAGCTCGGCGTGCGAGGTGATCGCGGCGGTGATCTGGTCGGTGGCGGCCAGCCGGCGCTCCTGCTCCCGGGGGGTCAAGGGGTCCGCGAGGAGCTCTTCGTACTGGTCGATGACCAGGACGACACGCTCGTGGCCCGGCTCGGCGGCCAGTCGGCGGGTCACGGCCTCGGCGATCCCGGCGGTCGCGGCCCCGGCCAGCCCCGCCCGTTCGAGCTCGGTCAGCAGGTCCTGCCTCGGCCGGGCCACCACGGGCAGCCAGCGGTCACTGCCGGGCAGTTCACCGGCGGCAAGGGCGGGCAGGACCCCCGCCTGGACCAGCGACGACTTCCCCGAACCCGAAGGACCGAGGAGCAGGGTCACGCGCTGCTGCGCGGCCAGGTTCTCCAGCACCTGCCGGACGGCGTCGCCGCGGCCCTCGAACCACTCGGCGTCCTCCACGGTGAACGATTCCAGCCCCCGGTAGGGGCACACGTCGTGCTCGACCAGGTCCGGCCAGACCTCCCGCAGCACCTGGGAGGGGGTGGCGTAGGCGATCCCCAGGCCCCGTTCGTACGCGTCGGGAGCGGTGATCTCTGTGAGCATGCCGATGACCAGGCCGGTCACCTCGTCGACGACCGGCCCGCCGCTGAAGCCGGTGGTCAGGTCATTGGCCGCGGTGAGCTGCAGGTGGACGCCGTGGCCTCCGGCGGCGGGCAACAGCCCGCCCGCCGTGCCGTATCCGAAGTGGCCGCCGACGGGTGCCTGGGCCGGGAAGCCGAACGAGTACACCGTATGGCCCCGTGAGCCGGCCGCGGACCCGAGTGCCGCGGGCGTGATGCCCGCGGTGACGTCGCGGCCGCCGGCCGCACCGTGCGTCGGCAGGCGTACGACGGCCACGTCCTCCTCGTCGGGGGAGCGCCACGCCTCCGCCACGACCAGTCCCTCGGTCTCGGGCACACCGTCCAGATGCGGGAAGGCCAGTCGCAGGCGGTCGCCCGGTCCGGCTCCGGCGTCGCGGACGACGTGGGCGCAGGTCATGAGGACGCCTTCGGCGACCAGGAAGCCGGCACCGGCCACCTCGCCGTCGGGCCCCAGGACCTGCGCCACGGCCCGGACCAGCTCCGCGGAGGGCGACTTCTGGTCGCCGCTCTCCTCGTGCGGTGGCGGGCCGGCGGTGTCCATGCGCTCAATCCGCCTGCCGGACCGGCCCCGGGCTGCTCTGCCTCTCCCACGCCATGGACACGCGCAGGTGCCCGCTGGCGCTGCTCTTGGTGATCACGGCGCCGGCCGCGAACGAGAGGTCGACACCGAACTCCACCGTGATCCCGTCGGGGGCCGCCTTGCGCAGCTGGTCGAGCACGGCGCTCGCCGCCTCCGTCACCGGGCCCAGGGCCGCCTGGAGGCTGGCGGGCAGTTCGTGGACGGTCTCGCCGAGGCGCCCCGCCTTCACCGGCCCTTCCACCGCCGCCGGAGCCTCGACCAGCAAGGAGCCGCCGTCCGCCAGGGGAATCCGCGCCAGATGGGTCACAGTTCCTCCTCGTCGGCCGCGTCCTGATCCGATGGTCATCGCAGCCGACGGCCGGCGCACCCAGGGTGACCCGGACGCATGACACTCCCCCCGGCCCGCGCACCGGCCCGCGCACCAGCCCGGGTGTCCGTATGCCGGTCCTGGTGTACGCCGGCGCGCGGACCTCGTCATCATGGGCCCATGACGACGAGCAGCGATGACCAGCACTCCGACTCGCCGGCGATAGCCCTGCTCAAGGAGCTGGGAGCGGAGACGACCAAGCACTCCGGAGGCACGCTCCTGGCCCACCTGCTGCGCGTCGAGGCGATGCTCGCCGCGTGGGGCGCGCGGCCCGCGCTGCGGACCGCGGCGCTGTGTCACGCCTTCTACGGCACCGACGGGCTGCCGCTGGTGCTCCTGGAGCTGTCCGAGCGGGACCGCCTGGCCGGGGTGATCGGCGGGGAGGCGGAGGAACTCGTGTACTTCTACGCCAGCTGCGACCGCAAGGCCTCCTACCCCACCCTCGCCGCACCGGCCGGGGCGGTGGTGACCTTCCGGGACCGGTTCACCGGCGAGGAGTTCACCCCGTCCCTGCAACGGCGTCGCGACTTCGCCGAGCTCACGGTGGCCAACGAGCTCGACCTGGCCAAGGTGAACGACTCCTTCCGCGAACGCAACGGGGCGGCCCTGCTCAGCCTGTTCACCCGCTGGACCCCCCTCCTGTCGGAGGCGACCCGCCGCGAGGTGACCGCGATCCTCGGCTGAGGCCCCGATACCGGGAGGCGACGCTGGGGGTGAGGTCACATTCGTCCAAGCCGCAGCCGTCCCGCGCCGCTACGTTCGAGCGCGGGGCCGGGCAGCGGCCGGGCGCAACCGGTCGCCCCACCGGCCCCGTTCGGGAGGGGGAACGGCGTGCACAGCGTGATCCGGCGGGGAGCACGGCGATGACGACACCCCTGCGGGCGGGCGATCCGCGTGAGGTGGGCGGCTACCGGTTGGTCGGGCGGCTCGGTGGCGGGCAGTTGGGGACGGTGTTCCTCGGTCGCTCCCGCAGCGGCCGGCTGGTGGCGGTGCGGGTGGTCGCACCGGAGCCGGCGGCCGATACGGAGTTCCGGCGCCACTTCTCGGAACTGACCGCCTCCGCGCGCACCGTGAGCGGCCCCTACACGGCGCCGGTGGTGGACGCCGCCGCCGACGGGGACGTGCTGTGGGTGGCGAGCGCGTACGTCCCCGGTCCGTCGCTGCGGGAGGCGGTGGCGGCGCACGGGCCGCTGCCGGAGGAGGCGCTGCGGGCGCTCGGGTCCGGGCTGGCGGAGGCGTTGGCCGGCGTGCACGCGGCCGGTCTGCTGCACGGGGGTCTCACCCCGGGCGACGTGATCCTCGCGGACGACGGTCCGCGGCTGACCGACTTCGCGCTCGCCCGGCTGTGGGACGCCGCACACCCCTCCCGGACGGTCGGGGCGCCACTCGGCGGCGTGTTCCTCGCGCCGGAGCAGCTCCGCACCGGGGCGGCCGTCCCGGCCTCGGACGTCTTCTCGCTCGGCGCCGTCCTCGTGTACGCCGCCACCGGCCGCAACGCCTTCGGTGACGGAGCCGGCTCCGACGCGCTGCTGCGCGTGGTGACGCAGGAGCCGGACCTCACCGGGGTGCCCCACCCGCTGCTCGGTCCGGTCTCCGCCTGCCTGGCCAAGGACCCGCAGGCCCGCCCGCACCTCGGTGTGCTGGTGCGGAGCCTCGCCGGGACGGAGCCGGGCGACTGGCTGCCGCCCACCCTCGTGGAGATGGTCGGGGAGCGGAAGGCCGAGGCCGACGCCCACACCGGGACCGGGACCGGGGCACGGCCGCGGCGGCGGGCGCTGCTGGCTGTCGCCGGTGTCGCCGCCCTGGCCGCCGTCGGGGTGCCCGTGGGCATCCGCGCCGCCTCGGGCGACGGCCGACCCGCCACCGGCACCCCAGGGTCCACCGACGGCGGCTCCGCGGCCGGCCCCGGCTCCGGCTCCGCGGCCGGGGTCGTCAAGTTGACGGCGGGCGCGCTGGTCGAGGTGGGCCGTGAAAGGGGCGACGGCACGGGGATCGCCTACAGCCCGGACGGCAGGCTCCTGGCGACGGGCGGGAAGAACAAGGTCGTCCTGATCGACCCGGCGGCCGGGAAACAGGTGGGTGTGGTGGCGGTGGGCCGTGCCCTGGGCGGCGCCGACGCCGTCGCCTTCTCCCGCACCGGCGGCCTCCTCGCCGCCGGCTACTCCCTGCCCCCCGACCTCGGCAGCCGCGACGAGAAGGACCGTGCGCACGGCCGGGCCGCCGTCACGGTGTGGGACGCCGCCTCCCACCGCGAGGTGATCACGGTGGTCGCCGCCTCCCAGGGCAACACGCTGGCGCAGCCGTACGCGGTGGCGTTCAGCCCGGACGGGCGGCTGGTCGCCCTCGGCCGGGACGGGCGCGACAGCATCGGAACGGCGCTGGTGTGGGAGGTGGCGTCCGGCAGGCAGGTCGCCTCCCTCATAGTGGGCCCGGGCTCGAACGGCACCCTGGGTGCCGCGCGGAGCGTCGCGTTCAGTCCCGACGGCAGGAACCTGGCCGTGGGCTACGGAGCCGACCTCAAGGGTGCGGTGGACCTGTTCGACGTCTCCTCGGCCTTCGCCCCGGTCGCGACCCTCGCCCTGGACGCGACCGACCCGTACGGCGTGACCTCGCTGGACTTCACCCCCGACGGGAAGACGCTCGCCGGCTCTTTCGGCGGCGTCGCCCTCTGGGACGTGACCAGCAGGAAGCTCACCGCGACCCTCACAGGCGTCAACTCCCACTGCCAGTCGGTGTCGTTCAGCCCCGACGGGAAACTGATCGCCGGCGCCGCCAGCGCCCACTCCCAGGGTGGCGGCGTGGTGGTGTGGGACCTCGCCTCCCGCAAGGGGACGCCGGTGAGGACGGGGCGCAGCGGCGGTGGGGACGTCGAGTTCGGTCCGGACGGCAAGACGCTCGCCGCGACCACCGACACGGGCGAGCTGCTGGGCGCCGTCCAGTTGTGGTCGGTCGGATGATGGAGCCGCTGGCCAAGGAGGATCCCCGTCAGGTCGGACCGTACGAGCTGGTGCGGCGGCTGGGCCGGGGCGGGATGGGCGAGGTGTTCCTCGGGCGCTCGCCGGGCGGGCGGCTGGTGGCGGTGAAGGTGGTGGCCGCCGGGCTGGCGCACGACGCCGACTTCCGCCGCCGCTTCGCCCTGGAGGTCGCGGCGGCGCGGAAGGTCGGCGGCTTCTACACGGCGCAGGTGGTGGACGCCGACACCGACGCGGCGCGGCCCTGGCTGGTCACCGCGTACATCCCCGGCCCGTCGCTGCACCAGGTGGTCCGCGACGCCGGGCCCCTGCCGCCCCGGGCCCTTCGGGTGCTCGGCTCCGGCCTGGCCGAGGGCCTGGCCGCCATCCACGCCGCCGATCTGGTCCACCGGGACCTGAAGCCGGGGAACGTCATCGTCGCCGACGACGGCCCGCGCGTCATCGACTTCGGGATCGCCCGTGCCCTGGACGGCGGTCAGCACACCGGCGCGGTGATCGGTACCCCCGGTTTCATGTCGCCGGAGCAGGCGCGGGGCGAGCCCACCGGGCCGGCCTCCGACGTGTTCGCCCTCGGCTGCGTGCTGGCCTTCGCCGCCACCGGGCACAGCCCCTACGGGCAGGGCCGCCCCGAGGCCATCCTCTACCGGACGGTGCACGAGCCCCCGGATCTGGAGGGGGTACCGGACGAGCTGACCGCGTTCGTCCGGGCCTGCCTGACCCCCGAGCCGGGCCGGCGCCCACTGCTGTCGGACGCGCTGCGTCACCTGGCGACCCCCGCCGAAGACCCGCAGTGGCTGCCCGCCGGGGTCGCGGCCATGATCGGCGAACGGCGCGCGGCGACGATCGTCCTGCGCGAGCGCGCGCACCCCGAACGGCCCGGCACCGGCCCGGAGTCCGGGCCCGTGCGGCGCCGCCGCCGCACGGTGCCGGTGGCGGCGGGCGCGGTCCTGGCCGTCGGCGGCGCCGCCTGGGCCGCCGTCGCGGTCCTGCACGCCTTCGGCACCGGAACCGGATCGGGGGCGGCGCCCCGGTCGCCGGCGCCCGCGAAGGCCGCCGCCTGGAGCGGGGACCCGTGCGACGTCACCAACTACACCCTCATCCAGGACCACCAGCTCACCAGCGTCGGACAGGCCGGCGGCTTCACCACCGGCGCCGACCGGGTGAAGACCTGCACCTGGAAGGTCGGGCCCGCGACGGTGGACAACCACGAGACGATGACGCTGGCCTACTCCACCGCCCCGTTCCACCTGATCACGGACCGCAAGCCGGCGAAGGAGTCGGCCGACGTGCACCTGGACGGGCTCACCTCCGCCGCGACCTACGTCGACCAGGAGGACGACCGGTGCGAGGTCGACTGGCGGACCCCCGACGGATACGCCGCCGTCCTCACGTACGAACCCGGCGTCGGCAGCGTCTCGTGCATCGGCGGCGCCCGATTCGCCCGGGACCTGGCCCCCGGACTGGCTGGCGGAACCCGGACCGGCTGACCGGCCGGCCCCGCGCCCGCGACGGGTGAGCCGTTCCCCGGTGTCGCCCGATCGTGGGTCGCCCCCGCGACCCGCCCGCGGGCCGGGGGCCCCTGCGCTACGTTCACCGCCATGGACATCCTGCGCGAGAAGATCAGCCACGGCTTCGATCTGCTGGACGCCGACGGCGACGGGGCCCTGACCGAGGCCGACCACGTCATCATGGGCGACCGGGCCGCCGACCAGCTCGGCTACGCCCGCGGCTCGGCCGAGCACACCCGCATGGTCGACGCCTACGTCGCCGTCTGGCGCGACCTGCACGCCCCGCACGTCGGCGGGCCCGACGGGCGCATGACCAAGCGGGAGTTCGTCACCAGCACCCTCACCCTGGCCGCCGACCCCGCGGCCGCGGCCGTCACCGTCGGCGCGCTCGCCCGGGCGTTCTTCGCCATCGCCGACGTCGACGGCGACGGCCAGGTCAGCAGGACCGAGTTCGACGCCTTCCAGCGCAGCCACTTCCCCGGGATCGGCCGGGCCGACCTGGACGCGGCGTTCGCCCACCTGGACCGTGACGGCGACGGCGCCCTCGACCCGGCCGAATTCGAGTCCGCCGTGGTCGAGTACTGGTCCAGCACCGACCCCGCCGCCCCCGGCAACTGGTGGATGGGACGCCCCGGCTCCCGGGGGTGACCCTCCTGTGGGGCAGGCCGCCGGCCGGCCTCCTACTCGTACCGGTACTTCAGCGAGTCCGCTTCCGCCCGCTCGATATCCGCGATCGTCAGCTCCGGCATCCGCAGCTGCGCCAGCGTCACCTCGGCCGACGTCGGCTGGGCATCCGCCGGCAGCCACTGCTCCGGCTTCCAGGCCCCGCTGCGCAGCAGCGACTTGGGGCAGTGCGGATAGACCTCCTCGATCCCCACCACCAGCGCACTGGCCGGAGGCTTGCCCACGGCGGTCAGCTGCGACAGCAGATCCGGCCGCGTGGAGACACAGGCCCGGCCGTTCACCCTGAGCGTCGTGGTGCGCCCCGGGACGAGGAACAGCAGCCCGGCCCGTCCGGTGGCGATGACGTTCTGCAGCGTGTCCAGACGCTTGTTGCCGGTCGCGTCGGGTATGACCACCGTCCGTGCGTCCAGGACGGTGACGAACCCGGCGGGGCCGCCGCGCGGGGAGACGTCGCAATGACCCTCGGCGTCAGCGCTGGCGATCAGGACCAGTGACGAGCAGCCGATCAGCCGGCGGGTCTGATCGGTGAGCTCGGTCATCTGTTTGCGTACGGCGGCGCCGGTGGGGAGCGCATAGGTCTGGCGCAGGGTCTCCGGATCGGACACGGCGTCCAGGCGAAGCGAGTCGAAGGCGCTGGTGGCAAGGGGCGTCGTCATGCCAACGAGCCTAAGGGACGGGCCTGTAGGCCCCCCCGCGTGCGCCGCCGCCGGCCCGGATCAGGGTCCGGCGGCCCGGCCGACGGAGTCCCAGAACGGGCAGTGGTGTGCGGAGTCCGCGTCCACGGGGCGGATCCCGCCCGGGCCGGCGGCCAGCGACTGTACCGGCTGGTCGCGGGGGCCCGCGGAGCGGAGCACGGGCCACGGCGGGGTGCCGGCGCCGTTCGGGCTGCCCGTGCGCGCGAAGGACGTCCAGTAGTCCACCATCCCGTCGGACAGGGCGAGCTGGGCTTCGCTCAGCGGCCGCCCGGTCGGCACGGAGGGGAACAGGAACGGCAGCTCGAAGCCGTGCGCCGCCCCGTAGGGGAGGTCCGCGTTCCGCGGCAGGCCGGCGGGTACGGGCGGGTCCGGCTCGCCGAACTCGTAGCCGTACAGGGGGAGGCCCGGCGCGCGGGCGGCGATGGTCCGGCCGGCGGCCAGGGTGGTGCACGCCAGCGACCGGTCCGTGAGCACCGCGGCCCAGGCCAGCGCGGGCGTGGGGTACTCCGCCGCCGGGTACCGCGCCTCCACGGCCGGGGCCGTGCTCCCGAAGGCGTCCGTCAGACGGGCACGGTACGCGTCCGCGGTGGCGATCGGGAAGGCGGCGAGGGACAGGCCGACGAACAGGCGCATCTCGTCGCGGTTGGTGCCCTGGATCAGCGGAACCCGGTGGAAACGGCCCGCCTCCAGCGCCTCCTCCGGCGCCACGGGCAGCAGCGCGTTGCCGTACGCGGGCCGGTTGAAGGACTGCATCAGCTCGGCGGTGGCCAGGCGGTCCGTGCTCTGTCCGCGCAGGCAGGCCATCACCTCCTCGTCACGCTCCGCCGTGCACCCCAGCCGCCGCGCGGCCTGCGCGCCGGCCGCCTGGACGTCGCGCTGCGCGGCGAAGGGCTCGTACGCCGGCGAACCGGGGCCGAGGGCGCCGCGCGGGAAGGACATGGAGCAGGACCCGCTCTGGAGCACCGCCCGCTGGAAGAGCCCGGCCGCCGTCGGCGAGGTGAGGTGCGCACAGATGCCGAGGGCGCCCGCGGACTCGCCGACCAGGGTGACCCGGTCCGGGTCGCCGCCGAAGTGCGCGGCGTTGGCGCGTACCCAGCGCAGGGCGGCCTGCTGGTCCGCCAGGCCGAACGGCGGGGCGGAGCCGAGACCGGGGTGTCCGAAGTAGCCGAAGATCCCCAGCCGGTAGTCGACGGTGACGACGACGGCACCGCCCCGGACCGCGAGCCGCGCGGCGTCGTAGTCACTGCCGGAACCGCCCAGGAAGGCACCGCCGTGCAGCCATACCAGCACGGGCCGCCGCGCCGCGGGCCGCGCCGGGGTCGGCGTCGTGACGTTGAGGTGGAGGCAGTCCTCCGACCCGGTCACGCTGCCGGCGGCCGTACCCGGTGCCGGCATCTGCACGCAGCGCGGGGCCACCGTCCTCGCGTCCCGTACGCCGTGCCACGCGGCGGCGGGCGCCGGCGGCTGCCAGCGCAGCCGGCCGAGGGGCGGAGCGGCGTAGGGGATGCCGTCGAAGGTGGCGTACGCGCCGTGGGCCGCGCCGCGCACCGGCCCGTGATCGGTCCGTACGACGGGATCGCCGCGGTCTGCCGCCGGCAGGGCGGCGGCCGGGGCGGCCGTCGAGGTGAAGAGACCCACGAGGGCGCAGAGCAGCGCGGGGAGTGTCGTGAGGAGCCCGCCTCTGCGGCGTCGGCTCCCTGGTGGCGTGGTCGCAGGCATACGGATCCGCCGTTCTCGGTCGCGGTGGGGCGGCAAGCGCCGCACGGGGCCCGGCTCCGGCGGCCAACGGGCGGCCGGCCGGGCTCGGTTGCGGCTTACGCTAGGACCTCCCGCGCGCTGGAGGTTCAAGGGCTTGTGACGCAGACCACGTGGAGCATCGGTGAACTCGCCGAGGGAACGGGGGTCCCCGTGAAGACCCTCCGCTACTACTCCGACAGCGGTCTGCTGCCCGTCGCCGCCCGTAGCGCGGGCGGGCACCGCCGCTACGGACCCGAGGCGTGGGAACGGATCCGGCTCATACGCCGGCTGCGGGCGCTGGACACTCCGATCGCCACCGTCACACGGGTGGTCACGGGTGAGTGCTCCCTGCACGAGCTGGTGGAAACCGAGCTGGAGGCGGTGCAGGAACGACTCGTCGAGCTGCGCTGGCGGCAGGCGACCCTCCAGGCCCTGGACGACTGCCCGAGCGGCGAGCGGTTGCACCGCCTGGAGGTCCTCTCCCGGGTGCAACGGCTCCCGCAGGCCCAGCGCACCCTCACCGACCACTGGTTCGGCGAACTGTCCGGGACCATGCCCCGCCACCGCCTGGAGAGCATGGTCGCGATGCTCTCCCCGGAGCCGCCGCGCGACCCCGGCCCGGACACCGCGCTGGCCTACGCCGAACTCCACCTGCTCATCTCCACACCCGGCTTCACCCGCTGGACGCAGGACCACGACGAGGAGATGCGCAGCGCCCCGGCGCTCTACGCGGAGCTGGACGAAGCCGCCGCCCTGACCGCCGCCGCGGTGTTCGCGGGACGGCCGCCCCGGGCCGGGGCGGCGGTCGACGCGTTCGTGTCCGCGCACGCACGGGCGCGGCGGGAGCTCGACACGCCCGCCTTCCGCGCGTTCCTGCACGGGCTGGCGTCGCGCTCCTCGGGGTTCGATCCCCGCCTGGAACGCTACTGGGCCCTCGTCGACACGGTCACCGGCGGCCGCGGGCTCAACATGACGGTGGCCCACAAGTGGCTGACCGAAGGACTGGCGCGGTCGCTGGCCGAGCCGGCCCCGTAGACCGCGGCCCGGCCCCCGCCCCGTTCCGGCTCGCATCGTTTTCGCGTCGTAGTGTGGGGGCATGACCGACGAAGCCCCCGGTGTCACCACGGGCGCGGTGGCGCGGCGACTGGGAGTGTCACCCACCACCGTGCGCTCCTGGGAGCAGCGGTACGGAATCGGGCCGGCCGTCCGGGAAGGCGGCAGGCACCGGCGGTGGATGCCCGGCGACATCGCCGTGCTGGAGGAGATGTGCCGCCTCACCTCATCCGGGATCCCCCCGGGCGAGGCCGCCCGTGCGGCGGCGGCTTCGCGCCGCCGGTCCGGAGCGGATGCCGGGAGCGAGCCCTCCGCGCCGGCGCAAGCGGCCGCGTCGTCGGGTGCCCCGGGGCGCGGCCGCCGGGGCCGTCCCGGGGGCGGGCTGCCCCTGGGGACGGTGCGGGAGGAGTGCCGCGGGCTGGCGCGTGCCGCGGTACGGCTCGACGGCCCGGCCATGGACGCCCTGCTCCGCCGGACGATGCGGGCTCACGGCCTGGTGGCCGCCTGGGAGGAGGTGATGGTGCCGACCCTCCACGCGGTGGGGCGCAAGTGGGAGTCCACCGACGACCGGTACGTCGAGGTGGAGCACCTGCTGTCGTGGCACGTGTCGACCGTGCTGCGGCAGGTGGCCGCCGCCGTTCCCCGGGTGCCGGCCCACGCGGCGCCGGTGGTGCTGGCCTGTCTGCCGGGGGAGCAGCACACGCTGCCCCTGGAGGCGTTGGCGGCGGCTCTGGCCGAACGGGGGCTGCCGGCGCGGATGTTCGGCGCTGCCGTGCCGGCGGAGGCTCTGCGGTCGGCGGTGGGCCGGTCGGGTCCGGTGGCCGTGGTGCTGTGGTCGCAGTCCCGCTCGACGGCGGACGGGGCGCTGGCCCGGCAGGTGGCGTCGACGGCCTTCGGCCTCAGGGGGGCGAGGACCGCTCCCCTCGTCTTCCTCGCGGGCCCGGGATGGCCGACGCGGGCCGTGAGGGCGGGGATGAGGCGTCCTCACGGGTTGCGGGAGGCGCTGGACGCCCTTTCCGCGCTCTACGCGGAGCCGAACGCGGCGGTCCCGTCGCCCTGACGGCACCCCGTGCGACGGTGTCACTGCCGGTGCCGCGTCCGGCCGCCGGCGGGTCCCCTTTCAGTCCCCGCCGTCCACGGCGCCGGAGGCCGCGCGCAGACGGAGCCTGCGCATGCCCCGCAGGGCATGGCTCTTGACGGTGCCGAGCGGCATCCCGGTGCGGTCGGCGATCTGCACCTGGGTGAGACCGGCGAAGTACGTGAGCGCGAGAACGTCGCGCTGGACCCGGGGGAGCCGGGCGAGCTCCTCGGTGATCACGATCCGGTCGATCACCTGCTCGACGCCCCCGGCCGTCTCGTCGCGCGGTTGCCCCCCGGCGGCGGCCACGAGCTCCAGGCGCCGTGTCCGAGCGCTCAGGGCGTCCGCCGTCTTGTGCCGGGTGATGCCCATCAGCCACGCCGACAACGTGCCGCGGTCCGGACGGAACCCGCAGCGGCCGCGCCACGCCGCGACGAACACGTGCTGGGCGACGTCCTCCGCCTCGCGCGCGTCCCCCAGGACCCGTACGGCATGGGCCTGGACGAGACGGCTCCAGCGACGGTGCGCCAGCGCGAGCCACCGGTCATCGCCCTGGAGCAGCAAGGAGACGATCTCCGCGTCCCGGACCGGCTCCTCCGGCCCGCCGCCCGCGTGCGCTGCGCTCATGACGCCGCCTCCTCCGGATCGCCTCCAGGCACCGCGCCCGCCGGAGCGAAGACAACCGCCGTGGGGGGGATGAGATCTCCGGACCCCGGCGGACGCGACGCGTTCAGGTTCTCCGGGCGGCCCCACCCCGATCAACTCGCATCGTTTCCGCATCGAATTAGCGCTGCTCCACCCGCTTCACCGGCCGAAGATCCGCTACGCCGGCAGGCCGCGCGCGTGCCGGAACCTCGCCAGGCCGTCCCGGAGGGCGATCAGCGGATCCGGATAGGCGTAAGCCGCCCGCTCGGGGCCGGTCAGCCGCCAGGGTTCGTGGATCGCCGCGCCGCCGATCCGGGCGAGTTCGGGGACCCAGCGCCGCACGTACGCCCCCTGGGGGTCGTAACGGTGGCCCTGCAGTACCGGGTTGAGGACCCGGTTGGGCCGGGAGTCCGTTCCGGTGCCGGCCACCCACTGCCAGTTCAGCTGGTTGTTGGCCACGTCCCCGTCCACCAGGAGGCTCAGGAAGTGGCGGGCGCCCTCGCGCCAGTCGACGTAGAGCGTCTTGGTCAGGAACGAGGCGGCGATGAGCCGGCCGCGGTTGTGCATCCACCCCTCGTGGGCGAGCTGCCGCATGGCGGCGTCGACGACCGGGTACCCCGTCCGGCCCTCCCGCCAGGCCGACAGGTCCGCCTCCGCCTCCCGCCCCCGCCGCCAGTGGTCCTCGCGGGAGCGGTAGTCCTGCTCGGCGGTCTCCGGGCGGGCCGCGAGCACCTGCTGGTGGAAGTCCCGCCAGCACACCTGGCGGATGAACGCCGCGGCGCCCGGCCCCCCGCCCCGGCCCGCCCGGAACACCACCTCCCGTGCCGACAGCGTTCCGAAGTGCAGATGGGCGGAGAGCCGGGACGTGGCGTCCCCCGCGAGGTCGTCATGCCGTTCCTCGTAGGTGTCGACATGGCGCGACAGCCAGTACCGCAGCTGCTTGCGCCCCTCGCGTTCGCCGCCGGGCGCCAGTCCCGGCGACACCCCCGACAGCCCAGACGATCCGGGCACCTCCTCCGACCTCAGCGCTGCGGGCACCCGCAGCCGCCGGGGCGCGGGCAGGGGAGCGTGCGGCGGTTCGGCCTGCCAGCGCCTGAAGTACGGGGTGAAGACGGCGAAGTGGTCCGATCCCTGCGGGGTGACGTGGCCGGGAGGTACGACACCGGTCACGCCCTCGTGGACGTAGAGACGACACCCCTCGGCTTCCAGCGCGTGCCGCAGCCGTGCCTCCCGGGCCCGCGCGAAGGCCGTGTACCCGGCCGCCATGTGCACCTCATCGGCGTCCGCCCGGCGCACCACCGCGGACACCTCCTCGACCATCTCGCCGGAGCGCACGATCAGGCGGCCGCCCAGGTCCCGCAGCGCCTGGTCCAGGTCACCGAGGCAGTCGGCGAGGAAGGCCAGGCGGTTCGGGGCCGCGAAGCCGGCCCGGTCCACGGCAGGGTCGCGCACGAACAACGGCACGACCTCCCCACCGCCCTCCAGGGCGGCCCGCAGCGGAGGGTGGTCGTGCACGCGCAGATCGGACGTGAAGAGGACTACGGAGACGGTCATGGGGCCACTTCCGGGAATCGGCCACCGGACACACGTACGCGAGCCGGTGGATCAGGACAGCTCGTACAGAGCGTTCCACCCGCCACGGGCCGGCGGATGCACGTTCCGGCCACCGCGTCACCGCCGGTGCCGGAGGGGTGGCGGCGGCTTGAGAGACTGACCGGTATGGATATCGTCCGCAGGAACAACGTCTCCGTCGTCGGCAACCCCGAGGGACCCGCGGTGGTGCTGGCGCACGGATTCGGCTGCGACCAGAACATGTGGCGGCTGACGGTCCCCGCGCTGGCGCGGGATCACCGGGTGGTGCTGTTCGACTACGTGGGCTCGGGCGGCGCGGACCCGTCCGCCTTCAGCGAGGACCGCTACTCCTCGCTGACCGGGTACGCCACCGACGTGGTGGAGGTCTGCGCGGCCCTCGGCCTTGAGGGAGCGGTGTTCGTGGGGCATTCGGTCAGCGCGATGGTGGGGGTGCTGGCCGCCGGCATGGCGCCCGAACGGATCGGCGCGCTGGTGATGGTGGCTCCGTCGCCCCGCTACATCGACGACGAGGACTACCGGGGCGGGTTCAGCGCGGCGGACATCGACGAGCTGCTGGCCTCGCTGGAGTCGAACTACCTGGGCTGGTCGGCGGTCATGGCCCCGGTGATCATGGGTAACGCGGACCGGCCGGAGCTCGGCGCGGAGCTGAAGAACAGTTTCTGCGCCACCGATCCGGACATGGCGCGGGTCTTCGCCCGCACCACCTTCCTGTCGGATTCCCGGGACGACCTGAAGGGCGTGCGGGTGCCGACCCTGGTGCTGGAATGCGCCGAGGACGTCATCGCCCCCCGGGAGGTCGGCGCGTTCGTCCACCGGGCGGTGCCCGGCTCGACGCTCGTGACGCTGGACGCGACCGGGCACTGCCCGCAGCTGTCCGCGCCCGAGGCCACCAACGCCGCGATGACCGCGTTCCTGGCCGGTCTGCGGTGATGTGCCGCGTCGGGCAACAGCCCGAACCGCAGGAGGGCGACGACGCGGCCACGTCGGACGCCGCCTTCGCGGCCCTGCTCGAGGACAGCGTCGAGGACCTGTACGAGAACGCGCCGTGCGGCTACCTCTCCACGATGATGGACGGCGGCATAGCGAAGATCAACGCCACGCTGCTGGACTGGCTCGGCCTGGACCGCGAGGCGGTGGTGGGCCGGATGCGCTTCACCGACCTGCTGACGGTGGGCGGCAAGCTCTACCACGAGACGCACTTCGCGCCGCTGCTGCGCATGCAGGGCCGGATCAGCGGCATCGCCCTGGAGATCAGGCAGAAGGACGGCGGCCGGATACCGGTGCTGGTCTCCTCGGCGGTCCGGTACGGCGCCACCGGCGAGCCCCTGCTGATCCGCACCACCGTCTTCGACGCCCGCGACCGCCGCGCGTACGAGGAGGAGCTGCTCAGGCGCCGCGAGGCGGCCGAGGAGGCCCGCAGGCGCGCGGAGGCCGACCGGGCCCGCCTCCAGGAAGTCCTGGCCACCCTCCAGCAGTCGCTGCTGCCCTCCACCCTGCCGCCGGTCGAAGGGATGGAGACGGCGGCCTACTACCACACCGCCTCCCCCGATCAGCTCGGCGGCGACTTCTACGACGTCTTCCCCCTCGACGGCAAGCGCTTCGCCTTCTTCCTCGGCGACGTGTGCGGCAAGGGCCCCCAGGCGGCCACGGTCACCTCCCTGACCCGCTACACCCTGCGGGCCGCCGCCCTGCACGACCCCGACCCCGTCTCCGCCCTGACGACCCTGAACCGGGTGCTCTACGAGCGCTACGCGGCCGACGGGGACCCCCGCTACTGCACGGCCGCCTTCGGCACCCTGCTGCGCGACACCGTCACGGGCGAGGTCCGCGTCGAGCTCGCCTCCGGCGGGCACCCCGCGGCCCTGGTGCTGCGGGCCGGCGGCACGGCGGAGTACCTGCCCACGCCCGGCGGCCTCCTCGTCGGTATCCTGCCCGACGCCCCCTTCGGCACGGCGGCCACCACCCTCGGCCCCGGTGACACCCTGCTGCTCTACACCGACGGGCTCACCGAGGCCCGTACGGGCGAGGACCGCAGGAGCCTGTACGGCGAGGAGGCCCTGCTCGCCTTCGCCACCGCTCACGCCGGCGCGTCACCGCACGCCGTCGTCGAGGCGCTGACCGGCCTGCTCGCCGGGTTCGGCGACGGCCTCGACGACGACACGGCCGTCCTCGCCCTCGGCGTACCCTCCCCAGGCCAGACCACGAGAGATCCCGTATGAGCCCGTTCCCCCTCACCCTCACCCTCCGCGACGCCGTGACCGGTCCGGTCCTGGAGATCGCCGGCGACCTCGACCACGCGACCGCTCCGCACCTGCGCGAGCGGCTCGGCGCGCTGACGCTCCAGCCGGGCCAGCGCCTCGTGGTCGACCTGGAAGGCCTGCGGTTCTGCGACTCCAGCGGCATCACCGCGCTCCTCGCCGCCCGTGCGCAGGCCCTCGCCGCCCGGGCGGACATCGCGCTCGCCGCGCTCCCCGGCCCGACCCTGCGCATCCTGCGCATCGTCGGCCTGGACCAGGTCTTCGCCCTCTACCCGGACAGCGACGCCGCCACGCGCCCCTGACGCCGGCCGACGGCGACATGCTGATCCGGCGTACCAGCGGTCCTGGAGGCTCCGCCGACAGTAGCGTCACCCCATGCGTACATGGACGGGCAAACCGTATCCCCTGGGAGCGACCTACGACGGCTCCGGAACCAACTTCGCACTCTTCTCCGAGGTCGCGGACGCCGTCGACCTGGTGCTGCTCGACGACGCGGGTCAGGAGACCCGGGTCCGGATGACCGAGATCGACCGCTCCGCCTGGCACATCCACCTCCCGGACGTGGGGCCGGGCCAGCGCTACGGCTACCGCGTCAGCGGCCCCTTCGACCCGGCCGCCGGTCACCGCTGCAATCCGGCCAAGCTGCTGCTCGACCCGTACGCCACGGCCATCGACGGGCAGCTCGACCACCACGAGTCTCTCTTCGGGCACCGCTTCGCGGACGGCGGGGAGCCCAACACCCTCGACAGCGCGGGCCACACCATGCTCTCGGTGGTCACCGACCGCCGCTTCGACTGGGGCGACGACAGGCCGCCCGGACACGCTTACGGCGAGAGCGTCATCTACGAGGGCCACGTCCGCGGCCTCACCCGCACCCACCCCGGCCTGCCGGAGGAGCTGCGCGGCACCTACGCGGGCATCGCCCACCCCGCGATCCTCGACCACCTGACCGGTCTCGGGGTGACCGCCCTGGAACTGATGCCCGTGCACCAGTTCGTACAGGACGGCCATCTGGCCGAGAAGGGCCTGTCGAACTACTGGGGTTACAACACCATCGGCTTCTTCGCCCCGCACAACGCCTACGCGGCGACCGGCGGCCGCGGCGCGCAGGTCACCGAGTTCAAGGAGATGGTCAAGGCACTGCACGCGGCGGGCATCGAGCTCATCCTCGACGTCGTCTACAACCACACCGCCGAGGGCAACGGCAAGGGCCCGGTCCTGGCGTTCAAGGGCATCGACAACGCCGCCTACTACCGGCTCGTCGACGAGGACCGCTCGCACTACTACGACACCACCGGCACCGGCAACAGCCTGCTGATGCGCCACCCCAACGTGCTCCAGCTCATCATGGACTCCCTGCGCTACTGGGTGCAGGAGATGCACGTCGACGGCTTCCGGTTCGACCTCGCCGCCACCTTGGCCCGGCAGTTCCACGAGGTCGACCGGCTCTCCGCCTTCTTCGACGTCATCCAGCAGGACCCGGTGATCAGCCGGGTCAAGCTGATCGCCGAACCGTGGGACCTCGGGGAGGGCGGCTACCAGGTCGGGAACTTCCCGCCCCTGTGGTCGGAGTGGAACGGGCGCTACCGCGACGCCGTCCGGGACTACTGGCGCGGCGCCGAGGGCACGCTCGGCGAATTCGCCTCGCGCATCACCGGCTCCGCCGACCTGTACGAGAACGACCGGCGCCGCCCGCTCGCCAGCGTCAACTTCGTCACCGCCCACGACGGTTTCACCCTGCGCGACCTGGTCTCCTACGACAACAAGCACAACGGGGCGAACGGCGAGGACGGGCGCGACGGGGAGGACCACAACCGGTCCTGGAACTGCGGGGCGGAAGGGGAGACGGACGACCCGGCCGTCCTGGCGCTGCGGGCACGCCAGCAGCGCAACCTGCTGACCACGCTCGTCCTCTCCCAGGGCATCCCCATGATCAGCCACGGGGACGAGCTGGGCCGCACCCAGGGCGGCAACAACAACGCCTACTGCCAGGACAACCCGACCACCTGGATCGACTGGGACCTCGACGAGGAGGCCCGCTCGCTCCTCGCCTTCACCTCAAGCCTCATCCGGCTCCGCCGCGACCACCCCGTCCTGCGGCGCCGGCGCTTCTTCTCCGGACGACCGGTGGGCCACGCCGACCGGCCGCCGGCGGACGTCGAATGGCTGCGCCCCGACGCGTCACCGATGCAGGAGGAGGACTGGAGCTGGCCGCAGGCCGGCGCGCTGACCATGTTCCTCAACGGGCAGGCGATCACGGAGCCGGACCGCTACGGCAACCGGGTCACCGACGATTCCTTCCTGCTGATGTTCAACAGCTCGGACACGGCCGTCTCCTTCCGCCTCCCCGACGAACGGTTCGCCACCCGCTGGATCCTCCTCGTCGACACCGCCACCACCGACACCCCGGACGAACGCGAGCTCAAGCCGGACGCCACCCTCCGTCTGTGCGCGCACAGCACGGTGGTCCTGCGCAGCGCGGGCGAGGCCCGGCCGCCCCGCTGACGGGGCGCCGGGGGCGCCGGGTGCGGTCAGTCGTCGTCGCCCGGCGCCCAGAAGGCGGCCAGGCGCGCCGCGCGGGGCGCGACGTCGCCCCAGCCGCCGTCCACGGTCAGCACGGCGACGGCGGACTTGGGAAAGGCGGTCCGCAGACGCCGTACGAGCGGTCCCGGGCCGCCGCCGCACAGGCTCTTGGCGAGGTCGTGGACCGCCGGATTGTGGCCCACCAGCACCAGGCCGGTCACCTCGGCCGCCACCCCCGTCACGGCGGAGAGTAGGTCGTGCGCCTCGGCCTCGTACAGGCCCTCCTGGTAGACGGTGGGCGGCGGTTGGCTCAGCCGGGGCAGCATGAGCTGCCAGGTCTGGCGGGTCCGCCGGGCCGGGGAACACAGGGCCAGGTCCACGGCGAAGCCGGACCGCTCCAGCCAGTCGCCCGCCAACGGCGCATCGTGGGAGCCGCGGTCGCAGAGCGCGCGGTCGAAGTCCTCCGTGACGTGTTTGGGCACCGCCTTGGCATGCCTGACCAGCACGATCCGGCGTTCCCCTGCACCTCGCTGCGGCACGGTCCGATCCTCCCGCCTGCGCCGACCCCTCGGGTCAGCCGCGTCGTCGCCGGGGTGCTGAGCCGGCACGCGGGCGCGGTGGTACGGAGAGGGGTGCGCGCGCGTGCCCGGACCCGGCGGCCGAGAGGCCGCTCGCACTTCCGGCCGCCGTCTCCAGGATAGGTCCGACGGTGCGGGCCCGCGGGGCGGCGGCCCCGTGCGGGTCCAGCAGGCCGCGCAGGGTCTCGGCGGCGCGTACGGCGGCGTCACCGCAGCAGTTGTTGAACAGGACGTGCAGCCGGTCGACGCGGTCCGCCACGGAGCGCAGGCGCGGCAGCCAGCCGCGCAGCTCCTCCCGGGTGTACGCGTGCCGGAATCGGTCCTCCTTGCCGCCGGTTCCCCAGGCCGCGCTGCGGCCGTGGAAGCGGACCACTCCGAGCGCCGGGGAGGTCACCGGGGTGACAGGCGGCATCGAGGTGGGCAGCCCCTGGGCCGTGTCCACGGCCACGGCGGTGGCGTCCAGGTCCCGCAACAGGCCGGCGGTGCGCTCCCGCCGGTCCTCGCGCCACCAGTCGGGGTGGCGGAACTCCACGGCCGTCGGCCACCGAGACGCCCGCTCCCTGGTGCGGTGCAGCACGGCCTCCGCCCGGGGGCCTGGGGTGAACCAGGGCGGGAACTGGAACAGTACGGCGCCCAGCCGGCCGGCGTCCGCGAGCGGCCCAAGAGCCGCGCCGAAACGGTGCCAGACCTCGTCGAGGAGTTCCGGGTCCCCGGCTTCGTAGCCGCGGAGGTCGGCGGGCAGGGCGGCCTTGCGGGTCGGGTGGCCGGTGAGGAGGGAGAACGCCTTGACGTCGAAGTGGAAGCCCGGCGGGGTGCGTTCCGCCCAGAGCGTGCTGGTGCGCACGCCGGGGAGGGCGTAGTAG
Organism: Streptomyces sp. NPDC032091; assembly: GCF_055580265.1. NCBI lineage: Bacteria > Bacillati > Actinomycetota > Actinomycetes > Kitasatosporales > Streptomycetaceae > Streptomyces > Streptomyces sp. NPDC032091. Next base: position 166,837 of record NZ_JBVILR010000002.1, on the reverse strand, counting down.
GCGGAGTCGACCTCCACGACCGGGAACCGTTCGGCGTAATGCCGCAGCCGCCCCTCCGGGTTGCGGCGCCCGGGCGGGTACCACCCGCTGCCCACGAGGGCCTTGTCCGTCCAGGAACACGTTCCGATCAGCATCTCGCCCATCTCGGCCGTCCCTTCTCGTCGTGGGCGTGCGGGTCTCGGTCACGCATCGGGCTCCGCCTACCGGGCCGGTGGCACCGGCGACCCGCCGGCGGGGGCGCGGACGCCACGGCGGGTCAGGCGGTGCCACCAGTGGTGGCGGCGCGGATGGACGGCCCGGCCCATCCGGCGGCCCAGGAGGAGATAGCCGAGCAGTGCTCCCGTGGTGTTGAGGATGACGTCGTCCACGTCGAAGGCGCGCCCGGTGACCAGCGCGCCCTGGATCAGTTCGACGAGCGTCATCACCACGGCCGTCACCGCCGCCACCCTCAGCAGCCCGCGGGCCTGCGGCAGGAGCACCGGGAGCAGCACCCCGAAGGGAACGCCGAGCAGGACGTTCCCGCCGAGCTGCTCGGCGGCCACCCTGACGGACGCGCGGTCGAGGTACGGGCCGATCGAGGCGCCCGGGCGGGTGTTGCTGTGCACCAGCCCGGCCGACGCCGCCGACGGCTCCAGGGTGACGTGGGCCAGGACCAGGCTGAACAGCACCGTCCCGGCGAAGGCCGCCAGCACCGCCAGTGCCCGCAGCGCGGGCCGCGTGGGAGGCCGGACGACGGGGGCCGGCTCCCGCACCCTCTCCGCCCCCTCCGCCCTCTCCGCCCCCTGCGTCCGCCGCTTCCCCTTCGCCCGGCGCGCCGCGGCGAGCTTCCCGCGCAGGTCCATCGACCGCTCCCTCCGTGACCGGCTTCGTACCGTGCAGCCGCGTGTACCCCGCCGCACGGCGCCGATGCACGCGAGCCGGGCACCAACGACCCGGGAAAACGCCCGAACTGACGGGGTATCCGTTCCGCATGCCGGGGCAGGAGCGGTCCGTGGCACCCGAAACCCTCCCCGCGAACCGGCGCGCCCCCGGACACCGCACCCCCGCCGGACGGATCACCGCAGAGCTGCGCCGCACCGCGGTACGGCTCTGGGACGACAACGTCGCCGACCACGCTGCGGCGCTCACCTACTACGCGGTCCTCGCCCTGGTCCCCGCGCTCCTCGTGTGCGTCTCCCTCGTCGGGCTCGCCGGGGCGGGCACCCGCGAGCGGCTGATCCTCGACCTCACCTCGTACGCCCCTCCCCAGTCGGCCCAGGTGCTCCGGGAGGCGTTGGACGGCCTCACCTCGGGTCCGTCCTCCCTCTGGCTCCTCCTCGGCAGCGCGGTCCTCAGCGCCCTGTGGTCGGCCTCCAGCTACCTGGCGGTCTTCCGCCGCGCCCTGCACGCCATGCACCGGCTGCCCGACACCCGCCCGCCCCTGCGCTCGGCACACGTCCTGGCCCTGACCGCCGCGGCGCTGCTGGCCCTGCTGGTGGCGGGTGCCGCGAGCCTCGTCGCCACCGGCCCCGTGGTCCGCCGGCTCGCCGCGGCGGCCGGTCACGCCGGCAGCGACACGCTCGCCCTCCTGCGGTGGCCGGTCCTGCTCCTGATCGTCACGGCGCTGATCCTCGTCCTCTACCGCACGGGCCCGGGCCCGGCCCGCGGAACCCGGCGCTGCCTGCCCGGCGGGGTCCTGGCGGCACTGCTCTGGCTCGGCGCCTCCGGCCTGTTCACCCTCTACGCCGAGTCGGGCACCTACAACCGGCTGTACGGCTCACTGGCCGGGACCGTCGTGTTCCTCGTCTGGCTCTACGTCACCAACCTGGCGCTCCTCGCCGGAGCCCAGTTCAACGCCGTGCGCGCCCGCCGGGACGAGTAGGGGGCGGGGCGGCCGGGTACGCCCGCCGCCCCGCCCGGTCCAGCCGCTCACCGCCCGGGCAGCGCCCTCCGCAGCCGCGATACGCGAGCCTCCCGGCCCGCGGTCCCCTCGCGGAGGGCGCCCGCCCGGTCCATCCGGCTCCAGCCCGAACCGGGCTCGGCGTTGACTTCCTCCCGGACGTCCGTCAGCCCGTAGTGCGCGAACAACCGCTGCTCCTCCGCCACGGTCGGCAGGCTCCCGCAGTCGTACGCCGCGCACGGAGCCCGCTCGATCAGCGAGACGGCGTACGGCAGCACCAGCCGCTCCCGCTCCAGCACCGCGTGCCGCAACGGGGCGAACACCCCTCCCAGGCCGGACGCCCGGTCGGTGATCCGCACCCACTCGGGCCTGCCGGTGGTGTCGTCCACCAGGACGTACTCCACCCCGCCGACCCGCTGGCCCCCCTCCGTATAGGCCGCACACCCCTCCAGGGCCGCCAGCTGCTCCTGCTTGATCATCGCTCCTCCTCTTCCACCTGCCGCGCACTGCCGTCCCCGCCCGGCTACCCACACCCGCCGGCTCCGAACGCCGGGCGAACATCCAGGGGGCAGGGCCGCAGCGGGCCTCCGCGGCCTCCGTTCCCCCGTGCGGGTGGATACCGCCCCGCCTAACCTGGGAAGGACGCGAGGTCCCGGCCGGGTAGGAGGCCGCAGTGAGCCGTACACAGAAGCGACAGCGCCCGTACCGGAAGGCCTGCGTGGGGCTCGCCACGGCGGGCCTCCTCGCCCTCCCGGCGACCGGTGCCCTGGCGCAGGGAACGCCGCCCGCCCCCCGGCCGACCGCCTCGGGGGAACCCTCCCCGGCGGCCGGCTTCCCCACCCTCGACGCCGCCACGGCCGCCAAGCTGGACAGGGCCGTCCAGGACGTACTGAAGAAGACCGGTGTCCCGGGCGTCATCGTCGGGATATCCGCGCCCGGCAAGGGCGAGTACACGCGGGCCTTCGGCATCGCCGACAAGGCGACGAAACAGCCGATGGCGGCGGACTTCTACGCGCGCATCGGCAGCGAGACCAAGACGTTCACCGTGACGGCGGTGCTCCAGCTCGCCGAGCAGGGGAAGGTGGGCCTGGACGACCCCATCGGCAAGTACGTCGAGGGCGTCCCCAACGGCGACAAGGTGACCCTGAGGGAACTCGCGGGCATGCGCAGCGGGCTGCTCAGCTACACGGCGACGGAGACCTTCTACAAGGCGCTCACCACCGACCCGACGCGCCACTTCGCCCCCCGGGAACTGCTCGACTACGCCTTCAAGGCGCCCAAGCCGGTGATCTTCGCACCGAACGCGCAGTTCAACTACTCCAACACCAACCTGATCCTGCTCGGCCTGGTGGTCGAGAAGCAGTCCGGGCAGCCGCTCCCCGCCTACATCCGCGACCACGTCCTGCGCCCCGCCGGAATGACCCGCACCAGCTTCCCCGACGACGCCTCGTTCCCCACCCCGCACGCCCACGGCTACACCCGGCAGACGGCATCGGGGAAGACCGAGGACGCCACCGACTGGAACCCCTCCTGGGGCTGGGCCGCCGGCGCGATGATCTCCGACCTGCACGACCTGCGGATCTGGGCGAAGACCCTGGCCACCGGCGTCTTCCCCGACGGCACGCGCATGGTCGGCCCCGCCATGCAGAAGCAGCGCCTCGACACCCCGCCCACCAGCATCCCCGGCGCGGGCTACGGCCTGGGCATCTTCGACGTGCAGGGCTGGATCGGCCACAACGGTTCGCTGCCGGGCTACCAGTCCCTCACCATGTACCTGCCCGAGCAGCGGGCGACCATGGTGGTCCTGCTCAACACCGACATCCCGTACGGGCCTCGGCAGGAGGAACCGAGCACGGTCTTCGGCCAGGCGCTGACCGGCGTCCTGACCCCCGGCCACGTCTACGACCTGCCGGCGGCCGCCCAGAAGGACATGACCCCCTCGCCCACGCACTGACCCTCGCTCCTCCCGGGAGCCGCCCGTGGCCCCGTCGCCGAGGCGGCCGCGAGGTTTGAACCGCGGCGCAGCGAGCACGGGCGGGAGGGACGGGCGGAGGCGGCCGGGCGCCGCGGCGGGGCGAGGGAGCGGATCATGGCCGGACGGGACGGCGAGACACGGGTCACGGTGTGGGTGGCCCTCGCGGCGAACCTCGTGATCTGCGCGGCCAAAGCCGTGGGAGGGGTGGTCGCCGGCTCGCCCGCCCTGCTCTCGGAGGCCGCCCATTCGGTGGCCGACAGCCTCAACGAGGTGTTCCTCCTGGCCTCGGTCCGCCGCAGCAGGCGCCCGGCCGACGAGCTGCACCCCTTCGGCTACGGCAAGGAGCGGTTCTTCTGGTCACTGCTCGCCGCGGTCGGGATCTTCGTCACGGGCGGGTGCTTCTCGGTGTTCCAGGGGGTGGAGGCCTTCCGCGACGGCGGCGGGGAAACGCACGAGGGGTACGCCATCGGTCTGGCGGTCCTGTTCGTCGCCCTCCTCGCCGAAGCCGGTTCACTGCTGCGCGCCGTCCTCCAGGTACGGCGGGCCGCACGGGCCGCCGGCCACGGGATGGCCGAGGAGGTCCGGGAAGGCCGCGATCCGGCCCTGCGGACCGTGCTCGCCGAGGACGGCACGGCCTGCGTGGGGGTGCTCCTGGCGATGGGGGGGATGGCGCTCCACCTGGCGACCGGGCAGGTGGCGTACGAGGCCTGCGCCTCCATCCTCATCGGCGTCCTGCTCGTCTACGTGGCGTACGTGCTCGGCAAGGGCGCCCGGACCCACCTGATCGGCGAGGCCGCCGACCCGCGCCTGCGGGACGAGGTCCACGCCTTCCTCGACGGCCAGCCCGAGATCGACTCCGTGACGGCCCTGCTGACCATGCGCCTGGGTCCCGACGCGGTGCTCCTCGCCGCCGGCATCGACCTGACGGCCGGCTACGACAGCGAGACCGTCGAGGACGCGATGGTCCGCGTCCGCACCGAGCTGAAGCGGCGCTGGCCCGAGCTGGGCCAGGTCTTCCTGGACGTCACGGACGCCGCGGCGGCCCGAAAGTAAAGAGTTCCCCAAAGCGGCCGTCCGGCGCGTGGTAGGCACGTCGCCCTCGTACGCCTGTCCTGCGGAAACGCAAAGCCGGATGTGTGAGGAAGCGGCGTGCGGGTCGGGTCCCGGGAGAACTCCAAAACTCCGCATAACAGGACACTCGACCCCAGTTGGCGCACGTGACGGAAGTCATTGCATGGAGATCGTCATTGCCCGGCGCGAGCGAATTTGCACATAGTTGCCACTGCTATCGCTCCCTGCCGGCCCGTTCGGGCACCCCCGCACCACGGCCAGGGACCACGCCGAACACCCCCGTGGAAGGGACGTGCGCCGATGAAGACCGCGCCCCAGCGGCTGCGCGCCGGCCTGGCCGCCGGAGCCGCCGCGGTCGTCCTGCTGTGGGCCGCCCAGGTGCGGCCGTCCGCCCGTCCCGACGACCTCATCGGGGCGGGCGCGCACCTGACCGGACTCCTCGCCGGCTACGGCATCCTGGTCATGCTCTTCCTGATGGCACGCGTCCCGGCGGTCGAGCACGGCGTCGGCGCCGACCGCCTCGCCCGCTGGCACGCCTTCGGCGGCCGCTGGGCGCTGCTCCTCTGCGCCGCCCACGGCCTGCTCGCCCTCCTCGTGTACGCCCTGCGCGGCGGGACCGACCTGGTCACGGCCACCAGGGACCTGCTCGGGTACCCGGCCGTGGCCGCCGCCTACGCCGGAGCCGCCCTGCTCGCCTGCGCGGGCCTGGCTTCCGCCGGGGCCGTACGCCGCCGGATCCCGCACGAGACGTGGCGCGGCATCCACCTGCTCACCTACATCGCCGCCGCCCTCGGCTTCGTCCACCAGCTGGCCGGCCCCGACGTCGCCGTCACCTCCGTGACCACCTGGTTCTGGGCCCTGCTGCACACCGTCGTCGCCGTCCTGCTCGTCTGGTACCGGGGCGTCGTCCCGGTACGCCAGGCCCTGCGGCACGGGCTGCGCGTCGCCGCCGTCGAACGCGAGGGCCCGGACGTGGTCTCCGTGACCATCCGCGGCGGCCGGCTCCGCGAACTCCGCGCCGAGCCGGGCCAGTTCTTCCGCTGGCGGTTCCTGCGGCGCGGCCTGTGGCACACCGCCCTGCCGTTCTCGCTCTCCGCCCCCGTCCACGACGACCGCCTGCGGATCACGGTGAAGGCGCTCGGCGCGCACTCCCGGCGGGTGCGCAGGCTGCGCCCCGGCACCCGGGTGCTGGCGACCGGCCCGTTCGGCGCGCTCACCCGGTGGCGGCGCACCCGCCCCAAGGTCCTGCTGATCGCCGGCGGCATCGGGATCACCCCGATGCGGGCCCTGTTCGAGGCGCTCCCCGCCGGTCCCGGTGACCTCACGCTGCTCTACCGGGCCGGTGACGCCGGCCAGCTGGTCCTGCGCGACGAGCTGGAAGCCATCGCCGCCGAGCGCCAGGCCGCCCTGCACTACCTCGTGGGACGCTCCGACGAGGCGTACGACCCGCTCGCCCCGCAGGCACTGCGCTCGCTCGTACCCGGGCTGGCCGACCACGACGTGTACCTGTGCGGGCCGCCCGGAATGACGGACGCCACGACGGCGGCACTGGTCCGGGCGGGCGTGCCCTCCGGGCGGATCCATTCCGAGTGCTTCACCTACTGAGGACCAGGTCCCGGCGATGAACCAGCCCACGAACCAGCCCGCGACCCCGCGCATGGACCGGCCCGCGACCCCGCGCACGAACCGGCCCGCGGATCCGCTGCCGACGCCGCCGCGCGCCCGGCACCGGGGGCCCTCGCGTCCGCGCCGGCTCGCCGTCGGCCTCGCCCTGGTCAGCGCGCTGGCCGCGACGGGCATCACGATGACGGTCGAGCCGGCCGCCCCGGCCCCGAGCGCCCCACCGCACGGGGGCTTCCCCGGACCGGGCGGTGGCGTGAGAATTGAACGGTGAACCGGTTGGGAGGGCTGGACCGGCTGGACGGGTTGGCGCCGTCACGGGCCCGCGAGCGCCTGGGCGACGCCCTCTTCCGGCATGTCGCCGGTCCGTCGGGCGCGGAGAACCGGGCGAGGATCCACGACACTCCGGGCCCCAGGTGGTTCGCGCCCGAGGAGCCGATCTGCCGCGTCCACGGCGACGCCTCGATGTTCGTCGGCGGGCTGAGCGCGCTGCTCCTGCAGTCCCTGCACCCCCGCGCGATGGCCGCGGTGGAGGCCCACTCCGGGTACCGGGGAGATCCCTGGGGCCGTCTCCAGCGCACCAGCACCTTCCTGGCCTTCACCACGTACGGGACCGCCGAGGACGCGCAGCGCGCGGTGGACGGCGTACGGGCGGTGCACGCCCGCATCCGGGGGCGGAGCCCCGACGGCGAGCCCTACCGCGCCGACGACCCGCACCTGCTCGAGTGGGTGCACGTCGCCGAGGTCGACAGCTTCCTGCGGGCCCACCAGCGGTACGGCGCCCGGCGCCTGGACCCCGCCGAATGCGACGCCTACGTCGCCTCCGCCGCCCGGGTCGGCCGGGCCCTGGGCGTGGCGCGACCGCCCCGCACGACGCGGGAACTGGCGGAGCGGATCGAGGCCTTCCGGCCGGAGTTGCGAGGAACGCGGGAGGCACGTGCCGCGGCCCGCTTCATCCTGCTCCGGCCCCCGCTGCCCTGGCCGGCGCGGCCCCCGTACGCCATGCTCGCGGCGGCCGCGGTGGCCCTGCTGCCGTCCTGGGCCCGGCACCCCCTGGGTCTGCCGCTGCTGCCGCGGACCGAACGCTGGTGCGCCGCCCCCGCGGGGGCGGCGGTGACCGGCACCATCCGCTGGGCGATGCACCGGCCGCCCGCGCCGACGGCGCCTGACACCCGTCGGCCGTCCCAGGGTTGAGCGGCCCGCAGGAGGGCAGGGGCCGAGGACCGAGGTGATCCGCCCGTCCGAGGAAGGACCGCCGATGAACCTGCACCGCGAGGCCCGGGCCTACGCGGGTGACGCCGACCGGCCGCTCGCCGCCTATGCCGGCCTCATGGGCCTCTACGCCGGCACGGTGCTCGGCATCGGCGCCGCCGCGCGGGCCCTGCGCCGCCCCCTGCCGCAACCGGGCCCCTGGGACGTCGTCCTCAACGCCGTGGCCACCCATCAGCTGGCCCGCCTGATCACCAAGGACCCCGTCAGCAGCCCCTTGCGCGCGCCGTTCACCCGCTTCGAGGGCACCTCCGGGCCCGCCGAACTGAAGGAAGAGGTACGCGGCACCGGCGCCCGCAAGGCGATCGGCGAGCTGCTCACCTGCCCCTTCTGCACCGGTCTGTGGGTCGCCACCGGGATCACGGCCGGAACCGTGCTGGCCCCGCGCCCCACCCGCGTGGCGACCGCCACCCTCGCCGCCCTCGCCGCGGCCGACTTCCTCCAACTCGCCCGGGCGGCGGCACAGAGGGGCGCCGGCGAAGCCTCGTGACCCCGGGACCGGGCGCGACGGCCGGTGGACTCGTCTGCCCGCTCCGGCGGATAAGAAACACGTAAAAGTCATGTGCATGGTCGGACGGCGCACGGGCATGAGCGGCTTCGGAGGTTGATAATCATGGTTCCCCTGCTTCTCGTTCTTCTGCTCGCCCTGATCCTCTTCGGTGCCGGTTTCGCGGTGAAGGTCCTCTGGTGGGTCGCCCTCGCGGTCCTGGTCCTGTGGCTGGTCGGATTCGTCGCCCGCCCCGCGGGTGGCAGCGGCCGGTGGTACCGCTGGTAGCCGTACGTCCCGGCGCGTCCCTCGCGGCGCACGGGGGGGGGGGGGGGGGGGGGGGGGGGGGGGGGAGAGAGGGGGGGGGGGGGGGGGGGGGGGGGGGGGGGGGGGGGGGGGGGGGGGGGGGGGG